>JBLNBJ010000228.1:0-56742 GCA_050259835.1 Ignavibacteria bacterium | reverse complement strand
TACCCGTCCGGACGAGAAGCTGGTCACCGCCGAGCTGGCGGAAAGGTGGCACACAAAGTTTCATTCGATTCAGGAAATGGACTTGAAGGACTGGAAGAGCAAAGTGGCGATGGCCGTATCAACTTGCAATATGAGGAAGCTCATCGTGGCTGAGAGGAAAGGCGTCTACAGGGTGCTGCATGCCTAGCTTAAGAAGCCGATACAGCGGTGGTCGACAACCTCCAGTACAAGAATCCACTTAGTGCAGCCACTCGTCTCCGCTACCTGGTGTTATGTCCAAGACAACTTCAGGACGCTGACCAACACCAGCCCTACCGGCCGCCGACACCAAGACGAAGAGTGCTTTCGCGACGAGACTGTTGGTGCTGTCGGCGACCAAGGACTTTTCGCGAAAATAGTACTGCCGAAGGGTATCGCCACGAAGCTTCATGCCCTTCCCTCTCAATATGGCAGCAATCTGGTCGAAACCAACACCAGCCATACGAAGGGCCATAATTTCCGGAAGCAATTCGCAGACGACTTGTCGCTGAGTAAGGCCGATCGGGTCAATCTGCTTCGATCTTGCGCCGGTCTTTGGGGGGCGTCGCTTCAAGTTTGCCTCCAAGTTTTCTCGTCTGCTGCTTGGCAATAATCGGCTTGCCAATACGAAGAGCACAAGGCGCCGGACGTGTCACCGCGTCCTCCGTTGATCCTCTACAAGCCACCACCATCCCATCGAGATATTCGGCCAGATCAATAACTGATAAGTAGGATCGCTTGTTGACCTTGATTACCGGTACAGGGAAAGTCTTCAAGCAAATCTGATTTCGGGCTGTCGCGGCACAAATACCCAGCAATTGACATGCCTCTAACAACGTCAACAACGCGCGATGTGGGAAACGCAGCTGAATCAACTCAAGGTTTGTCATTGGCGCCCGCCCCAAAATTCGACTGGAGCGATCGTAACCAACGATGTCGAAGGAATGGAGCAACTCAATGTCAACAATGTGGACACGCCATAGGACAGCGTATAGGCTTCTAGATATGCCAACGAAGACATTGCTCAGGGTCGCCAACGACGCTCGCCTTCCGAAGCGCCCAAGGGCGAGATCGTTCCTGAAGTCTTACGAATTGGGTTTCTGCCAACTATGCTGGCGCCAATCCGAAGAACAAGCCGCAGTGTATTCAGGCCTCAAGAGGGATAAGCTCTACGCGCACCTGCTTATGGAGGTAGAAAGGCCTCCCTTGAGTCCGCGAATAAAGAACAAGGCGAAAGAACTGTTCGAAGAAATACTTGCCGCACACAACAGAAAGGGCCCAGAGGACCCATTTCTTCTGCCCCGCTTGCTCAGCCCATATGTCGCGGCGCTCGATTACCGAATCCTGCGCGATTACGGAATCGGATCTCGCGAGGTAGAGGAGATGCTCCTCGGCGTAATTGAGGAGCAATTGCGTGACGATGAGTTCGCTGCAGCGGCAGAAATCGTTGGCAAGAAGCCCCCCAACGCCGACCCCGTTCGGTTTAGAAATGAAGTCGCACTCGCGGGTAAGACGCCCATTCCAGGCGACCAGCCGCCACCGAGAACGCTGAGTAGTTGTCTCTGCGAAGAACACAACCCGCGCCGCTCTTTGGAATCACGCCGGCGTTATCGCAACGACCTGCGTCGTAAGGCCGCTTTCGATGAGACACTTTGCCAAGTGAGATGGGTGTGGCTCAACGTTCTCAAGAGAGGCATCTACACCGACGATGATCGAACGGAAGTAAGAAAACAGGCTTACGAATGGGTCAGCATGTCGACCCTTGAGAAGATCAAGCACCTGCAGGAAAACGGCTATGGCAATCAAACTAAGATCGCCCTGCGACTCGGCTTAACAAGGAAAGCCGTCTCACTTTCCTTAGCGCGCGAACGACAGCGCCACAAGAAGTGACAGCAAGCAAACATCTCGTGTGAGATGGACTCGAAGCACAAAGATTACCTGAGGGACGATATTGAGGCCCCATCTTCCGTCTGCACCGTACTTCGCACCTGCGAAGGGTGGTTGCCACCTTCGGAATACGACAGAACACGCCTCTGGAATCGACGCTGGTTCCCCCAGCGGTTCCCCTAACGCCAAAAATAAAGAAAAAGGGTTTCCGGCGACGCTCGGAAACCCTTGGTATTACTGGTCGGGGCGGCGGGATTCGAACTCGCGACCCCTTGCACCCCATGCAAGTGCGCTACCAGGCTGCGCTACGCCCCGACGAGCCGCGGATTATAGCAGCGTTGCGCGAACCGTGTGCCTTACGCGCGCAGGAAATCTATGATGCTCGCCAATTCGGCGCGCAGGGCCAAGGGAGACAAGGTGGTGGCGATCGGCATCTCGCGCACTTCCACCTTGGCGGGCAACTCGTCGAGGCGGTTGCGCGCCCCGCTGATGGTGAAGCCTTCGCGATAGAGCAGCTCGCGAATGCGACGCACCAGCAGCACTTCGTGGTGCTGATAGTAGCGGCGATTGCCGCGGCGCTTGACCGGCTTGAGCTGGGTGAACTCCTGTTCCCAGTAGCGCAGTACGTGCGGCTTCACTCCGCACAACTCGCTCACCTCACCGATCGTGAAGTAGCGCTTGGCAGGGATCGGAGGCAGATCGTCCTTGGTGTTATTCGGCGCGTGCGTCGCCATGGAGCTTCAGGTTCTCGACGGTGCTTTTCAGTTTCTGGCTGGCATGGAAGGTCACCACGCGTCGCGCGGTGATCGGGATTTCCTCGCCGGTCTTGGGGTTGCGGCCGGGCCGCTGCGGCTTGTCGCGCAACTGGAAGTTGCCGAAGCCCGAGAGCTTGACGGTGTCGCCGCTTTCCAGCGACGTTCGCACTTCCTCGAAGAAGGCCTCCACCATGTCCTTCGCTTCCCGCTTGTTGAGCCCGACCTTCTCGAACAGCAGATCGGCCAGTTCAGCCTTCGTCAGCGTCATTCTTGCTCCCCGTTCCCTCAATTCCTCAGCGCAGCGCCGAAACGAAGCTTCGCGGTTTCGACCAGTTGCGTGATTGCCACATCCACTTCAACGTCGGCCAGAGTGCGTTCAGTATCTTGCATAACTACCCGGAACGCAAGGCTTTTTTGCCCTTCGGCGAGGCCCTTGCCCTGGAATACGTCGAACAGTTCGATGCCACGAACGAAGGCCGGCGCCGCCTCATGCAGCGCGTCCAGAAGCGGCTGAAGAGCCTGCGCTTGGCCGACGACCAGCGCAATGTCCCGCACCACCGACGGGAACCGGGAGACCTCGCTGTACGCCGGCATCGCGGCAACCAGCAGCGCATCCAGATGCACCTCGAAGACCACGGGTGCGACACCCAGTTCGTACTTCTGCACCCAGAGCGGATGGATTTCGCCGACGACGCCGATATGCTCGCCGTCCAGTATCACGGCTGCCGAGCGGCCCGGGTGCAATGCCGGATGTACGGCGGCCTCGAAGCGCAACTGGCGGGGCGCGAACAGCGCCTCCAAATCGCCCTTGATGTCGAAGAAGTCGGCCTTTCGCGACGGCATGCCCCATTGCTCGGGCAGCGCGCTGCCGGCCGCGATGGCGGCCAGACGCACCGGTTGACGGAAGCCGGGGACCCCGCCCGTCACCCCGGCGTCGCGCATGAAGCAGCGTCCCACCTCGAAGGCGCGCACGCGTTCGGTCTGGCGCTTGCGGTTCGCAATCACGGTGTTGACCAGCCCGCTGATCAGTGTGGTGCGCATCACACCCATCTGGCTGGCGATCGGATTCGCCAGGTCGATCGGTTCGGTGTTGCCGGCGAAATCCGCCTCCCAGGCGGCTTCGACGAAACTGTAATTGACGACTTCATGGTAGCCGCGCTCGGCGACGAGGCGGCGCACCTGCATCGCCGATCGGCGCGTCTCGGCGCTGGGCATCATCGCCAATGCGCCGCGCGGGGGGGCCGACGGCACGTTGTCGTAGCCATGCAGCCGCGCAATCTCCTCGATCAGGTCTTCCTCGATCTCGATGTCGAAGCGGTGCGACGGCGGTGTCACGACAAACTCGTCGCCCTTGCGCGTGAACGCGAAGTGCAACCCGCCGATCAGCTTCTCGACCTGATCGGCCTGCAGCGGAATGCCGATCACGCGGGCAGCGCGCGCAGTGCGCAGATGCACCGGCAGCCGCTTGGGAAGTTCCTCCGGCGCGACGGCTTCGATGACGGGGCCGGGGCGGCCGCCGCAAAAGTCTATGATGAGCTGCGTCGCCCGCTCCAGTGCCTTGCGCTGCAGTTCGAAGTCAACGCCACGCTCGTAGCGATACGACGCGTCGCTTGAGAAGCCCAGCGCACGGGCCTTGCCCGCGATGGCGACGGGTGCGAAGAAGGCGCTTTCGAGGAACAGGTCCTGCGTGGCATCCGAAATGCCAGAGTGTTCACCGCCCATGATGCCGGCCAGCGCCAGCGGCTTACTTTCGTCGGTGATCAGCGCGGTGTCCGCGGTCGGCGTGACCGTCTGCTCGTTGAGCAAGAGCAGCTGCTCGCCTGCCTTCGGATAGCGCACATGAATGGCGCCTGCGAGTTCGGCATCATCGAAGGCGTGCAGCGGCTGGCCGAGTTCGAGCATCACGTAATTGGTGACGTCGACCAGCGCAGAAATGGAACGCACGCCGCAGCGTTCGATGCGCTGCTTGATCCAGTCGGGCGTCGGTGCCTTGGCATTGACGCCGCGCACGATGCGACCGCAGTAACGCGGGCAGGCGGCAGGTGCGTCGAGCACCACTTGGCGCGTCTCTTCGTGCACGGGCGCAACCGGCGCGACCTCGGGCAGCGTCAGCGGGGCGCCGGTCAGAGCGGCGACCTCGCGCGCGATGCCGGTAAGCGACAGGCAATCGGCGCGGTTCGGCGTGAGCTTCAGCGTGATCAGCGCGTCGTCGAGATTCAGGTACTGGCGGATGTCCTGGCCGATGGGGGCATCGGACGGCAGCGGCAGCAGGCCGCCATGATCCTCGGAAAGTCCCAGTTCGCGGGCCGAGCAGAGCATGCCGAAGCTCTCGACGCCGCGCACTTTTGCCTTCTTGATGTCGATGCCGGGGAGCTTGGCGCCTACCAAAGCACACGGCACGACCATGTCGGGCGCGACGTTAGGCGCGCCGCATACGATCTGCAGCACCCCATTGGCGCTGCCGGTATCGACCTTGCAGAGCTTGAGCTTGTCGGCATCCGGATGCTTTTCCGTGGACAGCACGCGGGCGACGACGATGTTCGAGAATGCGGGCGCGACGGGCTTCGTCTCTTCGACTTCGAGCCCTGCCATCGTCAGCAGATGACAAAGCTCTTCGGTCGAGAGCGACGGATTGACGAGGGCGCGCAGCCAGGATTCGGAGAATTGCATTATGTCCTCGCCGGGCCGCCCCAAGAGGGCCCCCACATGGGGGGCAGCGAGCGAATGCGAGCGTGGGGGGTCATCTTGGTTATTGGAATTGCGAAAGGAAGCGCAGGTCGCCGTCGAAGAACAGGCGCAGGTCGTTGATGCCGTAGCGCAGCATCGTCAGACGGTCGGGGCCCATGCCGAAGGCAAAGCCGGTGTACTTCTCGGGATCGATGCCGCCGAAGCGCAGCACGTTGGGATGCACCATGCCGCAGCCGGCGATCTCCAGCCAGCGCCCCTCGAGCGTGCCGCTCATGAAGGCAACGTCGATCTCGGCCGACGGTTCGGTGAACGGGAAGAAGGACGGGCGGAACCGCACCTTGAGGTCGTCCGTCTCGAAGAAACGGCGCAGGAAATCGGCGATGACGCCCTTCAGGTCGGCAAAGCTGATGCCCTCCCCCACCCACAGTCCTTCGACCTGATGGAACATCGGCGAATGCGTGGCATCGGAATCGACCCGATAGACGCGGCCCGGCGCAATGACGCGAATCTCGGGCATCGTCTCGAGATGCTTGTGCTTGGCAACGTGCGCCAGCATGTGACGCACCTGAACAGGGCTCGTGTGCGTGCGCAGCAGCACGTCTTCCTGCACCTTGCCCGTCTCGTCGAGCAGGTAGAAGGTGTCGTGCATCGAGCGCGCCGGATGGTTCTCCGGCGTGTTGAGCGCGGTGAAGTTGTGCCAGTCGGTTTCGATCTCGGGACCGTCGGCCACTTCGAAGCCGATCGAGCGGAACAACTGCTCGATGCGCTCCAGGCTGCGGATCACGGGATGCAGCGTGCCACGGTCCTGTCCGCGACCGGGCAATGTGACATCGAGGGCTTCAGCGGCGAGCTGTGCTTCGAGCTGCGCCCGGCGCAGTTCTTCCCGGCGGGCCGCCAGCGCGGATTCGATCTTGTCTTTGGCCGCGTTGATGGCCGCGCCCGCGGTCTTGCGCTCTTCCGGCGGAAGCTTGCCGAGCCCCTTGAGCAGGCCGGTGAGCGAGCCATCCTTGCCGAGGTAACGGGCCTTGGCTTCTTCGAGCCTGGCCGGTTCAGCGGCTTGCGCGAACTCAGCTGCGGCGGATGCGACGAGTTGTTCGAGGTTTTCCATACGTAGGAGGAAAAAAAGGGAGGCCGCGGCCTCCCTTTTCCTTGCAAGCTTGCCTTAGGCGCCGAGGCTGGCCTTGGCCTGGTTCGCGAGCGCGGCAAACGCCGGCTTGTCGAACACCGCCAGGTCGGCGAGCACCTTGCGATCCACCTCGATGGAAGCCTTCTTGAGGCCGTTCATCAGGGTGCTGTACTTCATGCCCAACTCGCGGGCCGCCGCGTTGATACGGGCGATCCAGAGGGCACGGAACTGACGCTTGCGCTGGCGACGATCGCGATACTGGTACTGCCCCGCCTTCATCACCGCTTCTTTGGCGATGCGATAGACGGTCGAGCGACGACCGCGATAGCCCTTGGCCTGGTCGAGAACCTTCTTGTGGCGCGCGCGCGCCGTTACACCGCGTTTGACTCTTGGCATGGTGTCGGCTCCTTAAGCGTTGGGAAGCATCGCGCGCACGGACTTGACGTCGGACGCGTGGATGTCCTGAACACCGCGCAGCTGGCGCTTGTTCTTGGTGGTTTTCTTGGTGAGGATGTGGCGCTTGAACGCGCACGAGCGCTTGATGCTGCCGCTGCCGCGCACTTTGAAGCGCTTGGCGGCCCCGCTCTTGGTCTTCATCTTCGGCATCGAAGATTCTCCTTATGACACGGCGCCAGGTGTTCCCCTCCCTGGGGACGCTTGATAACCCGCTCCGCTTGTTCTGGCCTGCATCGTTGCCGATGCAAACCGAATTCCTAGTGTGGCTTCGGTTGCTTCTTGGTCGGCGCGATCACCATGATCAACTGCCGGCCTTCCATCTTCGGAAACTGCTCGACCTGCCCGATGTCCTCCAGGTCGGCCTTGATGCGCTCCAGCATGCGCATGCCGAACTCCTGATGGGCCATCTCGCGGCCGCGGAAACGCAGCGTGATCTTCGCCTTGTCTCCCTCTTGCAGAAACTTGATCAGGTTGCGCATCTTGATCTGGTAGTCGTTGTCGTCGGTACCCGGACGGAACTTGACTTCCTTGACCTGGATCTGCTTCTGCTTGAGCTTCGCTTCATGAGCGCGCTTTGCCTCCTGGTACTTGAACTTGCCGAAATCCATGATCCGGCAGACCGGGGGCGCCGCCAGCGGCGCAATCTCGACGAGATCGACACCCGCTTCTTCCGCCATGCTCAGCGCCTGACGCACCGAGACGATACCGACCTGTTCACCTTCCAGCCCGATCAACCGCACTTCGGGGGCCGTGATTTCTTCGTTGAGGCGCTGCGCCTTCTCTTGAGCTATGTCCGTTTCTCCAAAAAAATAAAAATCTAGGCCGCTGCGCCTCGCTCGGCACGTTCCGCCAACAGGCGTTCAATCAATGCATCGGGAGACATCTGCCCGAGATCCTGATTGCCCCGGGCACGCACTGCGACCAACCCGGCGGCCTTTTCCTTGTCGCCGACGACGACGTAGCAAGGCCGCTTTTGCAAACTATGTTCCCGGATTTTATAGTTAATTTTCTCTCCGCGCAAATCCGTTTCCACCCGCAGGCCGGCCGCCCGCAGCTTATTCGCCACATCTTCGGCATAGTCGATCTGGGCTTCGGAGATGTTCATCACGACGACCTGGACCGGCGCCAGCCACAGCGGCAACGCGCCGGCGTGGTTCTCGATCATGATGCCGATGAAGCGCTCGAGGGATCCCAGGATCGCGCGATGCAGCATCACCGGGGTGCGGCGGGTGTTGTCCTCGGCCACGTATTCGGCCCCCAGGCGCCCCGGCATCGAGAAGTCCACCTGCATCGTGCCGCATTGCCAGGAGCGGCCGATGGCGTCCTTGATGTGGAATTCGATCTTCGGACCGTAGAAGGCGCCCTCGCCCGGCAGTTCCTCCCATTCGAGGCCGCCGGCCTTGAGGGCTTCGCGCAGGGCGTGCTCGGCCTTGTCCCACGATTCGTCCGCGCCGACGCGGCTGTCCGGCCGCAGCGCCAGCTTGACGGCGACATCCTTGAAGCCGAAATCGGAGTACACCTTGCGCACCAGCGCATTGAAGGCCGTGACCTCCGACTGGATCTGGTCCTCGGTGCAGAAGATGTGGCCGTCGTCCTGGGTAAAGCCGCGCACGCGCATCACGCCGTGCAGCGCGCCCGAAGGCTCGTTGCGGTGGCAGGAGCCAAACTCGCCGTAACGCAGCGGCAGATCGCGGTAGGAGCGCACGTCGGTATTGAATATCTGGACGTGACCCGGGCAGTTCATCGGCTTGATGGCGTACTCGCGATTCTCCGACTCCGTGGTGAACATGTTGGCCTTGTAGTGCTCCCAGTGGCCAGACTTCTCCCACAGCGACTTGTCGAGGATCTGCGGGCAGCGCACTTCCTTGTAGCCGTTGTTGCGATAGACGGCGCGCATGTACTGCTCGATCTCCTGCCAGACGGTCCAGCCATGCGGATGCCAGAACACCATGCCCGGCGCCTCTTCCTGCAGGTGGAACAGGTCCAGCTGGCGACCCAGCTTGCGATGATCACGCTTCTCCGCCTCTTCCAGCATGTGGAGATAGGCGTCCAGTTCGTCCTTCTTGGCCCAGGCGGTGCCATAGATGCGCTGCAGCTGCTCGTTCTTCGAGTCGCCGCGCCAATAGGCGCCAGCCACCTTCATCAGCTTGAAGGCCTTTAGCTTGCCGGTGGACGGCACGTGCGGTCCGCGGCAGAGATCGATGAAATCGCCTTCGCGGTAGAGCGATACGTCCTGGTCGGCCGGAATCGCCTCGATCAGCTCCGCCTTGTAGTGCTCACCGATCGATTTGAAAAACTTCACCGCCTCGTCGCGCTGCCAAACCTCGCGCGTGACGGGGAAATCCTTCTTGGCCAGTTCGGCCATGCGCTGCTCGATGGCGGCGAGGTCTTCGGGCGTGAAGGGACGCTTGAAGGCGAAGTCGTAGTAGAAGCCGTTTTCGATCACGGGACCGATGGTGACCTGCGCTTCCGGAAACAGTTCTTTCACCGCGTAGGCCAACAGGTGGGCCGTCGAATGGCGGATGACTTCGACGCCCGCCGCATCCTTGTCGGTGACGATCGCGACCTGGGCATCCCGATCGATGCAAAAAGACGTATCGACCATCTTGCCGTCCACGGTGCCGGCCAGCGCGGCCTTGGCCAGCCCCGGGCCGATGGAGGCCGCCAGTTCGGCGACGGTGACGGGGTGGTCGAACTTGCGTTCAGAACCGTCGGGAAGACGAATCGAGAGCATCTTTGGGGTTCCTTGCGATCGGCTGGGCCGAATGAAAAAGTGCGGCAGTGCCGCACTTTCGGGAAATACCTACTCCGCCGGCGGCGTCAGCACAACATGCAGGTTCGAGTTCGGAGAATCATCGAGTATTGCCGGTTCCGGGCGATGGAAAACGTCGCGCATTCTAGCATAGCGGCACCCGCAGAAGCCTTTGCCCAGGGCCGTTGCGCTACCCGGCAGCCCCGCTCTCTGCGGCCCATTCGGTCAGCAGCGCGAGGTTGCCGAGCGATTGCAGGTGGAAATGGATGGGCGCCAGCCAGCCGTGCTTGCGCCAATCGAGAAACACGGCGTCGCCGACGCCGGCGAAGCGCTCCTCATCCACGGCGCGAAAGCCGGTCAGCGAGAAATGCCCGCTCCCGCCCGGCAACTCGATCTGCGCCTGGCGCTCGACCAGCAGGCCGTTCTCGACCAGGGCCGCCCCGAAGGCGCGCGTCGCCACCAGTTCGCTCTGGAAAGCCGCTAGGAACTTCATCGCGTCGCCGACGAGCGGCGAGGGGTTGCCGTCCACGAATAGCGGTTGCGGATCCGATTTCCCCGGCGCAGTGAAATGCTCGGCCGCTTCGTCGATGCACAGCACAAACTGGCGATCCTGCGTTTCCATGAAGATGAACGGATAGCGGCGCAGGTGCGCGGGAACGTAGCGGCCCTTCCGCCACCGCCCCTCGCCGTCGACGAGGAAGTTGCGCCCCTCGCGCAGACCGAGCAAGGCGAAGGGCTGTGCCGATTCGCCGGCAAAGACGATCGGATAGTCGCGCGCTGCTGCCGCAAATTCTCCCAGCGTGATCGGAATCGCCATCTGTCCGCGCGCGAAGCCGAAGCCTGCCTTGCGGTCGATCGTCAGGGATTTGTGCGCGACGCGATCGAGCGGCCGCGGCTGCCTGAAGAGCTCCTTGCCGGAGGCTTTTGGATCGGCGTTCTTCCCATTCATCTCAAGCCCCTGGTTGGCGCGATGCGCGTGCCGAAATTATAGGGGCATGCCGTGACGGGGCCGGAGCGGCGAAACCAAAAAATAAACCGCCCGAAGGCGGTCTATTCAAGGCTACCGGAGTTCCGAAGAATTCTGGTAGGCGCGATTGGACTCGAACCAACGACCCCCACCATGTCAAGGTGGTGCTCTAACCAGCTGAGCTACGCGCCTGCAAAGAGCCGCGCATTCTATGCGAACGCGCGGCGGCTTGCAACACTTTTCAGCCGGCGAGCGCCTGGCGGATCTGCTCGAGCGTCGACTGGTCGTCGATGGTCGTCAGATCGCCCGGATCGCGGCCTTCGGCGAGCGCCTGGATCGAGCGCCGCAGCATCTTGCCCGAGCGCGTCTTCGGCAGGCCGGAGACGAAATGCACGCGCTTGGGGCGGGCGATGGCGCCGAGGATGTCGTCGACGGTTTTCTTCACTTCCTTCTCGAGCGCCTCGCGCAGTTCCGGCGTGGCGATCTTCGAGGCATCCTTCACCACGGCGAACGCGACCGGCTCCTGGCCCTTCAACTGGTCGTTGACGCCGACCACGGCCACCTCCGCAATGGCGCTGTGCGCCTGCACGGCTTCCTCGATCTCGCGGGTGCCGAGTCGATGGCCGGCGACGTTGATGACGTCGTCGGTGCGGCCGAGGATGAAGTGATAGCCCTCGTCATCCTTGATGCCCCAGTCGAACGACGAGTAGACCAGCGGGTCCTTGAACAGGCTGAAATAAGTGCTGACGAAGCGCTCGTCCTGGCCCCACACGGTCGACAGGCAGCCGGGCGGCAGGGGCGGCACGACGCCGACGATGCCCTTTTCGTTGGCCTCGCACTCGGTGCCGTCCTCGCGGAAGATCTTGAGGTTGTAGCCGAACACCGGGAAGCTCGGCGTGCCGTACTTGATCTTGGTCTTCTCGACGCCCATCGCGGCGGAAAGCATCGGCCAGCCGGTTTCCGTCTGCCAGTAGTTGTCGATCACCGGCAGCTTGAGCTCGCTCATGATCCATTCGTGCGTCGGCTGGTCGAGCGGCTCGCCGGCGAGGAACAGGTAGCGCAGCGACGACAGGTCGTACTTGTGCAGGAAGGCGGGATCCTGCTTCTTGAGCACGCGGATCGCGGTCGGCGCCGAGAACATGACGTTGACCTTGTACTTCTCGACCATGCTCCACCAGATGCCGGCATCCGGACGGATCGGCGTGCCTTCGTACATCAGCGTTGCCATGCCGGCGATCAGCGGGCCGTAGACGATGTAGCTATGGCCGACCACCCAGCCGATGTCGGACGTCGCGAAATAGGTCTCGCCCTCGTAGCCGCAGTAGATGTGCTTGAGCGAGGCGGCGAGCGCCACGGCATAGCCGCCGGTGTCGCGCTGCACGCCCTTCGGCTTGCCGGTCGTGCCGGAGGTATACAGGATGTAGGAAGGCTCGGAGGACTCGAGCCAGACGCAGGGCACGTCGGCGTCCATGTGCTGCGCGCGCAGCGTCGCGTAGTCGACGTCGCGGCCTTCAACCTTGGCGAAGCCCTTGTCGATGCCGCGATCGATCATCAGCACCTTCTCGGGCGGGAACTCGGCCAGCTTGCAGGCTTCGTCGAGCAGGTGCTTGTAGGGCACCGCCTTGCCGCCGCGCATGCCGGCGTCCGACGAAACGATCAGCTTCGGCTTGGCGTCGTCGATGCGAGTCGCCAGCGAACCGGAGGCGAAGCCGCCGAACACCACCGAGTGGATGGCGCCGATGCGCGCGCAGGCGAGGATGGCGAAGGTGGCTTCGGCGATCATCGGCATGTAAATCAGCACGCGGTCGCCCTTCTTCACGCCAAGGCTCTGGTAGATGGCAGCCATGCGCATCACCTCGGTCTTGAGCTCCGCGAAGCTGTAGATCTTCTCTTCGTTGGTCTCGGTGGAAACGTAGATCAGCGCGCGAGCGTTCGGGCGCTTGGCCGCGTGGCGATCGACGGCGTTGTAGCAAAGGTTCGTTTCACCGCCCGAGAACCATTTGACGAACGGAGGCTTCGAGTAGTCGCAGATCTGCTGCGGCGGCTTGTGCCAGTCGATCAGTTGGGCCTGCTCCCCCCAAAAGGCGTCGGGCTGCTCGATCGAGCGCTTGTGGAATTCCTTGTACGTCGTCATTGCCACTCCTCTGTTTAATATGGTTTTTGGAATCGGTCAGGCTGCCACGTCGACGACGACGCGCCCCTTGGCGCGGGCCTTGAGAAAGTCGTCGAAAACGCCGGGCAGCTCAGCAAAGCGGATGACGCGGGTCAAGGCCGCCAGGTGCGGGGGCTTCATGTCGCCTGCGAGCCGGCGCCATACCTCGGCGCGCGTCGGCATCGGGCAATTGACCGAGTCGATGCCGAGCAGGCTGACGCCACGCAGGATGAACGGCATCACCGTTGTGTTGAATTGGAAACCGGCGGCCAGCCCGATGCTCGCCAGGGTGCCGCCGACCTTCATCGTGCTCGCCATCCAGGACAACACTTCGCCGCCCAGGTTGTCGACCGCGCCGGCCCAGGTCTCGCTGCCGAGCGGCTTCAACTTGGTGAAGTCGAGCGACTGGCGCGGCATCACTTCCTTGGCGCCCAGCCCGCGCAGATAGTCGGTCTCGTCCTGCTTGCCCGTGAGCGCGACGACGTCATAGCCCAACCGAGCGAGGATTTCGACCGCGATGCTGCCCACGCCGCCGGTCGCGCCCGACACCACGACCGGGCCGTTCCCCGGCTTGAGCCCGTCATGCTCCATGCGGACCACCGCAAGGCCGGCCGTGAATCCCGCCGTACCGAGAGACATGGCCTCCAGCAGCGAAAGCCCCGCAGGCAGCTTGAGCGTCCAGGCAGCCGGCACGCGGGCGATCTCGGCGTAGCCGCCGTGATGGGCAACGCCGATGTCGTAGCTGGTAGCCAGGACTTCGTCGCCAGGCGCGAAACGCGCATCGCTGCTCTCGATCACCGTGCCGGCGAGGTCGATGCCGCCGACGCAGGGAAAGCGGCGGATGATGCGCCCCGTTCCGGTGGCGGCCAGCGCATCCTTGTAGTTCACGCTCGAATACGCGACCTTGATGGTCACTTCGCCCGGGTCCAGTTGCGACGGTTCCATGTCGACGAACCGGCTGGCAAGCTTTCCATCCTCCTGATGGATCATGTAAGCCCTGAAGCTCATCGCTCTCCTCCGGATATATTGGGCGCCGTGTAGCGCGTATTGACGGCAATTATATCGAAGGCGCTCTGACTTATGGCTTACATCCCTTGCCGGCGCAAGGGTTTACAGCCGGGCCGGGCGCCGCTATAGTCCGCCCCCATGTTTTTGACTGCAAAAAGAAAAACCGTTCTCGCCGCATCGATCGCCTGCCTGCTGGCGTCCTCGGCCGCCTTCGCGGACGAGCCTGGGGCAGGGGCGCAGCCCGAGCCGCCAACGTTGGTGCACCGCGTCGTCGACCATGCGACGGCGTCGGTCGCGTCGGTCCAGGAGATGCTCGGCACGGCGCTCGACCTGATCGGCATCCGCTATCGCCGCGGCGGCACGTCGCCCGAGACCGGCTTCGACTGTTCCGGCTTCGTGAACCACGTCTTCCGCGAAGGCCTGGGACTCTACCTGCCCCACAACGCCAAGCAGATCAGCCAGGAAGGCGAGGCCGTCAGCAAGAAGGACCTCCAGCCCGGCGACCTGGTCTTCTTCAACACCATGCGGCGCGCTTTCTCGCACGTCGGCATATACTTGGGCGACAATAAGTTCGTCCATGCGCCCCGCTCCGGCGGCGCCGTTCGCGTCGAAGACATGAACGAGTCGTACTGGAAGAAGCGCTTCAACGGCGCCCGCCGCATAACGGCGGAAGACTAGCCACCAGCCGGGCCCTCGTCCCCTCCCCGGCTGCCGCATCCCGAGATTTGTGGGCTATTTGTGGCCCGCGCATCGCTAGCATTCGCCACCGCGGCCATCCCGGCATCCGAGGCCGCCACCGCCACCGGTCCGCTTTCCGGTGGCGGCCGGTTCCTGCCCAGGAGCATCCGCTACCGCCCACCTCCCCGCCGTAGCCGTCGCAGCATCGATCAACGCTGGAGGAGATTGGACATTGACGGCCCATCGAGTCATAGCAGGTGAGATCCGCGTCGGGCATCCGCTGCCCTGGAACGTATTCGACATCAAAGGCACGCTGCTGCTGCGCCGCGGCTTCGTCATCGACTCGCAGAGGGCACTCGACCGTCTGATCGAAGACGGCATGTACCTCAACGAGAAGGACACGCCGCCGGCTCCGCGCCCGGCCCCCGAACCTGAAAGAGCCAGCGCGCTGCAGTTGCTGATGGACGCGCGCCGCCTCTTCGGACAGCCGATCCAGGACCTCAACTCGGTGCGGGACTTCCCCGCCCGCGTGCGGCGCATCGCGCAACTCGTGCATGCCGCCTGCGAAACCAATGCCGACGTTGCGATCGCCACGATCATGCTGCTGCAGGAAGACAGCTACACGGTTCGCCATCACATCAACACCGCTGTCATCTCCAACCTGCTCTGCCGCGCGATGGCGATGCCCGAGGACATGACCAAGGTCATCACGGCCGCCGCGCTCACCATGAACGTGAGCATGTACGAGGTGCAGGACAAGCTCAACGACGTCAAGGGCCCCCTGAGCGACAAGCTGCGCAGCCTCATCGCCGCGCATCCCGAGCAGAGCGAGCAGCGCCTGCGCAAGCTGGGCGTCGAGGACAAGCTCTGGCTGCGCTCCGTCGAGCATCACCACGAGTGCGAAAACGGCGCCGGCTACCCGAAGCGCCTGGCCGGCGACGACATCGAGCAGGGCGCCAAGGTCGTCGCGCTGGCCGACCGCTACTGCGCGCAGGTTTCGGTCCGCAACTACCGCTCGACGCGCGCCCCCGGCAACGTCCTCAAGGACATCTATCTGGAAAAGGGGGCCGAGATCAACGCCATCATCGCCGCCTTCCTGATCCGCATCGTGAGCATCTACCCGCCCGGCACCATCGTGCGGCTGCGCAACGGCGAAGTGGCCGTCGTTGTCGAGGCCAGCGAGAGCCCCGACGCCCCCGTCGCCTATGCCGTACTGGGCACCAGCGGCGCGGCCCTCGGCGTGCCGGCCAAGCGCGATACCGGGCGCGACGACCTGAAGATCATCGATGTCCTGACAGTCGACAAGGTCGACTTCCCGATCCAGATGTCGCGTCTGTGGGGCAGCGCCGCCAGGCTCTAGCAAGTACATCCGCGCTAAGATGGACCGCGATGCCCGCGTCCGTCTTTCCGCAATGATTTCCTGGCTTCCCCCGGAACCCGTCTTTCCGCCGATCGGCTCCGCACTCGCCGTGCCGAACGGGCTGCTCGCCGCCGGCGGCGACCTTGCGCCGGAGCGCCTGCTGAGCGCCTACGCCAGCGGGATCTTCCCGTGGTACTCGCCGGGGGAACCGATCCTGTGGTGGAGCCCGGATCCCCGCATGGTGCTGTTTCCCGACGAGATCCGCATCTCGCGCTCGCTTGGCAAGACCTTGCGGCGCGGCGCCTACGAAGTGCGCCTCGATACCGCCTTCGACGCCATCGTCGCGGCCTGCGCCGCCAAGCCGCGCCCCGGTCAGAACGGCACCTGGATCGCGCCCGAGATGCGGGCCGCCTACGGCGAGTTGCACCGCCTCGGCTACGCGCACAGCGTCGAGACCTGGATGGAAGGCCAGCTGGCAGGCGGACTCTACGGCGTCGCGATCGGCCGCGCCTTCTACGGCGAGTCGATGTTCGCGCATCGCACCGACGCCTCGAAGATCGCGCTGGCCCACCTCGGCGTGCAACTGCGGCGCCTCGGTTTCGGCATAATAGACTGCCAAATGGAAACCGCTCATCTCGCCTCCCTTGGCGCCCGGCCCATCGCGCGGGCGGACTTCCGGGCCCTGCTCGAGCGCCTCGTCGCGGACGGTCCCGCGCCGGGCCGCTGGCAGTCAGATGCCGTCGCCGGCGCGTTCAGGACGACGTAAATGGCCCACCTGCGCGACCTGCCGCCGTTCCCGCTGCTGCAGTTCTACGCAACTGCGCCCTACGGCTGTTCCTACCTGCCCGGCCGCGTTGCGCGCTCGCAGGTCGCCACCCCGACGCACCTGATCGATGCGGCGACCTACGGCGAACTCGTCCGTGCCGGGTTCCGCCGCAGCGGCGTGTTCACCTACCGTCCCTATTGCGACGCCTGCCGCGAATGCCTGCCCATGCGCGTCCTCGCCGACCGCTTCCGGCCGACGCGCAGCCAGCGGCGCAACTTGCAGCGCCATGGCAACCTGCTGGCGCAGGAAAGGCCGCTGCATTTCCGCGAGGAGCACTACTCGCTCTACCAGCGCTACCAGGCGGCGCGGCACAGCGGCGGCGGCATGGACCAGGACAGCCGCGACCAGTACGCCCATTTCCTGCTCCAGACGCACGTCAACAGCCGCCTGGTCGAATTCCGCGAAGACGGCGTGCTGCGCATGGTGAGCATCATCGACGTGCTCGACGACGGCCTTTCGTCCGTGTACACCTTCTACGAGCCGGACGAGGCGCGCACCGGCTACGGCACCTACGCCATTCTCTGGCAGATCGAAGAGTGCCGGCGGGCCGGCCTGCCCTACCTCTATGTCGGCTACTGGATCCGCGACAGCCGCAAGATGGCCTACAAGGAAAACTTCCGGCCGCACGAAGTCCTGCACCACGGCAAGTGGCAGGAAATGCCCTGAGCGGGGCGCGGCGCCGATCCCCGAGCGGAACCCCTGTTGCCGGCGTCGGATAGAATCCGCGCCATGCTGCCCTATTCGCTCCTGCGTCCGTTCGCGTTCGCCTTCGATCCCGAAACCTCCCACAACCTCGCCATCGGCGCCATGCGCACGCTCGGGCGCGCCGGATTGCTGCCGACGTGCCGGCCGCTCGCCGACCAACCGACCCGCGTCATGGGATTGGACTTCCCCAACCGGGTGGGACTCGCCGCCGGCCTCGACAAGAACGGCGAGGCCATCGACGCGCTGGCGCTGATGGGCTTCGGCTTCATCGAGATCGGCACCGTGACGCCGCGCCCGCAGCCGGGCAACCCCAAGCCGCGGCTGTTCCGCCTGCCCGAAGCGACGGCCATCATCAACCGCATGGGTTTCAACAACGGCGGCGTCGACGCCCTGGTCGAGAACGTCAAGGCCGCGCGCTACCGCGGCATCCTGGGCATCAACATCGGCAAGAACTTCGATACGCCGATCGAGCGCGCCGCCGACGACTACCTGATCTGCCTGGACAAGGTGTACGCCCACGCCAGCTACGTCACGGTCAACATTTCCAGCCCGAACACCAAGAACCTGCGCCAGTTGCAGGGCGAGTCGGAACTCGACGCGCTGCTCGGGAGCCTGAAGGCTCGCCAGACCGAACTCGCCCAGCAACATGGGCGCTACGTGCCCATCACCCTGAAGATCGCGCCCGATCTCGAGGACTCGCAGGTCACGAACATCGCCGATGCACTGCGCCGGCACCGCATCGACGGCGTCATCGCCACCAATACGACGCTCTCTCGCGAGGGCGTCGCCGGCCTGCCGCACGGCGACGAGACCGGCGGCCTCTCCGGCCTGCCGGTGTTCGAGAAGTCGACCGCCGTGACGAAGGCCCTGGTGCGCGCACTGGCCGGCGAGCTGCCGGTCATCGCCGCCGGCGGCATCGTAGACGGCGCCAAGGCGAAGGCAAAACTCGAGGCCGGCGCAGCGCTGGTGCAGATCTACTCCGGCCTCATCTACCGCGGTCCCGAACTCGTGGCCGAATGCGTCGCCGCAACCCGCCGCGCCTAATACTTAGGACGGACTCAGGGTTGTCTGCCGCATTGCAATAAGGGATAATTAGCGGTTCCTGATGCGCAGCGCGCGCAGGGTAAACCGGTCCAAATCCCGACATGAGCAGCTACATCTTCATCCTGCTGGGCGCCGTTCTCGTCAATAACGTCGTCCTCGTCCGCATCCTCGGGCTGTGCCCGTTCATGGGCGTCTCCAAGAAGCTGGAAACCGCGCTCGGCATGGGCGCCGCCACCACCTTCGTGCTGACCCTCGGCTGCGGCACCAGCTTCGTGATCGACCACTGGCTGCTGATCCCCAACCAGCTCGAATACCTGCGCACGCTGTCGTTCATCGTCACCATCGCGGCCATCGTGCAGTTGACCGAGCTGGTCATCCAGAAGACGAGCCCGGTGCTGCACCAGGTGCTCGGCATCTACCTGCCGCTGATCACCACCAACTGCGCCGTGCTCGGCATTCCGCTGCTGAACATCGCGCTGCGCCACAACTTCATGGAGTCGCTGCTGTTCGGCTTCGGCTCCTCGGTCGGCTTCTCGCTGGCGCTGATCCTGTTCGCGGGCCTGCGCGAGCGCCTCGAAGGCGCGGAGATTCCGGTCTACTTCCGGGGCAACCCCATCGCACTCATCACCGGCGGCCTCATGAGCCTGGCCTTCATGGGCTTCGCCGGCCTCGACAAGTTCAAATAATGCTTTCCGCCATCCTCGTCATGGCGCTGGGCGCCGTCATCCTGGGCGCCGCGCTCGGCTATGCCTCGCTCAAGTTCAAGGTCGAAGGCGACCCGCTGGTCGAAAAGATCGACGCCATCCTGCCGCAGACGCAGTGCGGCCAGTGCGGCTTCCCCGGTTGCAAGCCCTACGCCGAGGCCATCGCCAAGGGCGACGCCGACATCAACTGCTGCCCGCCCGGCGGCGAGGAAGGCATCCGCAAGCTGGCCGACCTGCTCGGCCGCGAGTTCAAGCCGCTCTCCGAGGAGCACGGTGTCGAGAAGCCGAAGAGCGTCGCCTTCATCGACGAAAATACCTGCATCGGCTGCACGCTGTGCATCCAGGCCTGCCCGGTGGACGCCATCGTCGGCGCCGCCAAGCAGATGCATACCATCGTCGCCAAGCGCTGCACCGGCTGCGAGCTCTGCCTCGAGCCCTGCCCGGTCGATTGCATCGCCATGGTGCCGATTCCCGAGACCGTCGAGAACTGGAAGTGGAAGTATCCGGTTCACCCGATAAAGGCGGCCGCATGAACGCCATCCGCAAGCTGTTCAGCTTCAACGGCGGCGTCAAGCCGGCCTACAACAAGGAGCCGTCGACGATCGAGCCGATCGTCGACTTCCTCGACGTAGCGCCGATGCCGGCCGAGTACGTGATCCCGCTGCACCAGAGCATCGGTGGCGTGCCGCACCCGCTCGTCGCGCCCGGCGAGCACGTCAAGAAAGGCCAGCTGATCGGCGGCCCGGACGGCTTCGTCTCCTCCGCCGTGCACGCCTCGACGTCGGGCCTCGTGAAGGCCGTCGAACATCGGCTGATGCCGCATACCTCCGGGCTGACCGCGCTGTGCGTGGTGATCGAGCCGGACGGCAAGGACGAATGGATCGAGCACGAGCCGGTTCCGTGGCGCTCGATGGCGCCCGACGAGGTGCGCGACGCGCTGCGCGACGCCGGCGTGGTCGGCCTCGGTGGAGCGGTGTTCCCCTCGTACCTCAAGGTTAACCCCGGCAAGAAGGGCGCGCTCGACACGCTGGTGATCAACGGCGCCGAATGCGAGCCCTTCATCACCTGCGACGACATGCAGATGCGCCAGTACGCCGAAACCATCGTGCGCGGCGCCGGTATCCTGCGCGACCTCACGAAAGCGGGCCAGGTGCTGATCGGCATCGAGGACAACAAGCCCGAGGCGATCGCGGCGATGAACGCGGCCGTGAAATCCACCGGCGAACACCGCATCGAAATCGTTGCCGTGCCGACGCGCTACCCCGCCGGCGGCGCCAAGCAACTGATCCGCGTTCTGACCGGCATCGAGGTGCCGCACGGCAAGCGCTCCACCGATTACGGCGTGCAATGCTTCAACACCGGCACCGCCTACGGCATCTACGAGGCGCTCGAGCTCGGCCGGCCGCTGATCTCGCGCGTCGTGACCGTCGCCGGCAACGTCGAGCGGCCGCGCAACTACATCGTGCGCTTCGGCACCCCGATGAAGGACCTCATGGCCGTCGCCGGCGCCAAGCCCGACAGCGACCGCATCATCATGGGCGGCCCGATGATGGGCTTCGCCATGCCGTCGGCCGACGTGCCCGTGGTGAAGGCCACCAACTGCGTGCTGGTCGGCTCGCCCGCGCTGTTCCCGCCGCCGCCGCCCGAGATGCCGTGCATCCGCTGCGGCGAGTGCGCCAAGGTCTGCCCGACCGACCTGCAGCCGTTCGAGATGTACTGGTACTCACGCGCCAAGATCTTCGGCAAGGCGCAGGAGTACAACCTTTTCGACTGCATCGAGTGCGGCTGCTGCGCCTACGTCTGCCCGTCGCGCATCCCGCTGGTCGATTACTACCGCTTCGCCAAGTCCGAGATCTGGGCGCGCGAGAACGAGAAGTCCGCCGCCGACGAGGCGCGTGAGCGTTACGAGTTCCGCATGCTGCGCGAAGAACGCGAGAAGCAGGAGAAGGCCGCCAAGCTCGCCGCCAAGGCCGCCGAGACCAAGGCCAAGCTGGCCGCCGCTGGCGGCGCCGCGCCCGAGGACGAAGCCAAGAAGGCGCTGATCGCGGCCGCCATGGAGCGCGCGCAGCAGCAAACCGACAAGCCGGCCGAGCCCGCTCCCGCCGCGGACAAGGAATAGCGCACGACAATGACCATCGCCTTCAACTCCCCTTACTTCCGCAAGCCCGCCAGCGTACGCAGCGTGATGCTGCGCGTGCTGGTCGCCCTGCTGCCCGGCGTTGCCGCCTACGTCTGGTTCTTCGGCGCCGGCATCCTGGTGCAGATCGCGCTCGCCTCGGCGGCTGCCCTGGCTGGGGAGGCCGCCATCCTGCGCCTGCGCGACAAGCCGGTCTGGCTGTTCGTCAGTGACGGCAGCGCGCTGGTCACCGGCTGGCTGATCGCCCTGTCCTTTCCGCCGATTGCCCCGTGGTGGGTGGTCGTCGCCGCCACCCTGCTCGCGATCGTCGTGGTCAAGCACCTCTACGGCGGCCTCGGCCAGAACCCCTTCAACCCGGCCATGGCGGCCTTCTGCGTGATGATCGTCGCCTACCCGCAACTCATGTCGCAATGGCCCGCGGCGGGCAACCATGGCGACTTCGCCACCCAACTGCATCTGATCTTCGGCGGCGGTGCCCGCGACGTCGACGCGGTGACCATGGCCACCGCGCTCGATACCCTGCGCACCGCGCTGCATAGCGCCGACAGCCAAGCCACCGTACATGGCGTCACCAGCAGCCAGCCCACCTTCGGCATGTTCGGCGGCAACGGCTGGGAATGGATCGCCGCCGCCTACCTGATCGGCGGCGTCTGGCTGATCCAGCAGGGCATCATCACCTGGCACATCCCGGTCGCGTTCCTCGCCGCGCTGGGCGCCGCGGCCGGCCTCGCCCACGGGCTTTCGCCCGACCGCTACGCCGGCCCGCTGTTCCACCTGTTCTCCGGCGGCGCCATGCTGGGCGCCTTCTTCATCGCCACGGATCCGGTTTCGGGCGCGACCACGCCGCGAGGCAAGCTGATCTACGCCGCCGGCATCGCGCTGCTGGCCTGGGTCATCCGCACCTGGGGCGCCTATCCCGATGGCGTCGCCTTCGCGACGCTGCTGATGAACATCTGCGCGCCGCTGATCGACCTGCGTACGCAGCCGCCGGTCTTCGGCCACAAGAACGACAGGCAGCCATGACCGAAGAGAACCTCGGCGCCCCGGCGCCCCGCCCGCCCGGCATCCTGCGCATTTCGACCAGCACGGCGGTCGTTCTGCTGCTGTTCACGCTGGCCTTTACCGCCCTGATGGCGGCGACCTACCAGTTCACCAAGGACAAGATCGACGCCAACGCGCTGGAAGCGAAGATGGAGCTCATCGGCACGGTGTTGCCGCCATCGCTCTACGACAACGACCTGCTGAAGGATTCGGTCGAACTGCCCCCGACTCCCGCACTGGGCACCGAGGCGCCGTCGCACGTCTATCGCGCGCGCAAGGACGGCGAGCCCGCCGCGCTGGTGCTGGAGGCTGCCGCACCGGACGGCTACAGCGGCCGCATCGATCTGCTGATCGCCGTCAAGGCCGACGGCCGCATCGCCGCCGTGCGCGTCACCGGCCACCATGAGACGCCGGGCCTGGGCGACTACATCGATCCGAAGAAGGACAAGAACAAGGCCAAGCCCTGGATCACGCAATTCGACAATATCGGCTTCGACGAAGTGAAGCCCGACGAATTCCACGTCCGGAAGGACGGCGGCAAGTTCGACGCGCATGCCGGCGCCACGATCTCCGCACGCGCCGTCACCAACGCCGTCGGGCGCGCGCTGCAGTTCGCCGTCGACAACCGCGAGCACCTCTTCGAGGACGAGCATCACGAGCGGCACGAAGAGCACAAGGAGCACTGACGATGGGCATCTATCGCGAAATCACCTGGAACAGCCTGTGGAAGCAGAACCCGGGCCTCGTGCAGCTGCTCGGCATGTGCCCGCTGCTGGCCATGAGCAACAGCGTGGTGAACGCCGCCGGCCTCGGCCTGGCGACGGTCTTCGTCATGGGCATGTCGAACTATGCGGTGGCAGTGCTGCGCAGCTTCATCCCCTATGAGATCCGCATCCCCGTGTTCATCCTGATCATCGCCGCGCTGGTCACTGTGGTGGACTTCGCGATGAACGCCTGGCTGCATGACCTCTATCTGGTGCTCGGCATTTTCATCCCGCTGATCGTGACCAACTGCATCGTGCTGGCGCGCGTGGAAGCCTTCGCCGCGAAGAACGCCGCGATCGCTTCGGCACTCGACGGCGCCATGATGGGACTCGGGCTCACGCTGGTCCTGGTGGCGCTGGGCGCGATCCGCGAGTTCATCGGCCAGGGAACGCTGTTCACGGGCATCGAAATGATCATCCCGTCGGCGAAGCCGCTGCTGATCCTTTCCGAAGACTATCCGGGCTTCCTCGTCGCGATCCTGCCGCCGGGCGCCTTCTTCGTGCTCGGCCTGCTGATCGCGGGGCGCAACTGGCTCGAGGCGCGCACGGCGCGCCGCGCGGCCGCCAAGCGCGGCGGCGGCAAGCCGGCGCCGGCTACGGCGTAGCTTCCGCTGCCGCGGGCAGCACCACCCAGAACCGGCTGCCCTCGCCCAGGCGGCTCTCGACGCCGACGTCGCCGCCCATCGCTTCGGTGAGGCGCTTCGCCAGCGCCAGCCCGATGCCGGTGCCCTCGACGCCGTTCTCCGCAGCGCCCAGGCGCGAGAACGGCTTGAACAATTCGCCCATCTGCTCCGGCCCGATGCCGCGTCCGGTGTCGGCAACCACGATGCGCCAGCAACCGGTTTCGGCGATCGCCTCGACGCGCACCTGGCCGTCGGGACGGTTGTACTTGACGCCATTGCCGATCAGGTTGAGCAACACCTGCTTGAGCCGGGTGCGGTCTGCCCTGACCACGCAAGCGGCCGGCACGGAGGCGCCCACCTGCACGCCGCTGCCCTTCGCCATCGGCGAGACGACCTGCAGGCAGTCCTGCACCACCGCGGCGACGTCCACCGCCTCCAGCGTCACGGTGAGCCGCCCCGATTCGATGCGGGCGAGGTCGAGGATCTCGTTGATCAGTTCCAGCAAGTGGTTGCCGGCGCCGCGGATCGCCTGCGGATACTGCCGCACCTCGACGTTCGGATAGTCGGCCAGTTCGGCTTCCAGCAATTGCGCATAGCCAAGCACGCCGTTCAGCGGCGTGCGCAGCTCGTGGCTCATGTTGGCCAGGAAGCTCGACTTGGATTGGTTGGCGCGCTCGGCCTCCGAGCGCGCCTGCGTCAGCTCGCGCCGGATGCGCTTCAGCATGCGGGCCCGCTTGCCGCGCGCGACGACGGCCGCAACGAGCACGTCGAGCTGAACCGGCTTGGTCAGGAAATCGTCGGCGCCGAGGTCGAGCGCCGCCATCTGCCGCTGCACGTCGGTCTCGCTCGAGAGGAACAGGATTGGCGTATCGGACAGGGCCTCGTCCTGCCGCAGCAGCGCTGCCAGCTCGAAGCCGTTGCAGCCGGGCATGTAGACGTCGGTCACGATCACGTCGGGGCGGAACTCGGCCACCGCGCGCGGTGCCGCGAGGGCGTCGTTGCAGGCACGCGTCGCCAGCCCTGCCTCTTGCAGCACCGCTTCGTAGAGATCGGTCAGCGATTTGTCATCGTCGACCAGCAGCGCCCGGAAGGGCTCGCTCGAATTGCGCTGGGTCACGCCGTCGAGCACCGCCACCAGCTTGGCGATGTCGACCGGCTTCTTGAGGAAGCGGGTCGCGCCCATGCGCACCGCGTCGAGCCGCGCGGCGAAGTCGTCGCCGCTGGAGAGGCAGAAGAGATGCACGGGCTGCATCGACCCCGCCCGGAAGCGCTCGATGCACTTGCGCGTGTCGGGGTCGGCGCGCCCCGCCGCCAGGTCGGCGACGATGGCCAGCGGCGCTTCCGCTTCCTCGGAAGCCAGCAGGTCCGCCATGCGGGCAATCGGCTCCGGCTCGTAGCCGGCGTCGCGCAGGGCGGTGGCCAGCATCGCCAGCACGGCGCGGCTTTCGATCAGGAGCGCCACGCGGCGGTTGCGCGCCGGACCGGAATCCGCGATCTCCGCGACGAGGCGCGGCACCTGGTCCGAGCGCCCGGCGCTGCCGCCGATCTCGCGCCGCAAGCCGTCGAGCAGCACTGCCACCTGCTTGCGGTCGCCGTCAGCCAGCGGCTCGGCGCCGCGCGTCGTATGGAAGCTCAGCAGCGAGAGCGCCATCTGGCGGATCTTCTCGTCGCCCATGAGCCCACCATGGAAAGCGATGTCGCACAGCAGGTCGTTGATGCGGCGCGCCGGCGCCTCGCCGCCGCGCGTCAGCAGCTCTTCGAACGCCGCCTCCAATTGATCGAGCAATTTGCCCAGATGGTCGAGTGTGCTCGCGCCCATGTTGCTCAGGAATCCCCCTGCAAGGCGGATCGGTGCTGGGATCCGCCGGATATTGTGGCCCGGAATCATACCCTGTCGGCGGGGCCGCGGCAGGTCGCATCGGCTACACTCGCGGCATGAGGCCGCAGAAAGTCCGCACCCTGTTCGCCCGCCTGGCCGAGGCGAACCCGCATCCCGTCACCGAACTGGACTACCGCACGCCGTTCGAGCTCCTGGTCGCCGTCGTGCTGTCCGCGCAAGCCACCGACAAGAGCGTTAACCTCGCCACGCGCGCGCTGTTTCCCGCCGCGCCAACGCCGCAGGCCATGGCCGCCCTGGGCGAGGAAGGGCTGCTGCCCTATATCCGCAGCATCGGCCTCTACAAGACGAAGGCGAAGAACGTCGTCGCGCTCTCGCGGCAATTGCTTGAGCGCCACGGCGGCGAAGTGCCGCGCGAGCGCGCCGCGCTCGAGGCGCTGCCGGGCGTCGGGCGCAAGACGGCCAACGTGGTGCTCAACATCGCCTTCGGCGAGCCGACCATCGCCGTCGACACCCACGTCTTCCGCGTCGCGAACCGCACCGGCCTGGCAGCGGGCAAGGACGCCGAGGCGGTCGAGCGACAACTGCTCGCGACGGTTCCGCCCGACTACCTGCAGCACGCGCACCACTGGCTGATCCTGCACGGCCGCTACGTCTGCGTGGCGCGCCGGCCGCTATGCCCGCGCTGCATCATCCGCGATCTTTGCGAATACAAGGACAAGACCCAAGATGTTCAATCCTAGCCGCGACGAAGCGCGCCGCTTCCTCGCCGACGCCTGGCGCAAGCGCCGCGAAAAACTGCCCGCCACCCCGCTCGAGACGCTCGCCGCCGACATCGTCGAACTGCATCCCGAATACCACGCGCTGCTGGAAAGCGGCGATGCGGCATTTGCCCGCGACTGGACGCCCGAGCAGGGCGAGACGAATCCCTTCCTTCACCTGTCGCTGCACCTGGCGATCGCCGAGCAGTTGCAGATCGACCAGCCGCCGGGCATCCGCGCCGCCTGCGATGCGCTGTCGACGAAGCACGGCGACCGCCACGCCGCCCTGCACGACATCCTCGAATGCCTGGGCGAAACCATCTGGCGGGCGCAGCGCGACCGTACCCCGCCCGACGGCGAGGCCTATCTGGAATGCATGCGCCGCAAGCTGTGATCGAAACCGTCGTCTTCGACCTCGGCGGTGTGCTGGTCGACTGGGACCCGCGCCATCTCTACCGCCGCCTGATCCCCGACGAGGCGACGCGGGAGCGCTTCCTCGCCGAGGTCTGCCCGCAGTCGTGGAACGAGCGGCAGGACGCCGGTCGCCCCGTGGCCGAAGCGACCGCCGAGCGCCTCGCGCTGTTTCCGCAGCATGCCGAGCTGGTGGCGGCCTATTACGGCCGCTGGGAGGAGATGCTGGCCGGCACCATCGCCGACACCGTCGCGGTGCTGGAGGAACTGCATCGCCGCGACGTGCCGCTCTACGCGCTCACCAACTGGTCGGGCGAGCTCTTCCCGGTGGCGCGCCGGCGCTTCGCCTTCCTCGAGCGCTTCCGCGGCATCGTCGTCTCCGGCGAGGAAGGCGTGATCAAGCCCGATCCCGCCATCTTCGGCATCCTGTGCGCCCGCTACGGGCTCACGCCGGGCAATTGCCTGTTCATCGACGACAATCCGGCCAACGTCGCGGCCGCCGCCCGGCTCGGCTTCGCCGCCCATCGCTACGTCGATGCCGCCGCCCTGCGTGCAGAGCTCGAGGGGTTCGGCCTGCTTTGAGATGAGATAATCGCGGCTTCCCGCGTTCGACGAAACCCCGCTCATGCGTTTCTTCCGCACCGACGCTCCTTCGGCTGCCGCCCGCGCCGCATTGGCCCGCGCCCTCGCGCTCCTCACCCTCTTCCTCGCTGCCCTGCCCGCCACCGCGGCGCTGGAGCGGGTGGCGCTGCAGCTCAACTGGAAGCACCAGTTCCAGTTCGCCGGCTACTACGCCGCCATCGAGCAGGGCTACTACCGTGATGCCGGCTTCGAGGTGCGCCTCATCGAAGCCGACGACGCCCACGACCCGATCGACGCCGTGCTCGAGAGCAAGGCCGCCTACGGCGTCGGCGCCTCCGAACTCGCCCTGCGCCGCGCCAAGGGCCAGCCGGTCGTCGCCCTGGCCACCATCCTCCAGCACTCGCCGCTGGTGCTCCTGGCGCGCAAGAACGGCCGCGTCGATAGCGTGCAGGACCTTGCCGGCAAACGCATCATGCTGATGCCGCACGAGACCGAACTGCTCGCCTACCTCAAGCGCGAGGGTGTTGCCGGCTATCGCGCGATCCCGCACAGTTTCGACATCGGCGATCTCGCGGCCGGACGCACCGAAGCGCTGTCCGGCTACGCCACCGACGAGCCCTTCGCGCTGCAGCAGGCGCGCATGGCCTATAGCGCATTCTCGCCGCGCTCCAGCGGCATCGACTTCTATGGCGACACCCTGTTCACCACCGAGGCCCAGGCGCGCAACCAGCCGGCCCGCGTGGCCGCTTTCCGCGAGGCGAGCTTGCGCGGCTGGCGCTACGCCATGCAGCACACGGAAGAGATCGCCGACCTGATCCTGGCGAAGTACAGCCGGCGCCATTCGCGCGCCCACCTGCTGTTCGAGGCGCGCGAGATGGCTCGGCTGATGCAGACGGATCTCGTCGAGATCGGTCACATGCTGCCGGGGCGCTGGCAGCACATCGCCGACACCTACGCCGAACTCGGCATGCTGCCGCCCGAAGCGTCCGTCGAAGGCCTCATCTGGACGCCGGGCACGCGTGCGCTGCCCGCCTGGGTGCTGCCGGCTTTCGCCGCCGCCGCGGTGTTCCTGCTCATCGCATCGGCGGTAGCGCTGCGCTTCGCGCGGCTCAACGCGCGGCTGGCGCGCGAGGCGGCCGAGCGCCGCCAGGCCGAAGGCGAACTGGAAGGCACGCGCCAGAACATGGCGGCGCTGCTCGACGCCACGCAAAGTTTCGCTGCGCTGGTCAGCAGCGACGGCACCATCCTCTCAATCAACCGCGGCGGCGCCGACCGCTTCGGCGGCACGCCGGAGAGCATTGCCGGCCGGAACATCTTCGACCTCAGCGGCAACGCCGACCGCGACGCCCGGCGGCGCGCCGTCGAGGCCGCCATCCGCGAACGCCGCATCGAAGTGCTGGACGACCAGCGCGACGGCCGCTACCTGCACAACACCATCGTTCCCGTCGTCTCCGCCAACGGCGTCGTCGAGCGCGTCGCGGTGTTCTCCGAGGACATCACCGAGGGCCGCCAGGCCGAGGCGGCGCTGCGCGACGCCAACCTGCAGCTGCAGCGGCAACTCCACGAGATCGTGTCGCTCCATGCCAAGCTCGAGGAGATGGCGACGCGCGACAGCCTCACCGGCCTCTACAACCGGCGCTCCCTGGACGAGACACTCGACCGCGAGATTGCGCGCGCCAAGCGCGAGGGCCATTCGCTGGCGCTGGTCATGATCGACGTCGACCACTTCAAGCGCCTCAACGACACCTACGGCCACCAGGCCGGCGACCAGGTGCTGGCGGCGCTGGGACAGCTGCTGCGCGAGGATACGCGCGCCGAAGACGTCGCCTGCCGCTACGGCGGCGAGGAGTTCCTGATCCTGCTGCCGCACATCTCGCTGGAAGCGGCCCGCGAACGGGCCGAGAGCTGGCGCGCGCGCTTTGCCGAACTGGCGGTGCGCCACGGCGAACTCTCGCTGCAGACGACCATCTCGCTCGGGGTCACGGCCTACCCGAATCACGGACACACCAGCGAGGAACTCACGCAGAGCGCCGACCTGGCGCTCTACCTCGCCAAGCACGACGGCCGCAACCGCGTCACGGTGTTCGACGCGGCCCCGCTCACGCTCGACGTCTAGGCGCGGGCGCTCAGCCCTGCACGGGCGGCGCCACCTTCAACACTTCCTCGATGGTGGTCAGGCCGGCGCCGACCTTGCGCGCGCCGGCGATGCGCAGCGGCTGCATGCCCTCGCGCAACGCGATCTCCCTGAGCTTGGCGAGATCGGTATGCGCCGTGACAGCCTTGCGCACGTCCGGGCTCATCAGCAGGATCTCGTAGAGACCGAGCCGGCCCTGATAGCCCGTCATGCGGCAGTCGAGGCAGCCGGCCGGGTGATAGAGCGTCGCCGGCTTGTTGCTCTTCCACGGCGCGACCAGCGCGTTCCAGGCTTCCTCGTCCTCGGCGCGCAGTCCGCCGGCCTGCTTGCACTTCGGGCACAGCGTGCGCACCAGGCGCTGCGCCATCACGCCGAGCAGCGTCGCCTGCAGCAGGTAGGCCGGCACGCCGAGATCGAGCAGGCGCGTGATCGCGGAAGGCGCGTCGTTGGTGTGCAGGGTGGAGAGCACCAGGTGGCCCGTGAGCGCCGCCTGGATCGCCATGTCGGCCGTCTCGAGGTCGCGGATTTCGCCGACCATCACGATGTCCGGGTCCTGGCGCATCAGCGCGCGGATGCCTTCGGCGAAGCCCATGCCGATGTCCGCATGCACTTGCACCTGATTGAAAGAAGACTCGATCATTTCGATCGGGTCTTCGAGCGTGCAGACGTTGACCTCGGGCGTCGCCAGTTGCTTGAGCGTCGTGTAGAGCGTGGTGGTCTTGCCCGAGCCGGTCGGCCCGGTGACCAGGATGATGCCGTTCGGCTGGGTCGTCATTTGCCGCCAGCGATTGCGGTCCTCGTCGCTGAAGCCGAGATCGGAGAAATCGCGCACCAGCACTTCCGGATCGAAGATCCGCATGACGAGTTTCTCGCCGAAGGCAGTAGGCAGCGTCGAAAGCCGCAGCTCGACCTCCTGGCCCTCCGGCGTGCGCGTCTTGATGCGCCCGTCCTGCGGCCGCCGCTTCTCGACCACGTCCATGCGGCCGAGTATCTTGATGCGGCTGGTCATGGCGTTGAGCACCGCCATGGGAATCTGATACACCTGATGCAGCACGCCGTCGATACGGAAGCGCACGATGCCCAGTTCGCGGCGCGGCTCGATGTGGATGTCGCTGGCGCGCTGCTCGAAAGCGTATTGCCAGAGCCAATCGACGATCAGGACCACGTGCTGGTCGTTGGCGTCCAGCGAACTCTTGCTCTTGCCGAGCTCGACCAGTTGCTCGAAGTTGGAAACGCCGGTCCCCGCGATATCGCCGCGCCCGAGCGCGCCCTTGACCGACTTCGCCAGGTTGTAGAACTCGACCTGGTAGCGCGCGATGTCGTCGGGATTCGCGATGACGCGCCGGATCTCCTTGCGCAGGATCGGCTTGAGCTCGTTCTCCCACGAGGTGTCGAACGGTTCGGCAGTGGCGATCGTCACCTCGTGCGGCTTGACGTCGACCGGCAGGATGCGGAAGCGCGTCGCATACGCGTTCGACATCACGTCGGTGACCGCCGTGAAGTTGATCTTGAGCGGATCGATGTGGAAGTAGTCGAGGCCGGCCCACTTCGCCATCCATTGGGTCAGCGTCTCGAGGTCGAGGGTGCGGTGCGGCGGCAAGGCCGACTTCCAGCGCTGCTCGGCGATCACCGACAGCGGATGGATTTCGCTCTTGAAGTAGCGGCGCTCCTGCTTGAACCTGTCCGCTTCGGCGGCGGGAATCAGGCCGTCGGCCACCAGCCCGTCGACGATCTCGGCCAGCCCCACCCGGCCCTTGCCCCGATGGGGGTCGTGCGCTTTAGCCATGTCCCGGTGGTTTCCCATGTTCAGGGCACGAATATAGCCCATTCTCGGTGGGTTATCATTACGGGCTCGGAAGAAACGAACACCTAGAGGACTTGCCATGAAAACCACCCTGCAGCTTCTGATCGGCGGCATCGCCGCGGCCCTGTTCTCCGGCGCGAGCTTCGCGCAGGTCGGCATGGCGGGCGACTGCACCAAGGCGCGCGACCCGGCGCGCTGCGAGGCGCTTCAGAAGGCGAAGGAAACCTGCAAGGACAAGGCGCCGGCCGACAAGAGCAAGTGCATGATGGAATCCATGCCGCCCATGGACTGCAGCAAGGCCCGCAACCCCGAGCGCTGCGAGGCGATGGAAAAGGCGAAGGTCGAGTGCAAGGACCGGAACGGCCCCGAGTACCGCCAGTGCCTGCGCGAGCACGCCCCGCGCCGCGCCAAGCGCCAGGCCGCGCCGAAGAACTAAGTCCCGAGCAGGGCCGCCCGCCAGGCGGCCAGCTTCTCCTCGAACGGCAGCGTGTGGGCCGGGCTGGTCGAAGGCAGCACCGCCGTCTCGAAACCGAGCGCCGCCAGCCGCGGCGCGAACTTCCCCGCCGTCTTGCCGTTGAAGCAGGCGCGCCGCAATTGCGGCGCGATCCTTCTCAGCGCGTCGAAATCGTTGGGCCGCGCGGCGCGGATGTCGGCATCGAGGCTGCCCTCCCGCAGGCATGCGTCATATACGTCCCAGATCGCGATGCCGGCGTCCTTCACGGCCGCCTGCCGCGCGGCGTAATCCATGTCGTAAAGCGGCCGACCCACGATGGCGCCGAGGATGCGCCAGAAGTGGTTCTGCGGATGGGCGTAGTACTGCTGCGCGGCGAGCGAGGCTTCGGAAGGAAACGAGCCCAGGACCAGCACCCGGGCCCGTTCGTCGATCAGCGGCGCCAGGCCGCGCAGTTGCGCCACTTGTCGATCAGCCGCCGCCCAGCGACATCGTCATCATCAGGTCGTTCACGCGCTTGACGAAAGTGGCCGGATCGTCGAGCTGGCCGCCCTCGGCGAGCAGGGCCTGCTCGAACAGCACCGCCGCCCAGTCGTCGAACTTCTTTTCCTCATAGCGCAGCCGCAGCACCACCGGGTGCTTGGGGTTGATCTCGAGGATGGGCTTCGCCTCGGGCGACTTCTGCCCCGCGGCCTTGAGGATGCGCATCATGTTGGCCGACATGCCGTGCTCGTCGGCCACCAGGCAGGCGGGCGAATCCGTCAGGCGATGCGTGACGCGCACTTCCTTGACCCGCTCACCCAGGCTTTTGCCGATCTTGTCGGTCAGGTCCTTGAACTCGTCCGCGGCCGAAGCCTGCTCCTGCTTCTCGGCCTCGTCCTCGAGCTTGCCCAGGTCCAGGCCGCCCTTGGCTACAGACACCAGTTCCTTGCCCTCGAACTCGGTCAGGTGCGCGACCACCCATTCGTCGACGCGATCCGACAGCAGCAGCACCTCGATGCCCTTCTTGCGGAAGATCTCCAGATGCGGGCTGTTCTTGGCGGCATTGAAGGTTTCGGCGGCGACGTAGTAGATCTTGTCCTGGCCTTCCTTCATGCGGCCGAGGTAGTCGGCGAGCGACACCGTCTCGTCGGCGGTATCGGCGTTCGTCGAAGCGAAGCGCAGCAGCTTGGCGATCTTCTCCTTGTTGGCGAAGTCCTCGCCGACGCCTTCCTTGAGCACGCGGCCGAACTCGCCCCAGAACTTGGCGTACTTGTCCTTGTCGTTCTCGGCCAGATCGTCCAGCATGCCCAGCACCTTGGCCGTGCAACCCTTGCGGATCGCCTCGATGTCGCGGCTCTCCTGCAGGATCTCGCGCGAGACGTTGAGCGGCAGGTCGGCCGAATCCACCACGCCGCGGATGAAGCGCAGGTACATCGGCATCAGCTGCTCGGCGTCGTCCATGATGAAGACGCGGCGCACGTAGAGCTTGATGCCGTGGCGCGCATTGCGGTCCCACAGGTCGAAGGGCGCGTGGGCGGGCACGTAGAGCAGCTGGGTGTATTCGCTCTTGCCCTCGACGCGCGCGTGCGTCCAGGCCAGCGGCTCGTCGAAGTCGTGGCCGACGTGCTTGTAGAACTCCTTGTACTCTTCCTCGCTGATGTCGCTCTTGCTGCGCGCCCACAGGGCGGAGGCCTTGTTGACGGTCTCATCCTCGTCGGTGACGACCTGCTCGCTCTTCTCCTGGTTCCACTCCTCCTTCTTCATCACGATGGGCTGGACGATGTGGTCGGAGTACTTGCGGATGATCGAGCGCAGCTTCCAGCCGGACAGCAGGTCTTCCTGGCCCTCCTTCAGATGCAGCGTGATCTCGGTGCCGCGGCCGGCCTTCTCGACCATCTCGACCGAGAACTCGCCGGAGCCGTCCGATTCCCAGCGCACCGCCTGCGCGGCCGGAACGCCCGCGCGGCGAGTGACGACCCTCACCTTGTCGGCAACGATGAACGACGAGTAGAAGCCGACACCGAACTGGCCGATCAGGTGGGCGTCCTTCTGCTGGTCGCCGGTGAGCTGCGAGAAGAATTCGCGCGTGCCGGACTTGGCGATGGTGCCGAGGTTCGCGATCACCTCGTCGCGGCTCATGCCGATGCCGTTGTCCGAAATGGTCAGCGTCTTCGCCTCCTTGTCGAAGGCGATGCGGATCTTGAGTTCTGAATCGCCCTCGAACAGCCCGGCGTTGTGCAGCGCCTCGAAGCGCAGCTTGTCGCAGGCGTCGGAGGCGTTGGAAACCAGTTCGCGCAGGAAGATCTCGCGGTTGGAGTACAGCGAGTGGATCATCAGGTGAAGCAGCTGCTTCACCTCGGTCTGGAATCCCAGGGTCTCCTTGGAAGAAGAAGCGGAAGGCGTGGCCGTGTCGGACATGAACGAAACTCCTCAGAACACAAAAATATCCCCGGTCATGGGGGCGTTCCGGGAGATTTCAAGAGGGGGGCGCACGGCCCCCCGCACGGCCGCCGCCGGCTAGCGTTGCGTCTTTTCGTAGCCGCGCGCCATCATGCACTGGTCGATGGCCACCACGGCGGACGGATCGTCCTTCTGGAGATGGGCGTTCTTGGTGCCGCACGCCATCAGGTCGGCCTCCCGCGTCGCCGGCGTCATGCCGCGCTTGCTCCATTGGTAGCCGCTGCTGCAGCCGGCGACCAGGCAAAGGCCGATGATGCAAAAAGCGCGTTTCATGACGATCTCCCCGGAGTTCACGCTACACGGCCATCATAGCCCGAAGCGACCGGCCGGCGCCACGGGCGACATCAGCGCTCGAGCCGCTCGGCCTTCGCGAGTTCCGGAAACGCCTTGAGCCAGACCAGCACCACGACCAGCGTACCGAGCCCGCCGAGGATGACGGCCGGCACCGCCCCGAACCATGCGGCGGTGACCCCCGACTCGAACTCGCCCAACTGGTTCGAGGCGCCGATGAAGACCGAATTGACGGCGCTCACGCGGCCGCGCATGTCGTCGGGCGTCTGCAGCTGCACATAGGCGTTGCGGATGACGACGCTCACCATGTCGGCCCCGCCCAGCACGGCGAGGATCAGCATCGAGAGCGGCAAGGAGCGCGACAGCCCGAAGGCCACCGTAGCGACGCCGAAGATCGCCACGCAGCCGAACATCAGGCGGCCGATGCGGCGTTCGAGCGGATAGTGGGCGAGCCAGACGCCCATGGCCAGCGCGCCGACGGCCGGCGCCGCCCGCAGCAGGCCGAGTCCCCAGGGGCCGGTTCCCAGCACCTCCTGGGCGATGATCGGCAGCAGCGCCGTAGCGCCGCCGAGGAACACGGCGCAAAGGTCGAGCGAGATCGCGCCGAGCATCGCCCGGTGGCCGCGGATGAAGCGAAGCCCATCGACGAAGCGCCGCATGCCCGAGCCGTCTAGGGTGAGTCGCGGCTGGGGCGCGACGCGGATGGCCGCCGTTGCCGCCGCCGCAGCGACGAAGGCGGCCGCCGTGAGTCCATAGACGACGACCGCTCCCGCCAGGTAGAGGAAGCCGGCCGCCGCAGGCGCAATGATGGTCGCCGCCTGGTTGGCCGAGGCGCTCATGGCCGTGGCGCGCGAGAGTGCGGCGGGCGCCAGCAGCCCGGGCAGCAGGGCCAGCGTGGCCGGATGTTCGAGCGCGCGCGCGGCACCGGCTGCCAGCACGACGACGAAGATCAGCTCGCGCGTGACGGCGCCGCCCGCCGTGGCGGCCGCCAGCGCGAGCATCGTCGCGCATTGCACCGCCTGGGCGGCCAGCATCAGGCGCCGCCGGTCGTAGCGGTCCGCGGCGTTGCCGACGACGGGCAGCAGCAGCACGCGCGGCAGGAACTGCATGAGTCCCACCAGGCCGAGATCGAGCGCGCTCCCCGTCAACTCGTACACCTGCCAGGCGACGGCGACGCTCTGCACCTGGTAGGCGCTCATGCTGAAGACGCGCGCCAGCCAGTAGCAGAGAAAGGAGCGGTCGCGCAGCGGCGAATCGGCAGCGATGGGCATGCGGGGAGGCAGTGAGTTCGGCGCACGGGCCGGCGGCGACAGGAACCCCCGCGCCGCCGCGGGAGTCTACGGCCCAAGAATATACCGATGGAGACGCACATGGCTGCCGTCCGCCAACCAGGCACCGCTCCCCTTTCCGACGAGGAGGCGCGCAGGCAGTTGCGGCGCGCCGTCATCGCCAGCACGGTGGGCACCACCATCGAGTGGTACGACTTCTTCCTCTACAGCACCGTCACGGGGCTGGTCTTCGCCAAGCTCTACTTCCCCGAATCCGATCCCGTCGTCGGCACGCTGAAGGCCTTCCTGATCTACGCCGTCGGCTTCATTGCCCGACCCGTCGGCGCCGCCATCTTCGGCCACTACGGCGATCGCATCGGCCGCAAGGCGACGCTGATCGCGACGCTGCTGCTGATGGGCCTGGCCACCTTCGCCGTCGCGTTCGTGCCGCCTTACGAGGAGATCGGCATCTGGGGCGCCGTCGCGCTCACCGTGCTGCGCTTCATCCAGGGCGTCGGCGTCGGCGGCGAATGGGGCGGCTCGGTGCTGCTGTCGATGGAATGGGCGCGCACCAACGAGCACCGCGGCTTCGTCGCCTCGTGGCCGCAGTTCGGCGTGCCTGCCGGCCTGTTCCTCGCAAACCTTGCCGTCCTGGCGGTAAGCCAGATCTCGGGCGACGAGTTCCTGGCCTGGGGCTGGCGCGTGCCGTTCTTCCTCAGCATCGTGCTGGTCGTGATCGGCCTCTACATCCGCCTGAGCGTGCTGGAGACGCCGACCTTCGCGCGCCTGGTGGCCGAGCGCAGGATCGAGCGCACGCCGATGCTGGAAGTGATCCGCCGCCAGCCGAAGGACATCCTGCTGTCGGCGCTGGCCCGCATGGCCGAGCAGGCGCCCTTCTACATCTTCACGGCCTTCGTCTTCACCTACGGCACCGGCACGCTGGGCGCCTCGCGCGACCTGCTGCTCACCGCGGTGCTGACCGCCTCGCTGCTCGAGTTCTTCACCATCCCGTTCTTCGGGCACCTTTCGGACATCGTCGGGCGGCGTCGCATGTACATCTTCGGCGCCGCGCTGGCCGGCGCCATGGGCTTCATCTACTTCGCCATGATGGGCACGAAGGAACCGACGTCGATCTTCATCGCCATCGTGCTGTCGCTGCTGCCGCATTCGATGATGTACGGGCCGCAGGCCGCGATGATCGCGGAGTCCTTCACCGGCCGCATGCGCTACAGCGGCGCCTCGATGGGCTACCAGCTCGCCTCGGTGATCGCGGGCGGCCCGGCGCCGCTCATCGCCACCGCCCTGTTCGCGCATTACCACTCGGGCTATGCGATCGCCGGATACATCCTCTTATGCGCCCTGCTCAGCGTGGTTGCGGCGGCGATGATGCGTGACTACACGAACAAGGACATCTCGAAGGAATACGACGCGCCGATGCACGGGGGCGGGCACGCGGCTGGGGCGGCGTAGCGCGCAACGCCGGCGACCCCGCCGAGGGCAGCGGGTGGTCGCCGTCGCTCCGTGTCCCCCGGCGCCGATAAAGCGATAAGGCCGGCGCCTCCTCCTTTACCTGCGCGACGGCGACCACCCGCCACCCTCGGCTCCCACGTGCCAGCCGTTCAGTGCGCCCCGCCTTCTCCCGACGGTGCCACCCTACCCCGGTGCATCAGCAACAGCAGCGGCAGCGCCAGGAGTAGCGCGATGCCGAACAGCAGGAACAGCCGCTCGAAGGAGAGCATCGCCGCTTGCTGGTTGACCGCGCCGTCGAGCAGCCGCAGCGCCTTGGCCGGCGCGCTCGCGGGTGCCGCGCCATGCGAGATCACCAGCGCCTTCAGATGCGCGAGGCGCTCGGCTGTCGCGGCGGAGAACTGGTTCACGTGCCGGATCAGCTCGCCCCGGTTGGCCTGCTGCAGCTGGACGTAGAGCGTCGCCGAGGCGGCGATGCCGACCGAGCCGCCAAGTTGCCGCGTCAGGTTATAGAGCCCGCTGCCGGCCTGGATCTGCGGCGGCGGCAGGTTGCCGAGCGCGAGGTTGTTGAGGGGGATGAACACCATGCCGAGACCCATGCCGCGCAGGATCATCGCCGGCAGGAAATCGCTCCAGCCCGAGTGCAGCGTAAACAGCGAGTGCTGCCACATCGAGTAGCCGAAGATGCACGCGCCGACGATCACGATGAGGCGCAGGTCCATCTGGGTGCGGCCGGTGAAGCGGCCCATCACCGCCATGGTGATGCCCGAAGCCAGCGCGCCCGGCAGGATCACCATGCCGGTCTCCCAGGCCGTGTAACCGAGCAGCGTCTGCACGTAGACCGGGAAAACGAACACCGTCGAGAACAGCGCACCGCCGAGCAGGAAGGTGAACACCAGCGCGGCGGCGAACTGCGCGTCGTGCAGGATGCGGATGTCGACGATCGGATGCTCGTGCCGCAGCTCGTGCCAGACGAACACCGCCAGCGCGCAGACCGAGACGATCGACAGCGTGACGATCTCGCGCGAGGCGAACCAGTCGAGCCGTTCGCCGCGCTCGAGCGCCGTCTGCAGGCAGCCGATGCCGACGGCCAGCAGCAGGAAACCCAGGGCGTCGACCTGCTCGGCGCGCTTGCCGTACTTCGAGTCGGGCACCAGCATCAGCGTCAGCAGCAGCGCGAGCACGCCGAGCGGCAGGTTGATATAGAAGATCCATGGCCAGGAATAGGCGTCGGTCAGCCAGCCGCCGAGCGTCGGCCCGAGCATCGGGCCGACCATGATGCCGAGCCCGAAGATGGCCATCGCCGAGCCGGATTCCTCGCGCGGAAACACTTCGTAGAGGGTCGCCTGCGCGGTCGAGATGAGGCCGCCGCCGCCGAGGCCCTGGACGATGCGCCAGAAGATCAGTTCTTCGAGGTTCGTGGAGGCGCCGCACATCATCGAAGCGACGATGAACAGCGCGATCGAGAGCGTCAGGTAGTTGCGCCGGCCGAACCAGTTGGAGAGCCAGCCCGACACCGGCAGCACGATCACGTTGGCGACCACGTAGCCCGTCGACACCCAGGCGATCTCATCGAGCGTCGCGCCGAGCGAACCCATCATGTGCGGGATCGCCACATTCACGATGCTGGTGTCGACGAGCTCCAGCATCGATCCCAGCGTGACGGTGAAGGCGATCAGGTAGCGGCTGGCGCGGATCTCGGCGTCGCTCTCGACCCGGCGCAGCGCGGGCAGGATCGGTTTCACTGCGTCGTGACGGTGACGAACACGCTCATGCCGGGGCGCAGCAGCCGGTTCGCGTCCGAACTCTGCTTGACGAGGATCTTCACCGGCACGCGCTGCACGACTTTGGTGAAGTTGCCGGTGGCGTTGTCGGGCGGCAGCAGCGAGAAGCGCGCGCCGGTGGCAGGCGCCAGCGAATCCACCGTGCCGCTGAAGGCGGTGCCCGGGAAGGCGTCGACCTCGATGTCGACCGCCGCGCCGGGGCGAATGCCGCGCACGTCGGTCTCCTTCATGTTGGCCACCACCCAGACGTCGTCGAGCGGCACCACGCTCATCAGCGCCTGTCCCGCCTGCACAAACTGCCCGGGTTCGACGCTCTTGCTGCCGACCAGGCCGCTCGCCGGCGCCGCGATGCGCGTGTCGGCGAGTTGCATGGCGGCGAGGTCGCGCGCCGCGCGCGCCGATTCCACCTTCGCCAGCGCCGCCTGCAGCGCCGCCCCATAGGCGCTCACCTGCTCGCCGGCGGAGGTGGCGCTTTCGCGGCTCGCCTTCAGTTGCGCCTGCGCGGCGCGCGCGGCCGCTTCGGCGGCATCGAGCGCCTGCGGCGACACCATCTTCTTCTCGATCAGGCCGCGGGTGCGCTCGAGGTCCTTCTGCGCCTTGTCCGCCGCCGCCAGCGCCTGGTCGACGTTGGACCGCGCGGCGGCGGCCGCCGCCCGCGCGGCGGCGACCTGGGCCGCGGCCTGGCCGGTCTGGCCTTCCTTGCCGGCCGCCGCCAGCGCGAGCTCCAGCTCGGCCTCGGCCTGCGCCAGCTTCGCGCGGTAGTCGCGGTCGTCGATACGCACGAGCAGATCGTTGGCCCGCACCGCCTGGTTGTCGGCGACCTTCACCTCGGCTACGAAGCCGCCGACCTTGGGCAGCACGGGCACGACATGGCCTTCGACCTGGGCGTCGTCGGTAGTGACGTGGCTGCGGCCCCACCACCATTTCCAGCCCAGCCAGATCGCGATCGCCACGACCACCACCGCCACGACCAGCCGCGCCGTGTTCGGCTTGCGCGCGGCGGCGTCATTCATAACGGATTTCCACGATCTCGATCTCCCGGATTCCGACGGGACTGTCGAAGCGCACCACGTCGCCTTCGCGCGCCTTCATCAGCGCGCGCGCCAGCGGCGCGATCCAGCTGATGCGGCCCTGCCCCGCGTCGGCCTCATCGATGCCGACGATCTGGTAGGTCGCTTCGCGCTCCTCAAGTCCGTAGATGGTGACGGTCGCGCCGAAGAACACCTGCTCGACGTTCTCCTGCGCCGCCGGGTCGACGACCACCGCGTTCTCGAGCCGCTTGGTGAGGTAGCGGATGCGCCGGTCCATCTCGCGCAATCGCTTCTTGCCGTAGATGTAGTCGCCGTTCTCCGAGCGGTCGCCGTTGCCGGCCGCCCAGGCGACCACCTTCACGAGCTCCGGCCGCTCGACCTTCACGAGCTGCTCGAATTCGCGGCGCATCGCGGCATGGCCGCTCGCCGTCATGTAGTTCTTGGTGCCGGGCGGCAAGGCCGGTGCGCCGGGGGCGTCGTCGTCCTCGTCGCCGTCGTTTTCCTTGACGAATGCCTTGTTCATTTCCGGAAAGGGGCAAAGAGCCCGCCATTGTATGATGGCGGGACAACCCCGCCGAGAGAAAAGTTCATGACCACAACAAGACCGTGGCGCACGCCCGCCCTCGTCCTCCTTTGTGGCGGCGTCATCATGACGCTGGCCATGGGCGCCCGCCACGGCTTCGGACTCTTCATGCAGCCGATGTCCGCCGCGCACGGTTGGGGCCGCGAGGTGCTGGCCTTCGCGCTGGCGCTGCAGAACCTGATGTGGGGCGCGGCGCAACCCTTCGCCGGATTGATCGCCGATCGCTGGGGCGCCGGCCGCGTGCTCTTCGGCGGCGCCATCCTCTATGTGGCCGGCCTGGTCTGGATGGCCTATGCCGGCAGCGGCGCGGAACTCGCGCTCTCCACCGGCGTGCTCATCGGCCTCGGGCTTTCGGGCACGACCTTCAGCATCGTCTACGGCGTGCTCGGCCGCATCTACCCGCCCGAGCAGCGCACCATGGCGCTGGGCATCGCCGGCGCGGCCGGCTCGTTCGGTCAGTTCGCCATGCTGCCCGCGACGCAGGCGCTAATCTCCGGCATCGGCTGGCAAGGCACGCTGCTGGCCCTTGCCGTCGCCGCAGCCGCCATGGCGCCGCTCTCGGCCGTACTCGCCGAACCGGAGCGCGCCGACACTCAGCATGCGCACCACCAACCGGTGCGCGAAGCCATCGCCGAGGCCGCCGGGCACAAGGGCTTCTGGCTGCTCACCTTCGGCTATTTCGTCTGCGGTTTCCAGGTGATCTTCATCGGCGTGCACCTGCCCGCCTATCTGGCCGACCACGGGCTGCCGGGCAACGTAGGCGTCGTCTGCCTCGCGCTGATCGGCTTCTTCAACATCATCGGCACCTACGGCGCCGGCTGGCTCGGTCAGCACCACAGCAAGAAGCACCTGCTCGCCTTCATCTACATCGCGCGCAGCGTCATCATCGTCGCCTTCCTCGCAGCGCCGCTGTCGGCCGCCTCGGCCTACGCCTTCTCCGCCGCGATGGGACTGATCTGGCTCGCCACGGTGCCGCTCACCAATGGCATCGTGGCCCAGGTGTTCGGCGTGCGTTACCTCTCGATGCTCGGCGGCTTCGTCTTCTTCAGCCACCAGATCGGCAGCTTCCTCGGCGCCTGGCTCGGCGGCGTGCTGTTCGACCGCACGGGCTCCTACGACATCGTGTGGGGCGTCGCCATCGTGCTCGGCGTGGTGGCGATGGGGCTCAACATTGCCGTGGATCAGAAGCCGCTGGCGCGGCTTCGGTTGCAGGCGGGCGCGGCGTAGCGCGGCGACGGCGGAGAGGCGCCGTCGTCGCTATTTGCGAGCGTTGCTCCGGCGCGGCGCAAACCGGGCATGCCTGATATGCGGCAGCGGCGAATAGTTGCGGCGGAGCGGTAAAGGGCCATACGGCTCATCAAAGGGGGTGCCGATTGCCGCATGGCCTGCCCGTTCCGGCGAGACCAGAATTCTTCCTCGGACTCAACCGGAGAACACGATGAAGAACGCGCTTGTCACCGTTTCAGCGGCCTTGCTTTGTTCGCTGCCTGTCGCCGCTCAAACAAATCGCGCGGCACTCGACCGCTCCTTTGAGATCATGGCAACCGATCCAGCCATGGAAGAGCAACAACCGGTCGAACGACCGCTTGCCGACTTCAGTGGCTATCCGGTGTCCGAGACAGGCTACGAGGGAATCGCGGCAGACCCGCACGCGGCCGCTCGCATGCTGCTGACGAACAGCGATGGCCTCGGCCGGGCAGTCCTGATGATGCTCGAGGACTCCGCCGTCGACACCAGGCCGGCGGGCGGCGGCTATGGCGACTATCCGGTCAGCGAAGCAGGCCCCTTCATCGGTAACCCCCATCACCGGTAGTGAAGCGCTCCGGCGGCCAGCGCGGAACTCCCCCATGGCGCCCCTGTCTTCCTGGGGTACCGTGATGGAGGTAGGTGATGGGCTGTGAGACGTCGGGCATTGCAACGGTGATCGGAACTCTGCCGATATTCCAAGGGGCCGGCGCCGCGCTGGTGGAGCGAGTCGCGGCCGGGGCAAGGCTGCGGTCAGCCGCGGCCAGGGACCGAATCTACGCACAAGGAGAGACAGCAGAAAGATTTTTCTATGTAATGTCAGGCCAGGTGCGCCGTGCGATTGTCTCGTTGGAAGGCGGCGAGAGAGTGGTCGAAGTCGTGACGGAAGGGAGACCATTCGGTCTTGCCGAACTTGTGGCTGGCCGGCCATACGTGTCTTCGGCCACCGCCGTCACTTCGCTCACGCTCATCGAAATTGCCGGTGTCGATTTGCGCATGGCGTTGAGCTCCAGCGCCTCGGTGGCGCGACAGGTCCAGATCGTCCTGGCGGACAAATACATCAAGCTGCAGGAGGAAGTCGCGGAATCGCATTTTCACCCCGGCTGCAGGCGGTTGCTCAACTACCTGCTTCGGCTCGCCGGCGCTGAGCTCGCCGGGGACACTGCGGTTACTTTGCCTATCACGAAGGGGCTCTTGGCCGAGCAACTCGGGATGACCGCGGAATCACTCTCCCGGGCATTCCGGGATCTCGCCACGGCCGGCCTCATTGCCATGCGCGGACGGGAAATCACCCTCCTGGCCAAACAGGCCGAGCGCCGCGGAGCGTCTCGCCCCAGCCTCTCGGCGCCCGACGGTGTCGGCGGGCAATCGCAAACTTTGTTCGCCGACCACGCCATCCCGCAGATAAATTCGCCGTAGCAAACGCCCGGTTCCCGAAGCGCGCCGCAACCCGCTAGCGCCCTTCCAACAGTTGCTTGAGCTCCGCCACCTGCGCCTCCAGCGCAGCAATGCGCTGCTCCATCCGTTCCATGCGTCCGGGTCCCGCCGCAGGCGCCTCCTCCGTTTCCGCCTCCACCGCCACTTCCCCGCCGAACAAATGCGCGTAGCGTGATTCCCGCTTGCCCGGCTCGCGCGGCAGGCGTACGACAAAGGGGCCGTCTTCGCGGGTCGCCAGCGCGGTCAGCACGGCTTCGACTTCCGTCACGTCGCCGAAGGGGCACAGGCGACTGGCGCGGCTGCGCAGTTCGCCGGGGGTCTGCGGGCCGCGCAGGAAGAGTTCGCAAACGACGGCCAGTTCCCGCGGCGAGAACTTGAGGGCGCCGTAGTTGGTGTTGCAGAAGCGGTGCTGGTACTTCGGCACGCGGCTGCCGAAGCTGCCATGCTCGGTGACCTGGTGCTTCTTGATCAGGCCGTCGACAACCTGCTGCACCGTGGCTTCGTCCAGTTCGAGCACCGGGTCGCGGTTGCTCTTCTGGTTGCAGGCATTGGTCAGCGCGTTGAGCGACAACGGGTATTGCTCGGGCGTGGCGACTTCCTTCTCGAGCAGGCAACCGATGACGCGCGTTTCGTGGGGCGTGAGTTCGATGGTCATTTAGGAGGGGTTGTTCTTCTGGTTCAGTTTCGCCTTGAGGTCGGCGAACGGGGAGTGCGTCGCCACCGTGCCGCGGTCCGTCTCCATGGTCGAGCCCGCGGCCGCTTCCAGTTGCCGCTGATGCTCGTTGTCATGGCAGTAAAGGCACAGCAGTTCCCAGTTGCTGCCGTCGGGCGGATTGTTGTGGTGGTCATGGTCGCGATGATGGACCGTCAACTCGCGCAGGTTGGTCCGGGTGAATTCGCGCCGGCAGCGGCCGCAGATCCACGGGTAGATCTTGAGCGCCTGTTCGCGGTAGTCCTGGTCGCGCTTCTCGGCAGCGGCCCGGGCGTCGCGGACCACCTGGTCGAGCCTGGAGGGGTTGGGCGTCTTGGGTACGGGCATGGCTTCCTCGCCGGGTTTGCGGCGTGATATGGAATCGACGATCATAGAGCCTCGCAAATATTTTGGGAGCCCCGTCTTGAAGAAACTGATTGCCGCGCTGTTCGTCGCCTTCACCGTGCCCGCCGGGGCGCAGCACGAGGCGAAGCCCGCCCCTGCCGACGCCGCCGCCGTGACCACGCCGAGCGGGCTGGTCTTCCTGTCGCTGAAGGAGGGAACGGGGAGCAGCCCCGCCGCCACCGACACGGTGAAGGTCCACTACAAAGGAACGTTTCTCGACGGCCGCGAGTTCGACAGTTCCTACAAGCGCGGACAGCCGACCGAGTTCCCGCTCAACCGGGTCATCAAGTGCTGGACCGAAGGCGTGCAGCGCATGAAAGTGGGCGGCAAGGCGCGGCTCACCTGCCCGCCGGCCATCGCCTACGGCGAGCGCGGCGCCGGCGGCATCATCCCGCCCAATACGACGCTGCAGTTCGAGATCGAATTGCTCGACGTCCAGAGGAAGTAAGCCCGAGTCCGGCCCGCCCGGACGTCCCCGCTACGTCGCCTGCTTGATGGCCAGCAGCGCCTGGTTGCGCAGCGTCTTCAGCAGCGTCAGTTCCTTCTCGGGGATCACGATCGAGCCGGCCTCGTCCTTGTCGCAGTAGATCAGCGCGACCGGGTTGCCTTTCAGCGTCAGCGGGAACAGCACGAAGGTCTTCGAGGTGATGCGCTGGCGGAACCACTTGGGGATGCGCTCGGCGATCTTGGGATCGTCGATGTCGGTGATGATGATGTCGACCGACTTGTGCGTGGCGAGGTGGAAGACGTCGGCCTCGTAGGCGAGCGGGAAACGGAAGGTGCGGGCAAGATCGGCGGTGTCGGGGCCGAAGCCGAAGCGCCCGATCATCATGCCGGTCTTGACGTCCTTGAGGCACAGCAGCACGCGATGGAAGCCCATCGAGCGGTACATGGTCTCGAGGATGATGCGCAGGATGTCGTTGAGCGCGAAGTCTTCGACCAGCGAGTTGCTGATGTCCTGGATGCCGGCGGACAGGATGGCCTGGGCGTCGTCCGCCGCGACGGCCTGGCCTTCTGCGCCGGCGGGCGTCTCCGGCGCGTAGACCGGCACGTCGGTGAGCACCGTGTCGGCCAGCACGGCCATGGCGGGATCGGTGAGCGTGTCGTCGAGATCCTCTTCTTCCTTGGCGCCGGAGAAGGCCACCACCTGGCGCGCGAACGGGCTCTGCTTGAGGTTCACGCGCAGGATCGAGGCGAGTTCCTTGAGTTCGATGAAGGCCTGCTCGACCGCCGCCCGCAATTGCTTGTCCGAGGTCTCGAGGCAGGCCGCGTAGCGTTCGGTAATTTCCCGCAGCGCCCGGTTGCGATCTTCCGGCGCATAGCCGGCGATCATCTCGCAGACCTCGTTCGAGAAGCCCGAGACGACATGCAGCATCTGCTCGTGCGTGGCCGGCTTGCGGATCTGGCCTTCGGGCAGCGGCTGCATGCTCTGCACGATCGCCGCCGGGAAGCCCCAGGTCTTGGCGATGCCCATGCCGAGTTCCTGGAACGAAAGGCCCAGCACCTGCGTGGACGCGGTGCGTTCCGAAAGCTGCTTGGTCTGCATCAGGTTGCGCACGGCCTCGACTTCCTCGGGGAAGTAGAACTGCGCCAGCAACTGGCCGAGGTTGTGGAACATCGCGCAGATGAAGGCCTCTTCGCCCTCGCGCGACATGATGGTCTTGCTGGCGTCGCGCCCGAGCAGGGCCGCGAGGTTCGAGCGCAGGAAGCCTTCCTTGAGCTCGCGCGCATTGCCCTTGTTCTGCAGGTGCTCAAACAGCAGCACCGTGATGGCGATGTTGCGCACGGCGTTGAAGCCGAGCACGACCACCGCGCGCGACACCGTGCTGATGTTGCCGCCGCCGACCTGGCGGTAGTAGGCGGAGTTCACCAGCCGCAGGATCTTGTTGGTGAGCGCGTAGTCCTTGAGGATGGTGTTGGAAAGCTTGTTGATGCTTTCCTTCTCGGACTCGGTCAGCTTGTTGATCGCGGACACCGAGTCGGACAGCGCCGGGAAGTCGGTCTTGTGGCGCATGCGCCGCAGCAGGAACTCGAGCGTGGCCGCCTTCTTCTCCTCGCTCTCGCCTGCCGCGGGCTCCGCGGCGAGGCCGGCGCCCAGGTAGGTATCGAGCGCTTCGGCAATCTGGGCGGCCGACGGATAGCGCAGGTCCGGGTCCATCGCGCAGCACTTGAGGATGATCCCGCCCAGCCGCTCGTCGATGCCCGCTTCAGGCGGAATCCGCACCGGTGTGCACGAGACGTTGAACAGGATGCGCTCGAGGCTGTCGCCCTGGATGGCGCGCTTGCCCGTCAGCATCTCGAGCAGGATCAGGCCGGCCGCGAAAACGTCGTTGCGCGGGCTGATGGTCTGGCGGGTGACGTACTCGGGTGCCATGTAGAACGGCGTGCCGGAAAGGCTCTTCTGCGCCTCGGCGCCTTCGCCGGTGATGCGCATGGCGATGCCGAAGTCCATGACGCGCGGCGTGCCGCGTCCGTCGAGCAGGATGTTGGTGGGCTTGAGGTCGCGATGGATGATGCCGAGCGCATGCGCCTGGGCCAGCGCGTCGGCCACCTGGCGCATGAGATCGGCCGCGCGGCCGGGCTGCATCGGTCCTTCCGCCTTCAGCACCTGCCCGAGGCTGCGGCCCTCGACGTATTCGAACACCAGGTAGGGATCGCCGTCGGCCTCGCCGGCGTCGAAGATGGGCACGACGTTCGGATGTCGCAGCTTGCTGACGGTGCGGGCTTCGGCCAGCAGGGCCGCATTCTGCTCGGCCTCCGCCGTGGCGAAGTGCATGGTCTTGATGGCGACGTCGCGCTGGAGCTGCGGGTCCCAGGCAAGATAAACGACGCTCTGGGCGCCACGCCCGAGCTCGCGACGAATCTCGAATCGGCCGATGGTCTGGGGCATGCGGGCATTCTACCCGCCCATTTCCGCGGCGGGGGCAATGCCGCAGCGCACCAAGCGGCCGCGATGGATCAGTGGCGCGACACCGGCTGGTCCATCACCGCGCTGTAGGCGTCGATGAAGTCCTCGAGCTGATCCTCGTCGCGCTCTTCCGACAGGAAGATGCCGAAATCGTGGCGGAAGCGCTCCGCCATGGCGCCGCGCATCACCCCGACCCGGCCATGGCGCTTGTCGAGCATCTCGACGGCGTCCTCGCCCGGATAGTCGATGACGTACATGAAGGGATGGTTGAAGACGACGTTCATGGTCGGGTCTCCTTTACGCCTTGGTAGGTGGCGCCCGAATCCGGGTTTTCAAGGGGCCGTTGCCAAGGGCCGGCAAACCCGCCTAACATACGCCGATGGAACCTGCCAACGACGATCCGGCCGTCCTCCGCGGCAAGCTGCAGGAACTGCGCAGCGAACATCGCGACCTCGACGCCGCGATCGCCCGGCTGGACTCGGCGCCCACCGAGGACGAACTCCTCCTGCGCCGGCTCAAGAAGCGCAAGCTCTTCCTCAAGGACCGCATCGCGGCCCTCGAGCGCGCGCTCGAACCCGACGAATACGCCTGACCCCGCCATGTCCCAAAAGTTCGACACGCTGACCCTCCATGCGGGCCAGGCGCCCGACGCGCAGTTCGGCGCTCGCGCCCAGCCGCTCTACCTGACGACCTCCTTCGTCTTCAAGGACGCCGACCAGGCCGCCGCCCTGTTCAACATGGAGCGCGCCGGCCACGTCTACTCGCGCATCTCCAACCCCACCAACGCCGTGCTCGAAGAGCGCATCGCGGCGCTGGAAGGCGGCGTCGGCGCCATCGCCACGGCTTCCGGCCAGGCCGCCCTGCACCTGGCCATCGTCACGCTGATGGGCGCCGGCGCGCACATCGTCGCCAGCCGCTCGCTTTACGGCGGCTCGCACAACCTGCTCGAGCACACGCTGCCGCGCTTCGGCATCCGCACCAGCTTCGTCGATCCGCGCGACCTCGACGCCTGGCGCGCCGCCATCCGGCCCGAGACGCGCCTGCTGTTCGGCGAGACGCTCGGCAATCCCGGCCTCGACGTGCTCGACGTGCCGCGCGTGGCGGAACTCGCGCATGTGCACGGCCTGCCTCTGCTGGTCGACTCGACCTTCACCACGCCCTACCTGATGAAGCCCTTCGAACTGGGTGCCGACCTGGTGTTCCATTCCGCGACCAAGTTCCTCGGCGGCCACGGCGTGGCGATCGGCGGCCTGCTGGTGGATTCCGGCGCCTTCGATTGGGACAAGTCGGGCAAGTTTCCGACGCTCACCGAGCCTTACGAAGGCTTCCACGGCATGGACTTCACCGAGGAGTCGACGGTCGCCGCCTTCCTGCTGCGCGCACGCCGCGAAGGCCTGCGCGACTTCGGCGCCTGCATGAGTCCGTTCAACGCCTTCCAGATCCTGCAGGGGATGGAGACACTGCCGCTGCGCATGGAGCGCCACGTCGCCAACACCCGGCGCATCGTCTCGCATCTGTCGAAGCACGAGGCGGTCGAAGGCATCGGCTATCCGGAACTCGAGGGCCATCCCGACCATGCACTCACGCAGCGGCTGCTGCCCAAGGGCTGCGGCTCGGTGTTCAGCTTCACCCTCAAGGGCGGGCGCGCGGCAGGACGCAAGTTCATCGAGGCGCTGCGGGTGTTCTCGCATCTGGCCAATGTCGGCGACGCCAAGTCGCTCGTCATCCACCCCGCGTCGACCACGCATTTCCGCATGTCGGATGCCGCGCTGGCGGCTGCCGGCATCCATCCCGGCACGGTGCGCCTCTCGGTGGGGCTCGAGGATCCGGACGACCTGATCGAAGACCTGGACCGGGCGCTGGCCGCCGCGGCGAAGACCCAGGCTGCCTAGTCGCAGCGTTCCGGCAGCGTGAAGTAGAAGCTGGAGCCGACGTCGACCTGCGAGTCGGCCCAGATCTCCCCGCCGTGGCGATGGACGATGCGCTGGACGGTGGCCAGCCCGATGCCGGTGCCGGCGAACTGGCTGTTCGGATGCAGCCGGTTGAAGGGGCGGAACAGCTTGTCGGCGTACTGCATGTCGAACCCGGCGCCGTTGTCCCGCACGTAAAAGACCGTCTCGGTGCCCCGTTCGGTGGTGCGCTCGCCAACGCCGAACTCGATGTGCGCCATGTCGCGCAGCCCGGTGTACTTCCAGGCGTTCGAGAGCAGGTTGTCGAGCACGACGCGGATCAGCACCGGGTCGCCATAGGCGGTGGCCTCGGCCGCGATCTCGGCCTGGTAGCGGCGCTGCGGCTCGGCTTCAGCCAGTCCGCGCACGACGTCGCGCGCCAAGTGCGCAAGGTCGAGCTTCTCGTAGCGCAATTCGGTGCGCGTGATGCGCGCGAGCTCGAGCAGATCGTCGATCAGGCTCGCCATGCGGCGGCTGGCGTCGCGCACGCGCTGGAAGTACTGCCGGCCGGTATCGTCGAGCTTCTCGGCGTAGTCCTCCTCGATGATGCGCGCGAAGCCTTCGATGGCGCGCAGCGGCGCGCGCAGGTCGTGCGATACCGAATAGGAGAAGGCCTCGAGCTCGCGGTTGGATGCCTCGAGTTGGGACGTGCGCAAGCGCACGCGGTCTTCCAGCTCCGCGTTGAGGCTCTCGAGGCGATCGGCCGCGAGCCAGCGTTCCGTGATGTCGAACAGGGTGCCCGCCGTGCCGGCATACGCAGCGCCCTCTTCGTTGCGGACATGCTGCGCCACTTCGAGCCAGCCGTTGGAACCGTCGCTGCGCGTGAAGCGCACCTCGAAGCGGCAGGCCTGCACTTCGCCGCGGCGCAGCCGGTCCTGCCAGTCCTGCATCATCGACCGGTCTTCGGCGTGGAACAGCTCGACCATCGGACGACCGAGCGCGGCGTCGACCGGTATGCCGGTGATCTCCTGCCAGGCGGGATTCAGCAGCACCCAGCGGTCATCTGCGTCGGTCTGGAAGATGATCTCCTTCACGCTCTCGACCACTTCGCGGTAGTTCGCCTGGCTCTCTCGCAGCGCGCGCTCGCGCTCCTGCAGCGCGCGCATCATGCTGTTGAAGGCCTGGGCCATGTCGCGGATGTCCTTGGGCCCATCGACCGGGGCATGCACGTCGGCCTCGCCGCGCTCGGCCCGCGCCATCGCCTCGGACAGCGCCGTGATCGGCTGCGTCATGCGCGCCGCCAGCCGGCGCACCACCAGCAGGAAGGCCCACGCGAACAGCAGCGAAATCGCGAGGTTGGCGACGAAGATCTGCGCCAGCATGCGCGCCAGCGTCTCCTTGCTCTGGACGACGCGGACGAAGCCCAGCATTTCCTGGCCGCGTTCCGACATCTCGAACGGCGAGGCCGCGGCCTTGGTCCGCACCGGCGCCACGAAGCGCCAGGCGTCGTCCGTCTCGGCTTCCAGATAAGCGGAGGTCAGCTCGCCCTCCGGCACCGACACATCCCCGACGGCGGCGGGCAGCGTTCCGCGCATCAGCAGCAGCTTGCCGTCGTGATAGTGGATCTCGACGCGCTTGACGTCGGGGAAGGCCAGCGTTGAATTTACCGCGTCGTTGGCGTTGTCGGCCGAGGCATAGACCAGCGCCAGCGCGCTCTGATTGGCGAGGTTTTCGGCGATGCGCGCGCCCTGCTCCACCAGCGTGCTGCGGATCTGCCGGCTGCCCTGCCAGGAAATCAGCAGCGACGAGAGCAGCGCGAACGACAGCACGGCGAACACCACGGCGACGTTGAGCTGCTGCTTGAACGTCTTGTCGCGAAGGAATATGGCCATCCGCGTCATGCGTTCATGGCTCCGGGAAAACCATGTCGAAGCTCTGCCGCTTGTCGGCGAGGTTGATGCCCAGGTGCGCGGCGGTGCGCACGTTGACCGCAAGCAGCACGCTCTTCAAGGGCGTCGGTCCGCGCGCCGCCGGCGCGCTGCCGGAATAGCCGAGTGCCGAGGCGCCGAGCGTGCGTCCTATCTCGACGTTGTTCGGATAGAGCGAGAACAGCGCGCCCCTGCGCACGTGCACCGGGTTGCTCGAGAACAGCACGAGGCCGCGGGTCCAGGCTTCCTGAAGCACAAGCGGCAGCACCGCGGTCTCGTCGACGGTGGTCGGATCCTGCGGCAGCCACAGCGCATCGCGGCGCGGATCGGCCGCAGCGAGGATTTCCTGGTACGCCAGCAGCGCGCTACGGATGTCCTGCGCCTCGCGCGCCACGAGCTCGATGCCGCGCACGGCCGCGGCGTCGCGCGCCAGGCGCATCAGCCAGCCGTTGTGGCGCGGGTCGTAGATGACGAAGACGCGGCGCACCGCAGGCGTGAAGCCATGCAGCCGCGAGAACAGCAGCGCCGGATCCGGCGCCAGGCTGAACACGGAAACATTGCCCGCCGCCTCTGCTTCCGGCACCGAGAGAACTCCGCCGGCGACGACGCCGATGTCGCGATCCAGTCCCGAGGCGACCTTCAGTCCGTTGCGGCCCAGCGCGATGACCACGCGCACGTCCTGGCGGCGCAGTTCGCCGGCGATGTCCTGGGCAGTCGCCGCCGCCCCGACCGGGAAGGCCGGCACGCGCGTGTGCGCGGCTTCCTCGATGCCCTCGATCATTTTGGTGAACACGCTGCGATAGGGCTCGCCGATGTCGGGGTAGATCACCGCAATGCCGCGCCCGGGCTGCAGTGCGGCAGCGGCGGCGGCGACGAGGAAGGCCGCCAGCACAAGGCCGATGCGCCAGGTAGCCGGACGCCGCAAGCCGGCGGCCGCGCGCGCGGCTCTCGGCGCCACTGTAGGCGCGGACCAGCGATACCGCTTCAGCAGGGAAAGCATCGCGGGCATGGGTCAGAGCCGGTAGTCCGCCTGCAGATAGACGGCGCGGCCCGCGAGCGGGAAGTCGTTGGGGATGGCCGCGGGCGCCGGCTCGCGCGCATCGACGTTGAAGATGTTGCGCAGCGTGACGGCGTAGTTCCACTTCTGGCCGCGATCGGTGCGCAGCGTCGCGTCGATCGTGTTGTAGCCGCGCAGGGCCCCGCGCGTGTCGCCCGGGGCGCGCAGGCGCTCGCCGACCGCGTTGAGCTGCATGTTGGCGGCCCAGCCGGCCATGAAGCGCCAGTCGGCGCGCAGGTAGGCGTGATGATGCGGGGCCAGCCCGGCATCCTGCTGCGTCGCCTCGTCGATCGACTTCTGGTAGCTGTAGTTGCCCGACAAGCGGAGTTCGCGCGAGACATCCCAGGCCGCCTCGAGCTCCATGCCCTTGCCGGTCTGCTTGCCGGTGTTCATGTAGGTCGTGCCGACGAGCTGGATCATGTCGCGCATCTGGTAGCGGAACACGTTCATGCCGAGCTGCAGCCGCGGCGATACCTGCCAGGACACCGCCGCTTCGGCGGTTCTCATCTTCTCCGGCGCCAGCGTCGGCGTGCCGATCACCACCGGGTTGTTGATGTTGTAGAGCTCGATGAAGGCCGGCGCCCGGAAGGCCGTTCCGTACAGCAGCTTCGCGGTGAGGTTGTAGGCCGCCTCCCAGGCCAGCGCCACGCGCGGGTTGGTGGTCTGGCCGAAGTCGGAATAGTTGTCGCGCCGCACGCCGGCCGTCAGCGTCCAGTCCTTCGCGAGGCTCCATTCGTCCTGCACGAACCAGTGATGCACGGTGCGCTGATGCGGCCGCAGGAAGGGTGCCGTGTCGGAGACGTCGATGACATCCGCGTAGGAGCCGGTGCCGATCGGTGTGAAGGGCAGCACAGCAGGCAGGAAGTTCTTCGTCTCGCGCACCTTGTAGAGCTCGTCGCGCGTCACGCCGGCGCCGAAGCGCAGCTGGTGCCCATCGAAGCCGGTATACGCGGCCGATGCGTTGAAGCGCCCGTGCTGCTCCCATTTGTAGGGGTTGCCGATCATGCCGTCCGTGAACACGCCGCCGCCGAGGTTGGATCCAGCCGGGAACAGCACGAGGTCGGAGAACTCCTTGTAGCGCATGTAGCTCGCCTGGACCTCGATTCCCCAGTTGCGTGCGATTTCAGGATTGCGGTAAGTGAGGTCCGAAGTGAGGCGTTCGCTGTAGCTGTGACCGGTCGGGTCCAGCGCGTTCGCAACGCCGGTGCCCGACCCGACGTTGTCCCGCTCCTGGTAGCCGAAGCGCAGCCGCCACTTGTCGTAGGAGAGGTCGAGCGAGCCGTCGACGGAGTCGCGTCCGTTGTTCATCGGACCGGGCGCATGGGAAATGCCGCCGCCCAAGGGCGAAGCGGCATCGGCGGCAATCGTCGGGCTCGGGCCGTCCGTGCGACCCACGCGCAGGTAGCCGGCGACTTCCACGGCGCCCATCGTGCCTCCATGGAGCATCCAGGCGTCGCGCGTCTTGAATGAACCGGCCCGCACGCCGAACTGCGTGCCGTCGATGTCGCCTGCGGTCTTGGTGGTGATGTTGATGACGCCGGTGAACGCGTCCGCGCCATAGAGCGCCGAGCCGGGACCGCGAATGATCTCGATACGGGCGACGTTCTCCAGCGGCAGGCCGCCCCAGACGTCGCCGCGGTTGCCGGCGAAGCTCGCGGTGATCGGAATGCCGTTCACCAGCATCAACACCTGCGGGTTGTAGTCGCGATGGACGCCGCGGATCACATACACGGGCATATTGGTTTGGGTGCCGCGCGCGACGTGCATGCCGGGCACGGTCTCCAGGACTTCGTCCAGATCGACGGCACCGAGGGCCTTGATGTCCTCGGCCGTGATCACCGTCGCGACGGCAGGCGCCCGGTTCACGGGAACGCGCGTGCCGGTGGCGATGGTGACGAACGACTTGTCGCCGTAAGCCATCGCCAGGTCTTCCTCTTCGGAAGGCTGCCCCCACGCGCTCAAGGCTGAAGACAGGACCGTCACCGCACAAACGAAACGGATGTTGTTCGCTTTCCCCATGTCGGCCCCCTAGCTTCGCCAGCGCCGCCTTTCAATGCCCTCGTAGCGGACGTGGTCGCATGATAGCGGAAATAGGGCGCCTTCCGGGCGGTCGGCGGCTTCCAGGTAGCACGGCTGCATGCCGGCGAGGAAGGAAGGAAACATGAACAGGTAGAACTCGCGCGGCGACAGACCGAGGTCGGCGCCGAACGCGGAGACGAGGCCCCCGTAGTTCATGCGCAGGTTGCGTCCGCTCTCGAGCAGGAAGCGCTCGAGTTCGTGGGCCAGCCTGACGTGCGGCCCGTCCGCGAGGCCCAGGCTGCGCGCCAGCGCCATGGTCGGCGCATTGCGCTCGTCGGCGTTGATCAGCGGCCTGCCGTAGCCGGCAATGCGCCCGTGCGTGGCCATTTCTTCCCGCACGCACGCATCGAGGGTCCCGCCTTCAGCGAGCTTGCGCTGCGTGCGGAGGTAGAAACCGATCGCCTGGACCTCATTGCCGCGGCCGTAGATATGAGCCTCGGAAACCGCCAGCGCCGCCGATACGCCGAGATTGCCTGTGCTGCGCGCGCTGCCGGCCAGCGCCGCCACGCGGTTGTTCCAGAGGCGCGGATCGGGGTAGCTCGTATAGACCCACAGCGCGTTCATCAGGCGCAGCTGCTCGGGCGAATACCGCCGCCCCGTGATGCCGAAGACATAGAGATCGAGCCAGCTCGCGTCCTTCAGGTCCGCGTGGAGGTCGCAGCCGCGGAAGATGGTCTTGTCGCCGGGATAGAACGCACCCATGCGGCTGCGCCACTTGCCGATACCCTCCTTGAGCATTTCGAGCCGGCTATTCATTGCGCCTCCTGTCCGTCGAGTTCGATGCGGAAGAACGGAAACTCCTTGTAGCCGTGGTGCCGCTGCTCCAGCGCATGCGCCGCCGCGCCGGGCAGCCGCAGCAGCAGATGGAGCATCTCGCCCTGCTCGGGCAGGAAGCCGAGTTCCGACAAGGCCGCCGCCGCCACGCCGGACATCGCCAGGGGCGCCCCGGCGGCCTGCTCCAGCGCTTCGCGCCTGTCTGCCAGCCACGGCAGCCGCGGCCCCGGACTCAGTCCCGCGAGGCACGACAGCGTCTGCAGCACGGGCAGCGCTGTCGCTCCGCCGTTGGGATCGAAGCCCGGCGGATGTTCCGGCGCCGGCCAGATGGAAGGCTTCGGCGATGGCGACCCGGCCAGCCGCGCCGTCCAGGCCGCAAGATCGGTGCCGCAACTGTCCCACCCTTCCATCGCAAGCACCACTTCGCGGCCGCCGCCCAGCCCGCCGGCGCCGACGGCGAGGGCCGCCATCAGGCACGAAGCCGACGGCGAACCGCCCACGCCGCCGCACATGGCGGCATGCACCGAGGGATCGCGCGGTCCCGGGTTGGCGAGCGCGACCGCGAGCGCCTCCAGCAGATCGGCCTCGCGCGGCGAAGGACGCTCGCCGCGGAAGAGCAGGTAAAGCATTTCGCTCCAGCGAGCCTGTCCCAGCATTTCGCCGAAGACGTCGTAGCCGTGGCAGTACGCCGCCTGCGCCGCGAACGGGTTCTCTGCCGCCGGCTCCTCGCGCCAAATGCGCGTCCGTATCACTTCGTCGCTCATCTTCCCTGCCCTTCGTGGTTTCGCTATTGCGCCGTCGCCAGGACGCGCATGCGCACGTTCATCGGCGGCACCTGTTCAGGATCCACATGCACGTCCAGCAGCGTCGGCCCTTCGCGGGCGCACAGCGCCTTGAAATCGAGCCGCGCCAGGTCGTCCGGCGTGTGCACCGCATGGGCGGCAGCGCCCAGCGCTCTTGCCAGCGCGGCAAAGTCCGTGGCCGGCAGGTCGCAGCCGATCTGCTCGGCGCCAGCCATGCGCTGCCCGTGCTTGACCATGCCGAGCGCGCCATCGTTGAGGACCACGAAGATCACCGACAGCCTTTCCGCGACGGCCACCGAGAGTTCCTGGCCGTTCATCAGCACGCTGCCGTCGCCCGTGATGCAGACGACCGGGACGCCGCGGTTGGCCACCGCGGTGCCGATCGCGCCGCCGATGGCCCAGCCCATCGGCGCGAAATTCATCGTCACGCGCAGCCAGCCGCCGGCGTTCTCGCGCTGGCAGGAGACGTCTTCATCGCGCTGCTCCCTGACGCGGCGGTCCACCGGGTTGAGGAAGTGCACCGCCCACGACGTGCTGTTGCCGGTGTCCGCGAGAAAGCGCGTCGTCGGGGGCAGGCAGCGGCCGAGCTCCTGCATCAGCCGCTGCGGCGTGATGCCCTCGCCTTCCGGTTCGGTCGTCGGCGGGGCGAAGGCAGCGCAGGCGACCTTGCGCCCGCGCCGCCGCGGTGCCTCGCCGGTGCTGCGGGCGGCGGCCCGCTCGTTCAGCCGTTCGAATACCGTGCGGATGCGTCCGCGCACATGCAGCCGCGCCATCGGCGTACGCGCCAGATGCTCTTCGGACTCGTCGATGTGCGCGAGCCGCTCGTTGAGCAGCACTTCGCTCCAGCCGCCGCTGTTCCATTCGCCCATGTTGGCGCCGACGGCCAGCACGAGATCCACTTCGGGGTCGCGCAGCGCGGCGTCGGCCGACGCATGCCCGCCGAAACCGAAGACGCCGCGGAAGCGGGGATGGTGCGGACTGATCAATCC
>JBLNBJ010000227.1:0-16131 GCA_050259835.1 Ignavibacteria bacterium | reverse complement strand
GGCCGAAGGGCACGGGGTTTGGCGGGCGACCTTGCGCGCGCCAAACCCGACAGCCAGCCAATGCCTGCCGCGCGCACCTTTACGGCAAGGGAGTCTCGGCGCCGAACAGTTCGGCGACGGTCTCCCGGCGACGTACGAGATGAACCTGCGCGCCGTCGACGATGACTTCCGCCGCCCGCGGCCGCGTGTTGTAGTTCGAACTCATCGCCATGCCATAGGCGCCGGCCGACATGACGGCGAGCAAGTCGCCTTCGGCGAGATCCAATTGGCGGCCGTGACCCAGGAAGTCGCCGGACTCGCACACCGGCCCGACGATGTCGTAGGGGGTGAGGTTCGCTGTGCGCGGCGCCACCGGGCGGATGTCGTGCCAGGCGTCGTAGAGGGCCGGGCGGGCGAGGTCGTTCATCGCCGCGTCGACCACGGCGAAGTTCTTCTCCTCGCCGTGCTTGAGGAACTCGACGCGCGTCAGCAGCAGGCCGGCGTTGCCGACCAACGAGCGGCCCGGTTCGAGCAGCAGGCGTTCCTTGCGGCCCGCGAGCACCTTCAGCGCCGGCGCCAGGTAGTCGGCCGCGGCCGGGGCCTGCTCGTCGCGATAGGTGATGCCCATGCCGCCGCCGATGTCGATGTGCTCGAGCGCGATGCCTTCGGCCGCCAGTGCATCGACGAGCGCGAGTAGCTTTTCGGCTGCTTCGGCGGCCGGCGCCGGGTCGAGCAACTGGGAGCCGATGTGGCAGTCGATGCCGTGGATCTCGACGTGCGGCAGGCTGCGCGCGCGCCGGTAGAGCGCGAGCGCTTCGGCATACGGCACACCGAACTTGCTGCTCTTGAGCCCGGTGGAGATGTAGGGATGCGTCTTCGGGTCGACGTCGGGGTTTACGCGGAAGGCGATGGGCGCGCGCTTGCCGGCGGTCCCGGCGACTTCGTTGAGACGCTCTAGCTCGGCCGCCGATTCGACGTTGAAGCACAGGATGCCGGCGTCGAGCGCGGCGCGCATTTCGTCGCGCGACTTGCCGACGCCGGCGAACACCACCTTGCGGGGATCGCCGCCCGCCGTGAGCACGCGCGCCAGTTCGCCGCCCGAGACGATGTCGAAGCCCGCGCCCAGGCGCGCGAAGACGTTGAGGATGGCGAGGTTGGAGTTGGCCTTGACGGCGTAGCAGACGAGCGCGTCGCGGCCGGCCAGCGCGTCGCGGTAGGCCGCGTAGGCCTCGCGCAGGCGCTGGAGCGAATAGACGTAGCAGGGCGTGCCGAAGCGGGCCGCGATGTCGGCGAGCGACGCGTCTTCGACGTGCAGTTCGCCGTTCTTCAATGCAAAGGCAGTCACCGCGCGGCACCTCCGGTCGTGCTGCTATCATCCCCGGGCGCGGCTGCTGCGCCCGCCGGCGAGGGCGATTCCGCTGCGTCGGCGGGTGCTTGCGCGGGTGCGGGCTGCGCCGGTTTCGGCGCCGCGTCGGGCTTGGCCTTGGGCGGCAGCGTCAAGGGCCCTTTGGTGCCGCAGGCGGCGACCAGCAGGACCGCGAAGATCATTGAAAGACGGCGCATATCGCGGATTCCGATAAAGCCGGAATCGTAACATGGAGGCCATTTTGGACGAACGCGAATTCAACCGCGAAGCCGATGCGATGCTCGCGCGCATCGAGGCGGCGCTCGACGACTGCGACGCCGATCTCGACTTCGAGATCATGCCCGGTGGCGTTATCGAAATCGAGTTCGCCGATGGCAGCAAGATCGTCGTGAACCGCCATGCCGCGGCGCGCGAGATCTGGGTGGCCGCGCGCTCGGGCGGCTATCACTTCCGCTTCGGCGACGGCCGCTGGACGGGAACGCGCGACGGCAGCGAGCTGATGGAAGCGCTGTCGCGCTGCGCTTCCGAGCAGGCGGGCGAGCCCGTCGAACTCGCCTAGTTCTTCTTCTCGGCCGGCTTGTCGGCGACGGCCTTCGGCTTGGCGTCCTGCACGGGCGCCGGCGCCTGCTGGACCGCGGGCTTGTCGGCCGGCTTCGCCTTCTCCTTGTCCTTTTCCTGCCCCGCGATCAACTGCTGGAGCACCTGGTCCTGGGCGGAGGCCGTCGGCGCTTCCTTCGGCTCTTCTTCCGGCGGCGGCAGGTGCTCCTTGTAGACGTACTCGCGCCCGGCGTGGCCGCTCGGGTCGGCGGCATTGATCGTGATCAGGCCCTGCGGCATCTCCATGTAGCTTTCGGGCACGCCCTTGAGCGCCTTCTCCATGAAGCCGATCCAGATCGGCAGGGCCGCGGTGCCGCCGGTCTCGCCGTTGCCGAGCTTCTTGGGCTGGTCGAAGCCGATCCAGGCGATGCCGACGATGGTCGGCTGGTAGCCGCAGAACCAGGCGTCGACGTAGTCGTTCGTGGTGCCGGTCTTGCCGGCCAGGTCGTAGCGCTTCAGCGCCTGGTCGGCGCGCGCGCCGGTGCCGCGGCGCGCCACGTCGTGCATCATGCTGTCCATCAGCCAGGCGTTGCGGGCGTCGATCACGCGCAGCGCTTCGTCGCCGGCCACGGCGGGTTCGCTGGCGGCGAGCACGCGGCCGGAGCCGTCGACGATCTGCTTCACGATGTAGGGCTCGATCTTGTAGCCGCCGTTGGCGAACACCGAATAGGCGGCCAGGTGCTGCCACGGCGTCACCGATCCCGCGCCCAGCGCCATCGTGAGATAGGGCGGATGCTTGTCGGCGTCGTAGCCGAAGCGCGTGGCGTAGTCCTGCGCGTACTGCGTGCCGATGGCGCGCAGGATGCGGATCGACACCATGTTCTTCGACTTGGCGAGCGCCGTGCGCATGGACATCGGGCCTTCGTACTTGCCGTCGTAGTTGTGCGGCTCCCACGCCAGGCTGCCGGTTTCGGCGGCCGAGATGGTGATCGGCGCGTCCTCGATGACGGAGGCCGGCGAGTAGCCCTTCTCGAGCGCGGCGGAATAGATGAAGGGCTTGAAGCTCGAGCCCGGCTGGCGCCACGCCTGGGTGACGTGGTTGAACTTGTTGCGGTTGAAGTCGAAACCGCCGACCAGGGCGCGGATGCCGCCGTCGATCGGGCTGGCCGCGACGAAGGCGGCCTCCACTTCGGGCAACTGCGCGATCTGCCAGTCCTTCTCGCCCTTCTGGACGCGGATCACGGCGCCGCGGCGCAGCCGCTTGTTGGCGGGCGCCTTCTCGTCCAGCATGCGGGCGGCGAACTTGAGGCCGTCGCCCGCGAGGGTAACGATCTCGCCGCCGCGCAGGTAGGCGCGCAGGTGCTTCGGATCGGCGGCGAGCACGATGGCGGCACGCAGGTCGTCGGAATCGTCGAACTCCTGCACCAGGTCTTCGAGTTCCTCGTCGTCGTCCTTCTTGACGTCGGCGAGGTCCACGTAGGCCTCGGCGCCACGATAGCCATGGCGGCGGTCATATTCCAGCACGCCTTTGCGCAGGCTCGCGTAGGCGGCTTCCTGGTCGCCGCTTAGGATGGTCGTATAGACGCGCAGCCCGCTCGTGTAGGCGTCGTCGGGGAATTTCTCGACCGCGATCTGGCGCGCCATCTCGGCAACGTAATCGGCATGGACGCCGAAATCGTTTACGTCGTACTTGACGCGCAGCTGCTCCTTCTGGGCCGCGGCGTGCTGCTTGTCGTCGATGAAGCCGAGGTCGCGCATGCGGTTGAGCACGTAGATCTGGCGCAGGCGCGCGCGCTTCGGGTTGGCGACCGGGTTGTAGGCTGACGGCGCCTTCGGCAGCCCGGCGAGCATGGCCGCCTCGGCCACGCTGATGTCCTTGAGCGGCTTGCCGAAATAGATCTGCGCCGCGGCGGAGAAGCCGTAGGCGCGCTGGCCGAGGTAGATCTGGTTGATGTAGATCTGCAGGATTTCGTCCTTGGTCAGCTTGTGCTCGATCTTGAACGCCAGCAGCGCCTCGTAGATCTTGCGCGTCAGGGTCTTCTCGGTGGACAGGAAGAAATTGCGCGCCACCTGCATGGTGATGGTCGACGCGCCCTGGCGCTTGCCACCACCGACGAAATTGGAATAGGCTGCGCGCAGCACGCCGAGCGTGTCGATGCCGGGATGCTGATAGAAGCGCTCGTCTTCGGCGGCGAGGATCGCGTGCTTCATGACGGGCGGCACGTCCTGGATGCGGACGTAGTCGCGGCGCTCCTCGCCGAACTCGCCGATCAGTCGGTTATCGGCGGTGTAGATGCGCAGCGGGATCTTGGGCCGATAGTCGGTAAGGACTTCCACCGACGGCAGTTGGGGGTAGGCGAGGATGAAGACGATGCCGGCCAGCGCGAACGCCATGAGGGCCAAGCCGACCACGAGCATGACCGGGACGAGGAACCAACGCAATTGGGTGGGCACGGGAAGTCGGGTACCTGAAATGGGCGGCCATTATATCGGGCGCCATACTGCCAAGCCCTGTCGTGGGCAAACGACGATTGGCCCTGCTGCATTCAATATTTATGCTTTACAGCCGATATAGTTGTTGTTAGCATCTAAAGTAAATTATCCGTAGTGCGCCTAACTCAAGGTTTGCAAAAGGAAAAAGTACTTGCAGATTGATCTGTCGATCTTCAATCCGAAAGCCCGCCCGCTGATCGGCCTCGATATCAGTTCCTTCGCCGTGAAAATGGTGGAGCTGGCCGACAACGGCAATGGCAGCTATCGGATCGAGCACTACGCGATCGAGCCCTTGCCGAAGGACGCCGTCGTGGACGGCAACATCGCGAACCTCGAGGCGACCACCGAGACCATCGAGCGCTGCTGGAAGCGCATGTCGACCTCCACCAAATACGTTGCGCTCGCCTTGCCGACGGCGGCGGTGATCACCAAGAAGATCATCCTGCCGGCCAACCTGAGCGAGCAGGAGATGGAAGTCCAGGTCGAGACCGAGGCGAACCAGTACATTCCCTTCGCGCTGGACGAGGTGAATCTCGACTTCCAGGTGATCGGCCCAGCGCCGAGCGGTCCCGACGAGGTGGACGTCCTGATCGCCGCCTCGCGCAAGGAGAAGGTCGAGGACCGCGTCGCCGCGGCGGAGGCTGCCAGCCTCAAACCGCTCGTCATGGACGTCGAGTCCTATGCCGCGCAAGCTGCCTTCGAGCTGGTGGAGAAACAGCTGCCGGGCGGCGGCCGCGACCATGTCATCGCCATCGTCGATGTCGGCTCGAACGTGATGAACGTCACGATCATGAAGAACGACCAGTCCGTGTATGCGCGCGAGCAGGCGTTCGGCGGCTCGCAGCTGACCAGCGAGATCATGCGCGCCTACGGCATGAACTTCGAGGAGGCGGAAGCGGCCAAGCGCACGCAGAACCTGCCCGAGAACTACGAAGGCGAAATCCTCAAGCCCTTCCTCGAGAACCTCAGCCTCGAAGTGACGCGCGCGCTGCAGTTCTTCTTCACATCGACGCCCTTCAACAAGGTCGACCAGATCGTCCTGACCGGCGGCTGTGCCATCCTGCCGGGCGTCATGGACGTCGTCGCCGACCGTACCCAGGTCCCGACGGTCATTGCCAACCCGTTTGCCGCCATGGCGCCCTCGACGCGCATCAAGGCCAAGCAGCTGGCGGCCGACGCGCCGTCGCTGATGGTGGCCTGCGGACTCGCCCTGCGGAGATTCGATCCGTGATTCGCGTCAATCTATTGCCCTGGCGCGAGGAGCGGCGCAAGGCCCGGCGTCAGCAGTTCTACGCGCTGGCCGGCGTCATCGCCGTGGCGGCGGCCGTCATCTGGTTCTTCGGCTACGGTGCCATCAACGGCTACATCAGCGCGCAGGACGGCAAGAACGCCTTCCTCAAGAACGAGATCGCGGTGCTGGACAAGGACATCCAGGAGATTCAGCGCCTCAAGGACCAGACCGAATCGCTGCTGTCGCGCAAGCGGATCATCGAGTCGCTCCAGGCCAACCGTACCGAGACCGTGCACCTGTTCAATGAGCTGGTGCGTCAGGTTCCGGAGGGCGTCTATCTTCGCTCGATCAAGCAGACGGGCGACCGGATCAACCTGGTCGGGTACGCCCAGTCGAACGCGCGCGTATCGGCGCTGATGCGCAATCTCGAGGCCTCGCCCGTGATGGAGCGTCCCGATCTCGTCGAGATCAAGGCCGCCAACGTCGGCAATCGCCGCCTGTCCGAGTTCAACCTGAACGTCCGGATCACGCGCCAGACGACCGAAGACGACAAGGGCGCCAAGAAGGGCCCCGAAGCGAAGAAGGATGGCAAGCCATGAAGGCGCCGGCGGTACCCAAGTTCCAGATGCCGGCGATCGACCTCAAGCAGATCGCCGACGAGTTCAAGACCCTCGACCCGAAGGATCCGGGCCAATGGCCGCTGATCCCGCGGATCCTGATCCTATTCGCGCTGTTCGTGTTGCTGCTGCTGGCTGCCTGGTGGCTGGGCTGGCGGGTGCAGCTCGAGGAGCTGGATCGCAAGGAGAAGGAAGAGGCCAAGCTGAAGGAAGACTGGCTGAACAAGAAGAAGCAGGCCGTCAACCTCGACGAGTACCGCCGGCAGCTGACCGAGATGGACCGGTCCTTCGGCGTGCTGCTCAAGCAGTTGCCAAACAGGTCCGAGATGGAGTCGCTGCTGGTCGACGTAAACCAGGCGGGCCTCGGCCGCGGCCTGCAGTTCGAATTGTTCAAGCCGGGCGCCGAGACGATGAAAGGCTTCTACGCGGAGCTGCCGATCACCGTCAAGCTGACGGGGTCGTACCATGATCTCGGCGGTTTTGCCGGCGACATCGCCAAGATGCCGCGCATCGTCACGTTGAACGACATCGAGGTGGCCGAGGCGCCGGGGCAGAAGGGCATGCTGATGATGTCCACCGTGGCGAAGACCTTCCGTTATCTCGACGAGGAAGAGATCGCCAGGCAGAAGAAGGCGGCCAAGCCAGGCGCCAAGCCGGGAGCGAAGAAATGAGGCGCTACTGGCTCATCGCGGCGGTGCCCTTGCTGCTGGCAGCCTGCGGCGGCGAAGAGCATTCCGACATCAAGCAGTGGATGCGCGAGGCCACCAAGGACCTGCGCGGCCACGTGCCCCCCTTGCCCGAAGTCAAGCCGTTCCCGGTCGTGTCCTACGAGCCGGGTGATCTGCCGGATCCGTTCCGGCCGTCGAAAATCGAGCCTGAGAAGCGGGCTGGCGGCGGCGGCAAGAAGCCGGACCTCGATCGCCGCAAGGAGGAACTCGAGCGTTATCCGCTCGATGCCATCAAATTCGTCGGCCTCATCCGGGACGCCAAGCTCCTGTATGCGATCGTGACGGCCGACAAGCGCATCTACCGCGTCAAGATCGGCAACTACATGGGCCAGGACTTCGGCATGGTGACCGACATCAAGACCTCGCCCGCTCTCGACGAAGGCAAACTGGTCCTAAGAGAACTCGTACAGGATCCATCCGGTGACTGGGTTGAACGCGAATCCGTCCTCGAGATGTCGGTCCAAGGGGAAAAGAAATGAAGAACATCCGAGTCGTCGTCTCGCAGCTGGCTGCCGCCGCGCTCATCGGGATAGCGGGCGTCGCCTGGGCGCAGGCGCCTGCCCCGGCCGAAGCGCCTGCCGCGAACAGCATCGACAACCTCCAGGTTTCGCAGCAGGGCGACCGCACGGTGCTCAAGGTCACCTTGCACGAAGCGCCCGCCTCGGCGCCGGCCAGCTTCAGCATCGCCAATCCGCCGCGCATCGCCTTCGATTTTGCCGGCACCGGCAATGGGCTGGGCCGCACGTCGCAGCAGATCGGCGACGGCGACCTGCGCAGCGTCAACATCGTCCAGGTCGGCGACCGCACGCGCATGGTGGTGAACCTGCGCCGCAACGTTCCGTTCGAAAGCCGAATCGAGGGCAATGCCGTCTATCTGACGTTCATCCAGGGTGCGCCCGAGGTGCAGGCGAGTTCGGCGCCGACGCATTTCGCCGAAGCCAAGCCGGAAGCCGCGGCACAGACCGTGCGCGACATCAATTTCCGTCGCGGCAAGCAGGGTGAAGGTCTCGTCGTCGTCGATCTCTCTGACCCCAATGTTGGCATCGACATCAAGCAGCAGGGCACGACGCTGGTCGTCGATTTCGCCAAAGTGGCGCTGCCGGAGAACCTGCGCCGCCGCCTCGACGTGACGGACTTCGCCACCCCGGTGACGAGCGTCAACACCATGAGCCAGGGCGAGAACGTTCGCATGGTGATCACGCCGCGCGGCATGTGGGAGCACAACGCCTATCAGAGCGACAACCAGTTCGTGGTCGAGGTGCGGCCGCTGGTCGAGGACCCGAACAAGCTCGTGCAGGGCTCGCGCGGCGGCTATCGCGGCGAGAAGCTGTCGCTCAATTTCCAGAACGTCGAGGTTCGCTCGGTGCTGCAGGTGATCTCGGACTTCACCAACCTCAACATCGTCGTCAGCGATTCGGTCACCGGCTCCCTGACGCTGCGCCTCAAGGACGTGCCGTGGGACCAGGCCCTCGACATCATCCTCAACACCCGCGGCCTCGATATGCGCAAGAACGGCAATGTCATCTGGATCGCGCCGCGCGACGAACTGGCCGCCAAGGAAAAGCTGACCCTCGAATCCCAGCAGCAGATCGCCGACCTCGAGCCCACGCGCACCGAGACGTTCCAGCTCAACTACCACCATGCCAAGGCGGTGCAGACGTTCCTGCGCGGCGGCGGCAGCGGGCAGGGTGCCGCGGCTGGGACGACCGCCGCGATGCTGTCGAAGCGCGGCAGCGTCGTCATGGACGAGCGCACCAACAAGCTGTTCGTGACCGACACGCCGAGCCGGCTGGAAGACGTCCGCCGCCTGCTGGCGCAGATCGACGTGCCGTCCCGGCAAGTGCTGATCGAGGCACGCATCGTTGAGGCGTCGTCGAGTTTCGCCAAGAACCTCGGCGCGCGCCTGGGCTTCCACGATCTCTCCGCCGTCACGGCGTCCGGCACCAACCGCCTGCAGTCGCGCATCGGCGGCAGCCTGACCGACACCGGCGCGCACAGCGGCCAGTCCGCCGGCACGCCGAACTTCCTGACCGATTCGACCTTCGTGAACCTGCCCTCGGCGACGACGGGCCTGGGCGGCCAGGCCGGCGCCCTGTCCCTGATCCTGTTCAATCCTGCCGGAACGCGCTTCCTGAACCTGGAACTCACGGCGCTTGAATCGGACGGCAACGGCAAGACCGTGACCAGCCCGCGCATCCTGACGGCGGACAAGGTCGAGGCGCTGATCGAGCAGGGTGTCCAGGTCCCGTACCTGCAGGCCACCGCCTCGGGTGCCGCCAGCGTGAGCTTCCAGAAGGCGGTAATGGCGCTCAAGGTGACGCCGAACATCACGCCCGACGGACGCGTCATGATGACGCTGGACATCAACAAGGACGCGCCCGACTACGCCAATGCCGTCGGCGGCGCCGTGCCGATCAACACCAAGCACGTCAAGACCGACGTCCTGGTCGACAACGGCGGCACGGTGGTGATCGGCGGCATCTTCGAGCAGATCGAATCGCAACGCGTCAACAAGGTGCCGCTGTTCGGCGACATCCCGGTGCTCGGGGTGCTGTTCCGCAACAAGGCCACCTCCGACCAGCGCACCGAGTTGCTGGTGTTCATCACGCCGAAGATCGTCGCGGACAGCCTGAACGTGCGCTAGCCGCTCCAGGCGACGAACCAAGGGCCGGCCACGCCGGCCCTTGTCGCTTGTGCTGCTAGAATCCGCCGCGTGGAGCGATGCGGAAACATTTACCTGGTGGGCATGATGGGGGCGGGCAAGACGACCGTCGGCCGCCATTTGGCGAAGCGCTTCGGGCGCTGCTTCCTGGATGCCGATCACGAGATCGAGGCACGCACCGGCGTTCGCATCCCGACCATTTTCGAGATCGAAGGCGAAGCGGGATTTCGCAGGCGCGAGGCACAGGTGATCGCCGCGCTTGCCGAGGAAAGCGGTCTCGTGCTGGCGACGGGCGGCGGCGTGGTGCTGGACCCCGACAACCGGGACGCGCTGGCCCGCAGCGGCCTGGTGGTCTATCTCAACGCGCCGCCGAGCGTGCTGTACGAGCGCACCCGGCATGACCGCAATCGCCCGCTGTTGCGCGTGCCGGACCCGCTGGGCAAGCTCACGGAACTCTACGGCGTGCGCGACCCGCTCTATCGCGAGATCGCGGACGTGGTCATCGATCCGGTGAGCGGCGGCGTCATGCAACTCGTGGCAAAGGTTGAAACGGAGATCAGGGCAAGATGCGAACCTTGAACGTGGCGCTCGGCGAACGCGCCTATCCGATCCACATCGGACCGGCGCTGCTGGCCCGCGCGGACCTCATCGCCGGCGCCCTGCCGACGCCGCGTGCCGCCATCGTCAGCAACGCCACCGTGGCGCCGCTGTACCTCGGCCGCTTGTCTGCCGAACTGCGCGCAGCCGGCGTGCGCGTCACCGAAATCATCATCCCGGACGGCGAGAGCCACAAGAACTGGGAGACGCTCAACGCCATTTTCGATGCCCTGCTGGCGGAGCGCTGCGACCGCAGCACGACCGTCGTCGCCCTCGGCGGCGGCGTGGTGGGCGACCTTGCCGGCTTCGCGGCGGCGACCTACCAGCGCGGCGTTCCCTTCGTCCAGGTGCCGACGACGCTGCTGGCGCAGGTGGACTCGTCGGTCGGCGGCAAGACGGGCATCAATCATCCGCGCGGCAAGAACATGGTGGGCGCGTTCTGGCAGCCGCGCCTGGTGCTCGCCGACACCGATACGCTGAAGACGCTGCCCGACCGCGAACTTTCGGCCGGCATGGCGGAGGTCATCAAGTACGGCCTCATCCGCGACCTGCCCTTCCTCGACTGGCTCGAGCAGAACATGGATGCCCTGATGGCGCGGGATGCCGACGCGCTGTCCTATGCCATCGAGCGGTCGTGCGCCAACAAGGCCGAGGTGGTCGCCGGCGACGAGCGCGAGACGGCGAAGGACAACGGCCGCGCCCTGCTCAATCTCGGCCACACCTTCGGCCACGCAATCGAAACGGGCCTGGGCTACGGCGAATGGCTGCACGGCGAAGCGGTTGCCGCCGGCACGGTGATGGCCGTCGAACTCTCGCACCGCCTCGGCTGGCTCGCTGCCGGGGACGTTGCGCGGGTGAAGGACCTGTTCCAACGCGCCGCGTTGCCCGGCGCCGGCCCCAAGCTCGGCGCCGAGCGTTACCTCGACTTCATGGGCCACGACAAGAAGGTCGTCGCGGGCAAGCTGCGCCTGGTGCTGTTGCGCCGCATCGGCGAGGCGGTCACCTTCGGCGACGCTCCGCCCGAGGACATCCGCGCCGCCATCGAAGCCTGCTGTGCCTGATCTCGCCCGCTACGCGGTCGGCGATCACAACTCCCGCGGCCGCCAACGCCCCGAACCGCCGCCGAAGACGCGCGGCGAGTTCCAGCGCGACCGCGACCGCATCGTCCATTCGACGGCATTTCGCCGGCTCGAATACAAGACGCAGGTGTTCGTCAATCACGAGGGCGACCTGTTCCGCACGCGGCTCACGCATTCGATCGAGGTCGCCCAGGTCGCCCGCAGCGTGGCGCGCGCATTGCGCCTCAACGACGATCTCGCCGAAGCCATCGCCTTTGCACACGACCTGGGCCACACGCCGTTCGGGCACGCCGGCCAGGATGCCCTCAATGCCTGCATGAAGGATCACGGCGGCTTCGAGCACAACCTGCAGAGCCTGCGCATCGTCGACGAGCTCGAGGAGCGCTACGCCGCCTTCGACGGCCTCAACCTGATGTTCGAGACGCGCGAAGGCATCCTCAAGCACTGTTCCGCGCAGAAGGCGCTCGAACTCGGCGAACTGGGGGCACGTTTCCGCGACGGCCTGCGGCCTTCGCTCGAAGCGCAGATCTGCAATCTCGCCGACGAGATCGCCTACAACAACCACGATGTGGACGACGGTTTGCGTTCGGGGCTGATCACCGTGGAGCAACTCGAGCACGTCAGCCTGTTCGCGCGGCATGCGGCCGAAGCGAGCGCCGAGTTCCCCGGTCTCCCGCCGCGCCGGCTGGTGCACGAAACGGTGCGGCGCATGATCGACGCGCTGGTCACGGACCTGCTTTCCGAATCGGCGCGGCTGATCGACGCGTCGGGGGTGGCGACGCTCGAAGAGGTTCATCGCGCGCCGGCGCTGATCGGTTTCACGGCCGCCATGGCCGAGGAGAACCTGGCGCTGAAGCGGTTCCTGCGCGACGCCCTCTACAGCCATGAGCGCGTGCTGCGCGAGACCAACCGCGGCCGGCGCATCATCGAAGATCTCTTCGCCGCCTTCCAGGACGATCCGCGGCTGCTGCCCGAGCAGTGCCGGGCGGCGGCGGAAGCGCGCGGTCCGCGCGCCATCGCAGACCACATCGCCGGCATGACCGACCGCTACGCCATCAGCGAGCACGCGCGCGTCTTCGGAGCCGCCTGACAGCCGTTTCTATGGCTTTAGGCCGACTCTGCTGCATCGCAGCGTATTGAGTTCGGGGTTAAATCTCGGTATATTCGCTCGTTCGCCCAAAGGATTTTCCTAAAGGCCGGGGATGAGCGCGCGCCCCGGCTTTTTTTGACGGCCGCGTGTCCCGCCAGGGACCGCCGCGGCAGGCGCACCGGAAGGAATGAGGATGGACCAGCTCGAACTACCCCAGCGACAGGGGCTCTACGACCCCGCCTTCGAGCACGACGCCTGCGGCGTCGGCTTCGTCGCACACATCAAGAACCGCAAGAGCCACGCGATCGTCAAGCAGGGCCTGCAGATCCTCGAAAACCTCACCCACCGCGGTGCCACGGGCTACGATCCGCTGCTCGGCGACGGCGCCGGCATCCTCATCCAGCTGCCGGACAGCTTCCTGCGTCCGGAAGCCGCCAAGCTCGGCATCACCCTGCCCGCCGAGGGCGCCTACGCCTGCGGCAACGTCTTCCTGCCGCAATCCGCCAACGGCCGCGCGGCCTGCGAATCGGCCGTCGCCCGCATCGTGTTCGAGGAAGGCCAGCAATTCCTCGGCTGGCGCGACGTGCCGCGCGATAATCGCGGGCTGGCCAAGGCCGCGCGCGACGCCGAGCCCGTGGTCCGCCAGGTCTTCATCGGCAAGGGCACCGACACGGCGGACGCTGACGCCTTCGAGCGCAAGCTGTTCGTGATCCGCAAGCGCGTCGAGCACGAGGTGCGCCGCCTCAAGCTTGCCGACGGCCGCCAGTTCTACATCCCCACGCTGTCCTCGCGCACCATCGGCTACAAGGGCCTGCTGCTGGCGCACCAGGTCGGCGAATACTACGTCGACCTGCTCGACGAGCGGGTCGTCTCGGCGCTGGCGCTGGTGCACCAGCGCTTCTCGACCAACACCTTCCCGACCTGGGACCTCGCGCACCCCTTCCGCATGATCGCGCACAACGGCGAGATCAACACCCTGCGCGGCAACATCAACTGGATGGCCGCCCGCCAGAAGGCGATGGCCTCGAAGAAGCTCGGCGCCGACCTCGACAAGCTCTGGCCGCTGATCGTCGATGGCCAATCCGACTCGGCCTCGTTCGACAACGCGCTCGAACTGCTGGTGATGGGCGGCTACTCGCTGGCCCACGCCATGATGATGCTGATCCCCGAAGCCTGGGCCGGCAACCCGCTCATGGACGACGACCGCCGTGCCTTCTACGAATTCCACGCGCCGGTCATGGAGCCGTGGGACGGCCCCGCCGCAGTGGCCTTCACCGACGGCCGCCAGATCGGCGCCACGCTGGACCGCAACGGCCTGCGTCCTGCCCGCTACCTCGTCACCGAGGACGACGTCGTGCTGATGGCGTCCGAGATGGGCGTGCTCGACTTCCCGCAGGAGAAGATCGTCAAGAAGTGGCGCCTGCAGCCGGGCAAGATGTTCCTCATCGACCTCGAACAGGGCCGCATCATCGACGACGCCGAACTCAAGAAGTCGATCGCCACCGAAGAACCCTACCGCCAGTGGATCGAGCAGTCGCGCGTGTTCGTCAGCGACCTGCCGGATGCCAAGCCGCTGGCCAAGGCGAAGGAATCGCTGCTCGACACGCAACAGGCCTTCGGCTGGTCCGACGAGGACATCAAGTTCATCCTCGACCCGATGCTCAAGAACGGCGAGGAAGCGATCGGCTCGATGGGCACCGACACGGCGCTGCCCGTGCTGTCGAGCAAGAACAAGCCGCTCTACCTCTACTTCAAGCAGTTGTTCGCGCAAGTGACGAACCCGCCGATCGACCCGATCCGCGAAGAGATCGTCATGTCGCTGACGTCCTTCATCGGCCCGCGCCCGAACCTGATGGGCATCGCCGACGACGAGGACACGCTGACGCCGCGCCTCGAGGTGACCCAGCCGGTCCTGACCGACGAAGACCTCGCGCGCCTGGTCGACATCGATCGCCTCACCAAGGGCCGCTTCAAGTCGCTGGTGCTCGACATCACCTACCCGGTGGCCGAAGGCGCCGCCGGCTGCGAGGCGGCGCTGAAGCGCCTGGCCGAAGCCGCCGAGAAGTCGGTCGGCGACGGCTACAACGCCATCGTCCTGTCAGATCGCACCGTTACCCGCGACCAGGTCGCCATCCCGGCGCTGCTGGCCTGCTCGACGGTGCACCACCACCTGACCAAGCGCGGCCTGCGCACCAGCACGGGCCTGGTCATCGACTCCGGCTCCGTGCGCGAAGTGCATCACTTCGCGCTGCTCGCCGGCTATGGTGCCGAGGCGGTCTGCCCGTGGCTGGTCTACGCCACCACCAAGGATCACGTCGGCGCCGAGTACAAGACGGCCACCAAGAACTACATCAAGGCGGTCGGCAAGGGCCTCAACAAGGTCATGTCCAAGATGGGCATCTCGACCTACCAGTCCTACTGCGGTTCGCAGATCTTCGAAGCCATCGGCCTCAACTCCGCCTTCATCGCCAAGTACTTCCCCGGCACGGCCTCGCAGGTCGAAGGCATCGGCCTCGCCGAAGTCGCCGAGGAAGCCGTGCGCACCCACCAGGCGGCGTTCTCGCGCGACCCGGTGCTGGCCAATGCGCTCGACTGCGGCGGCGAATACGCCTTCCGCGTGCGCGGCGAAGCCCACATGTGGACGCCGGACAGCATCGCCAAGCTGCAGCATGCGACGCGTTCCGGCAATGCTTCCACCTACGCCGAATACGCCAAGCTCATCAACGACCAGAGCGAGCGCCTGATGACGCTGCGCGGCCTGTTCGCGCTCAAGTCCGCGAACCCGCCCGTGCCGCTCGAGGAAGTCGAGCCGGCCAAGGAGATCGTCAAGCGCTTCGCCACCGGCGCCATGTCGCTCGGCTCGATCTCGACCGAGGCGCACACGACGCTGGCCATCGCGATGAACCGCATCGGCGGCAAGTCGAACACCGGCGAAGGCGGCGAGGACCCGACGCGCTTCAAGCCGGTGCACGGCAAGAAGAAGCTCTCCGACCTGATCGGCAAGAGCCGCATCGAGCGCGACATCGAGCTCGAGGACGGCGACAGCCTGCGTTCCGCGATCAAGCAGGTGGCGTCGGGCCGTTTCGGCGTCACCGCCGAATACCTGGCCAACGCCGACCAGATCCAGATCAAGATGGCCCAGGGCGCCAAGCCCGGCGAGGGCGGCCAGCTGCCCGGCCACAAGGTCTCCGAGTACATCGGCTTCCTGCGCCACTCGGTGCCGGGCGTCGGCCTGATCTCGCCGCCGCCGCACCACGACATCTATTCGATCGAAGACCTCGCGCAGCTGATCCACGACCTCAAGAACGCCAACGAGAAAGCCAGCATCTCCGTGAAGCTGGTGTCGGAAGTCGGCGTCGGCACCGTTGCCGCAGGCGTTTCCAAGGCCAAGGCCGATCACGTGGTGATCTCCGGCTTCGACGGCGGCACCGGCGCTTCCCCGATCTCCTCGATCAAGCACGCCGGCACGGTCTGGGAACTGGGCCTGGCCGAGACGCAGCAGACGCTTGTGCTGAACCGCCTGCGCGGCCGCATTCGCGTGCAGGTCGACGGCCAGATGAAGACCGGCCGCGACGTCGTCGTGGGCGCCATGCTCGGCGCCGACGAGTTCGGCTTCGCGACGGCGCCGCTCGTCGTCTCGGGCTGCATCATGATGCGCAAGTGCCACCTGAACACGTGCCCGGTGGGCGTCGCGACGCAGGATCCCGTGCTGCGCAGACGCTTCAGCGGCCAGCCGGAGCACGTCGTCAACT
>JBLNBJ010000226.1:0-19147 GCA_050259835.1 Ignavibacteria bacterium | reverse complement strand
AATCCCGCCGCGAAGCCCGGATTCCGCGCCCTCGTCGAAGCCGCCCGGCGCACCGGCGACGCCGTGGCCGCAAGCCGCGCCGACGCCTGGTTCGGCGGCGCGCCCGGCTTCGTCGTCATCCATCCGGTGTTCTCGGGCACGCGGCCGGCGCACGAGCCGGCCGGCCGGCGCGACCGCATCGCGGGCTTCGCCTACATCGTGGTCGATGCCGATGCGATGGTGTCCGCGCTCGCCACGCAATTGCCGCAAGGCGTCGCCGCGCGCATGGTCGCCGACCTCGGCGGCGAAGATCGCGAGCGCGTGCTCTACGATTCGCAGCCGACTGCCGAGCGCATCGGCGACGCCCACCGCGAGGTGGGCTCGATCGGCGGCGAACTGTGGCGCCTCGAGGTTTCGCGCACGGCGGATTTCCTGCGCATGACGCGCCGCGACGGCTCGCGGCTGGTGCTGGGCCTGGGCATCCTCGCCACGCTGCTGACGGCGATGCTGGTGCGCCAGTTCGCGGGACGCAGCGCCTGGGCCGAAGCGCGCGCCCAGGAAATGGCGGCGGCCCTCAAGGCCAGCCAGTCCCGCTACGCGGAGGCAATCGAGACGACTACCGACGGCCTGTGGGAGCGCGACCAGATGAGCGGCGCGGTCAGCGTGTCGGCACGCTTCGAGAACCTGCTCGGACATCCGGCCGGCAGCTTCGCGCGCGAAGGCTTCGACCCCATCGACTTCGTGCACCCGGCCGACCGCTACCGCCTCCGGCGCACCACCAGCGAACATATCGAACGCAACGGCCCCTTCACCGTCGAGGTCCGCATGCGGCATGCCGACGGCCATTATCTCTGGGTCCGCCTGCAGGGAAGGCCGGTGCGCGATGCGCGCGGGCACGTGGTCCGGCTGGTCGGCTCGATCACCGACGTCTCCGACCTGCACCTCGCCCTCGACCGCTTCCGCGACTACTCGCAACTGGGCTCCGACTGGTTCTGGGAGCAGGACGCCGACTTCCGCTTCACCAGCTTTTCCGAAAGCGCCGGCCGCCATTCGGGTCTCGACACCTCGATGCTCATCGGCAAGGCGCGCTGGGAGCTGCCGATCGACATGGACGCCGCCGAGATGGCGGCCCACCGCGCGGCGCTCGAGGCGCATCAGCCGTTCCGACACTTCCAGTACCGCATCGCCATCTCGTTGCACGACTGGCGCTGGTTCAGCGTCACCGGCAAGCCGCTCTACGACGATGCCGGGCAGTTCGTCGGCTACCGCGGCACCAGCACCGACATCACCGCGCAGAAGCAGCTCGAGACCGAGCTGCGCGGCCATCGCGACAACCTCAGGGCGCTGGTCGAAGCGCAGACCGCCGACCTGGTGGAAGCGAAGGAGGCGGCCGAACAAGCGAGCCTCAGCAAGTCCGAATTCCTCGCCAACATGTCGCACGAGCTGCGCACTCCCATGCACAGCATCCTGTCGTTCGCGCGGCTCGGCCACGACAAGGCGCTCGCCGTGACGCCGGAACGGCTGCGCGAATACTTCGACCGCATCTTCGACAGCGGCGAGCGCCTGCTCGAACTGGTGAACAACCTGCTCGACCTCTCCAAGCTCGAAGCGGGCAAGATGCCCATCGAGGCCGGCATCGTCGACCTCGCCCGGATCGCGCGCGACGTCGGCCGCGACTTCGAGATCATGGTGCAGGCGCGCGGCCAGCGGCTCGCCATCGCGCCGCCCGAATGCGACACGCGGGTCTGCGGCGACGCCATGCGGCTCGGACAGGTGGTGCGCAACCTGCTCTCGAATGCCGTCAAGTTCACGCCGGACGGCGGCAGCATCGAGGTCGCGTTCGAGGCGGCCGAACTGCCCTCGGGACGGCGCGCCGAGGACCACGGCCTGGTGCCGGCGCTGCGCATGGTGATCGCCGACAGCGGCGTCGGCATCCCCGAGGACGAACTCCAGCGGGTCTTCGACAAGTTCTTCCAGAGCAGCAAGACGCGCACCGGCGCCGGCGGAACGGGCCTTGGGCTCGCCATTTGCGAGGAAATTGTGCTGGCCCACCGGGGTACAATCAGCGCTCGAAACCGCCGCGAGGGCGGTGCCGCATTCGACGTCGTCCTGCCCAGAGGAAATCCCGCATGAAACCGAGTTCCGGCGGTTCGGAACCGCCGCCGAATCGCTGGCACGTCCTGGCCGTCGACGACGAGCCGATCAACCTCGAGATCATCCGCGAATCCCTCGACGACCCGCGCATCGAGCTCGACCTGGCGCCCAACGCCGAGCGCGCGTGGCAGAAGCTGGAAGCCGCGGCCGTTCCCTACAGCCTGGCCATCGTCGACCGCATGATGCCGGGCATGAGCGGTCTCGAACTGCTGCGCCGGATGAAGGCCGACAAGCGCTTCCGCGGCATCCCGGTGATCGTGCAGACCGCGGCGGCTTCGCCCGAGGACGTGCGCCAGGGCATCGAGGCGGGCGCCTACTACTACCTGACCAAGCCCTACCAGCCGCAGGCGCTGACCGCCATCGTGCGGGCGGCGCTTGCCGACATCGCGGACCAGGCCGCCGCCGCGCAGCGCGTCGCGCAGCATGCCGAAACGCTGTCGCTGCTCGACCAGGCCGAGTTCCGCTTCGCCACGCTCGAGGAAGCCAGCCGCATCGCCGGCCTGCTGGCCTCGCTCTGCCCGGTTCCCGACGCGGCTTCGGTGGGACTGACCGAGCTCATGATCAACGCCATCGAGCACGGCAACCTCGGCATCAGCTACGAGGAGAAGTCGCGCCTCAAGCGCGAGGAGACCTGGGAAGCGGAAGTGCTGCGGCGCCAGGCCCTGCCCGAGCACCGCGGCAAGCTGGCGCGCGTCGCCATGCGCCGCACGCCGGCCGAGATCGAATTCACCATCACCGACCAGGGCGCCGGCTTCGACGCCCGCCGCTTCCTCGATTTCGATCCGGCGCGCGCCTACGACCTCAACGGACGGGGCATCGCCATGGCGCGCATGCTGAGCTTCCAGCGCATCGAATACCTCGGCTGCGGCAACCGGGTCGTGGCCGCCATCGCGCTGCGCCGCTGACACGCCGATGACCGACGAATCCCCGTCCGCGCCCCTGGCGGACCGCCCGCCCGAGGGCGAAACCCTCAAGGTGCTGGTCGTCGACGACACGGCGACCAACCGCCAGATCCTGCGCGTCTTCCTGACCAAGCTCGGCTACCGCGTCGAGCAGGCGGCCGACGGCGCCGAAGCGGTCGAGCGCTTCCTCGTCGATGCGCCCGACATCGTGCTGATGGACGTCATGATGCCGGTGATGGACGGCTACGAGGCGGCGCGCATCATCAAGAAGCTGTGCGGCGACCGCTGGGTGCCGATCGTCTTCGTGTCCGCCCTCGACAAGGAGGAAAACCTCGTCATGGGCCTGGATGCAGGCGGCGACGACTACCTGCACAAGCCCGTCAGCTTCGTCGTGCTGCACGCCAAGCTGCGCTCGCTGGAGCGCGCCATCCGCACCCAGCGCGCGCTCGACGAGAACCGCCGCCGCACCCAGGCGATCTCCGACAACGTCATCGACGGCATCATCACCATCGACGAGCGCGGCATGATCCAGACCGTCAACGCCGCCACCACGCGCATCTTCGGCTACGCCGCCGAGGAGCTGGTGGGCCGCGACGTGCGCATGCTGATGCCCGGGAGCTACCGCGGCGAGCACGCCTCGCAGCTGGAGCGCTATCTGGCGGGCAGCGCGCCCCACATCATCGGCAAGGGCGCGCGCGCGGTCGAAGGCCAGCGCAAGAACGGCCAGGTCTTCCCGCTCGACGTCGGCCTCACGGAACTGCGCTTCGAGGGTCGCCGGCTGTTCGTCGGCATCCTGCGCGACGTCACCGAGGAGCGCGCCGCCGAGCAGCGCCTGCGCGAGAACGCCGCGCGCCTGCAGCGCTACCACGACGCCCAGGAGGAGGAGAACGCGCTGGCCCAGCGCATCATCGATCGCCAGATGAGCCGGCCCGGGCTGTCGGACCCCTCGGTGCAGCACTGGCTGGCGCCGGCCGCCAACTTCAGCGGCGACGTCATCGCCGCCGCGCGGGCGCCGGACAACGCGCTCTACGTGCTGCTGGCCGACGCGACCGGCCACGGGCTGGCCGCCGCCATCAGCGTGCTGCCGGTGCTGACCATGTTCTACGACTTCGTCGAGCGCGGCTACCCGCTCGACTACATCGTCGCCGAGCTCAACCGGCAGCTGTGTTCGACCATGCCGTCGGGACGCTTCGTCGCCGCCAGCCTGCTGTGGCTGAACGAGGAAACGCGGCGCGCGCACCTGTGGCAGGGCGGCATGCCGGACGTGCTGCTGCTCGACGCGCAAGGCGGCGCCAAGGCCTGCTTCCGGGCGCAGCAGTTGCCGCTCGGCATCGTCGACTTCGACGAGGACGCCGCCGAGGTGGTCGAGGTCGAACTGCAACCGGGCGAGCAGTTCGTCCTGTTCAGCGACGGCCTGATCGAGGCGGCCGACACCAACGGCGCGCAGTTCGGGCTGCCGCGCCTCTCCGAAGTGCTGGCGAAGGCGCCCCCGGGACAGCGTATCGACGCCGTGCGCGCGGCCGTCTACGCCCATTCGGGCATCGGCCCGCTGCATGACGACATCTCCCTGCTGCTGGTCGGCCGCGTATGAAGCGTCCGGGCCGGCCGCTATAATCCACACATTCATTAGGGAGGTCATGATGACGACAATTTCCGATCCCAAGCGCTTCGAGCGCGCGATCGCGCTGTTCGACGCCGCCAACGCCGAGGACCCGAACAAGGAAACGGCCGACGGCAAGGAATGGCCCAAGGAACTGCTCTACGCGCATCGCATGTCGGACATGCTCGAGCGCTTCGCCCCGGAAGCCTCCGAAGCCGTGCGCCTGGCCTGCCGGGCGCAGCATATCCAGCGCTGGAAGACGCCGCGCAGCAGCTATCCGATGACGCGCGAAGGCTACCAGGCCTGGCGCACGGGGCTCTACAAGTTCCACGCCGAGACCGCCGGCCGCCTGATGGCCGAGGCCGGCTACGATCCGGAGACCATCGAGCGCGTGAAGACGATCGTCGGCAAGCGCCAGCTCAAGGTCAACCCGGAGACGCAATTGATGGAGGACGTGGTCGACCTCGTCTTCATCGAGCACTACATGCTCGCCTTCGCCGGCCAGAAGCCGGACTATACGGAGGAGAAGTGGCTCGACATCATTCGCAAGACCTGGAAGAAGATGTCGGATGCCGGCCATGCCTTCGCGCTGGCGGGCAAGATCAAGTTGCCGGAACCGCTGGTGCCGCTGATCCTCAAGGCGGTGCAGGGCGCGTAAGCCGGCGGTCCATTCTCGGGAGCGCTGCATGGAAGTCGGATTCATCGGCCTGGGCCTCATGGGACGCCCGATGGCGCTGCACCTGGCGCAGGCGGGCCATTCACTGCACCTGTGGGCAAGGCGGCCCGCGTCGCTGGAGCCTTTCAAGGACGTCGCCGCCACCTGCCACGCCAGTCCGGCCGCCGTCGCAGCGCACGCCGAAGTGGTGTTCACGGTGGTCGCGGACGCGCCCGACGTCGAAGAAGTCTGCTGCGGCGTCGACGGTCTCGACACCGGCGCGCGCCCCGGCCTGATCGTCGTCGACATGTCGACCATCGCGCCTGCCGCGGCCCAGCGCATCGGCGCACGGCTCGCCCAGCGCGGCATCGATTTCCTCGATGCACCGGTGTCCGGCGGCGAGATCGGCGCCATCAACGCAACGCTCACCATCATGGTCGGCGGCCGGCCCGAGGTGTTCGAGCGCGTGCGGCCGCTGTTCGAGAAGATGGGAAAGGCGGTCACGCTGATCGGCGGCCCGGGTGCCGGCCAGGTCGCCAAGGCCTGCAACCAGATTCTCGTCAGCGTGACGGTGACCGCGGTGGGCGAAGCCCTCAACTTCGCGAGGAAGAGCGGCGTCGATCCCGCCAAGGTGCGCGAGGCCCTGCTCGGCGGTTTCGCCTACAGCCGCATCCTCGAGAACCACGGCCAGCGCATGCTGGACCGCAACTTCAAGGCCGGCTTCAAGTCCTGGATGCAGCAGAAGGACCTGCGCATCGTCATGGAGGAGGCGCACCGCCTCGGCCTCGCATTGCCCTCGGCAGCCACCGTGGCGCAGATGTTCAATGCCGTCGTCGGTTCGGGCATGGGCGAGGAGGACACGGTCGCCGTGCTCAAGCTGCTGGAGAAGATGAGCGAGCCGGATTGATGAAGCTGGGTTTCGTCGGACTTGGCGTCATCGGCCGCCCCCTGGCGGAACACCTGCTTCGGGCAGGCCATGAGCTGGGCGTCTGGGCCCGCCGCCCCGACTCCGCACAAGCCCTCGTCGATGCCGGCGCCCGATCCTTCTCCACGCCGGCGGCATTGGCCGCCGCTTCCGAAATCGTCTTCACCGCCGTCACGGCAAGCGCCGACGTGGAGGCCGTGGCGCTCGGGCCGCAAGGCCTGCTCGAGGGCGCCCGCCCCGGCAGCCTGATCGTCGACCACAGCACCATCGCGCCCGATGCCGCGCGCGGCATCGCCGCCCGCCTGGCCCAACGCGGCGTGGACTTCCTCGACGCGCCGGTGTCCGGCGGCGGCGCCGGCGCCCGCGCCGGCACGCTGGCGATCATGGTCGGCGGCGAGGCGGCGGCGCTCGAGCGCGCCCGGCCGCTGCTCGCGCTCTACGGCCGCAGCATCGTACACGTCGGCGCCAGCGGCGCGGGCCAGGTCGCGAAGGCCTGCAACCAGATGACCATGGTCGCCACGATCCAGGCCTGCGCCGAAGCGGCGCGCCTGGCCGGCGCCCATGGCCTCGATTTCGGGCGCGTGCACGGCGCCCTCGCGCACGGCTCGGCGCGCTCGAACGTGCTGGACGTGTTCGGCGCGCGCATGGCGCGGCGCGATTTCGCGGCGGGCGTCGAGGCGCGCCTGCATCACAAGGACTACGCGATCTTCATGGACGCCGCCGCCCGCTGCGGCTGTGCGCTGCCCGTTTCCGCCCCGGTGTGGCAGCAGTTGAACGCGCTGATGGCGCGCGGCCTCGGTCGCGCGGACACCGCCAGCCTGCTGAGGATTCTGGAGACCGCATGACCGGCGCGGCCGCGGCAGCCCTCTCCGGCAAGACGACGACCCAGGCGCTGGTCGAGCTCCAGGCGATCCTGGAGAACGCCACCGTCGGCATCCTGTTCTCGCGCAACCGCCGCATCGTCCAGGCCAATCCGCTGTGCGCCGAGATGTTCGGCTACCGGCTGGAGGAATTCATCGGGCTGGCCGGACAGGATCTCTATCCCTCGCAGGAAGACTACGAGGCGGCCGGCCGCGAGGCGAGCCCGGCGCTGTCGGTAGGCCAGCCCTACCAGGCGGAATTGCGCATGCGCCGCAAGGACGGCCGCTTGTTCTGGTGCCGCTTCTCGGCCAAGGCCGTCGATCCGCACAGCAACCACGCCGGCACCATCTGGATCATGGAGGACGTGACCGAGGACCGCATGATGCGCGACGCCCTCGAGCAGTCCACCGCCGAGCTCAGCGCCATCTTCGACGCCGCGCTGATCGGCATCACCGTGCTGCGCGAGCGCCGCATCGTGCGCTGCAACCCGCGCTTCGAGGAATTGTTCGGCTATGGCTGCGGCGAGATGGTGGGGCGCTCGATCCGCGTCACCTTCCCCACCGAGGACGAATTCGAGCAGGCCGCCGCCGTCTACCAGGAGTTGCGCGCCGGCACGCCGCATCGCCGCGAGCAGCAGCTGGCGCGGCGCGACGGCACGCTGTTCTGGGCGCGCATCAGCGGCCGCGCCTTCGATGCCGAGCGGCCGGGCGCCGGCTCGGTCTGGCTGGTCGAGGACATCACCGACGAGCGCCAGGCCGAAGAGAAGGTCCGCCAGACGCTGGCCGAGCAGGAAATGATCTTCGACAACGCCGCGGTCGGCATCCTCTACGTGCGCAACCGCCGCGTGCAGCGCTGCAACCACCGCTTCGAGGAGATCTTCGGCTGGCGCACCGGCGAGGTGGTCGGCTGCTCGACGCGCGTGTTCTTCAAGACCGAGAACGACTACCTGGTGCTCGGCACCCAGGCCTACGACGTCATCCTGCGCGGCATGGTGTTCGTCGGCGAGCAGTGCGTGGTGAAGAAGGACGGCACCGAGTTCTGGGTGCGCGTGACCGGCCGCCGCGTCGGCAACGACAGCCACAAGTACGACGTCATCTGGATCTTCGAGGACGTCACCGAGCGGCGCCAGGCGCAGGCGGAACTGCTGCGCACGCGCGACGAGCTCGAGGTGCGCGTGGTCGAGCGGACCGCCGAGCTCGAATCCGCCAATGCCCAGCTGCAGGGCGAGATCTACGAGCGCATGCAGGCCGAGCAGCGCATCTGGCACATCGCCCACCACGACGCCCTCACCGGGCTGCCCAACCGCGCGCTGCTGCTCGACCGCCTCGGCCAGGCCCTGATGCAGGCGGCGCGCTACGACACGCGCCTGGCCGTCCTGTTTCTCGACCTCGACCGCTTCAAGAGCATCAACGACACGCTCGGCCACCACATCGGCGACGAGTTGCTCAAGCACGTGGCCGAGCGCCTGCGCGGCGTGGTGCGCGCGATCGACACGGTATCGCGCCTGGGCGGCGACGAATTCGTGATCGTGCTGCAGGAGATCGCCGGACCGGACGACGCCGTGCTGGTGGCCGAGAAGGTGATCAATGCGCTGGCCCCGGCCGTGTGCATCGAGGGCCACCAGTTGCGCGCCACCCCCTCGATCGGCATCAGCGTCTACCCCGAGGACGGCGGCGACGTCTACGCGCTCATGAAGAACGCCGACACCGCCATGTACCACGCCAAGGAACAGGGCCGCAACAACTTCCAGTTCTTCGCGCCGCTCATGAACAGCGAGGCCGAGCGCTTCTTCACGCTCGAGCACCGGCTGCGCGGCGCGCTGGAAACCGAGCAGTTCCGCCTGCACTACCAGCCGCTGGTGGACCTTCACCACCGGCGCGTCTGCGGCCTCGAGGCGCTGCTGCGCTGGCAGGATCCCGAGCACGGCATGATCTCGCCGGGCGAGTTCATCCCGGTGGCCGAGGAAACCGGCCTGATCCTGCCGATCGGCATCTGGGTGCTGCGCGAGGCGCTGGCGCAGAACCGCCGCTGGCAGGAAGCCGGCCTTCCGGCAGTGCCGGTCTCGGTCAACCTCTCGCCGCGCCAGTTCCGCCAGAGCGATCTCGTGGACATCGTGCGCAGCGTGCTGGCCGAGACCGGCCAGCCGGCCGCAATGCTCGAACTCGAAATCACCGAGTCGACGCTGATGCACGACATGGACGAGACGCTCGCCAAGCTCGAGGCGCTGTCCGCCATGGGCGTACGGCTGGCGATCGACGATTTCGGCACCGGCTACTCGAGCCTGTCCTACCTCAAGCGCTTCCCCGTGGACAAGCTCAAGATCGACCAGAGCTTCGTGCGCGATCTCACCGAGGACAAGGACGACGCCGCCATCGTGGCCGCCATCGTCGGGCTGGCGCGCAGCCTGGAAGTCGACGTGCTGGCCGAGGGCGTCGAAACGGACGCGCAGCTGGCCGTGCTGGCCGGCCTCGGCTGCAGCAAGTTCCAGGGCTACTACTTCTCGCGTCCGCTGGCGCCCGACGCCGGCGACAAGCTGTTCCGCCCCGACGTGCTAGGCTAGCGGCGCCATGCCGCCCCGCCGCCGCGCCCATGTCCAACCCACCGCTCGCCAAAGTCCTCATCGTCGATGACGCCGCCTCCGTGCGCAGCATGCTGCGCGCGCTGCTGTCGGAGGAAGGCTTCCGCGTCGTCGCCGACCTCGCCAGCGGCGGTGGCGTGCTGGCCGCCGTCGAGCGCTTTGAGCCCGACATCGTCTGCCTCGACCAGAACCTGCCCGACATCGACGGCCTCGAGGTGCTGAAGCAGGTGCATGCCGCCGCCCCCACCGTCGCCGTCGTCATGATCACCGGCAACGTCGATGCCGGACTCGAGAGCCAGGCGGCCGAGGCCGGCGCCGCGGGCTTCATCCGCAAGCCCTTCTCGCCCGACCGCGTCCTCAAGGAGCTGACCCAGGTGGCGCATACGCGGCGCCTGCTGGCCGCCGCGCAGCAGGCGCCCGCCGGCGGAACGCCGTCCGCCGTGGCCGCGACGCCGCCGCGCGCCCGGGCCGTGATCGCCGACGACAGCGCCACCATGCGGCTGCTGCTCAAGGCGATCCTCGAGCGCGTCGGCGTCGCGGTGGTCGGCGAAGCCAGCGACGGCAAGCAGGCGGTCGAACTGGTCGGACGCCATCGGCCGGAGATCGTCTGCCTCGACCTCGACATGCCGGTCATGAACGGACTCGAAGCGCTGCAGGCGATCCGCGCCGGCCATCCGGACGCCAAGGCCATGATGGTCACCGGCAACGGCAGCCGCGACGCCATCGTCCAGGCCGGCAAGGCCGGCGCCCGCGGCTACATCCTCAAGCCCTTCCGTCCCGAGAAGGTCGCCGAAGCGATCGGCAAGCTGCTGGCCTAGGCCGGCCGGGCGCCCGCGCGGCGCCGGCGCAGGGCATAATGGCCCTTCAACTTCCAAAGAGGATTCCATGAGCGCACCGACCACCACGGCCAGCGGCCTCGTCATCGAAGACACCCGCGCCGGCGAAGGCGATCTCGCCGTCGCCGGCAAGTACGTCACGGTCCACTACACCGGCTGGCTGACCGACGGCTCCAAGTTCGATTCGAGCAAGGATCGCGACGAACCCTTCGAGTTTCCGCTCGGCGCCCGCCACGTCATCGCCGGCTGGGACGAAGGCGTGCAGGGCATGAAGGTCGGTGGCGTGCGCAAGCTCACCATTCCGCCGAACCTCGGCTACGGCGCGCGCGGCGCCGGCGGCGTGATCCCGCCCAATGCGACGCTGGTGTTCGAGGTGGAACTGCTCGCAGTCGGCTGATGGCGTTCGAGGGCGTTCCGTCGCGGCTGCCGCGCGTCGGCACCACGATCTTCACCGTGATGTCGCGCCTGGCCGCCGAATGCGGCGCCATCAACCTGTCGCAGGGATTCCCCGACTTCTCGCCGCCGGCGCGGCTGGTGGAGCGCGTTGCGCACCACATGGGCGCAGGCGCCAACCAGTACGCGCCGATGGCCGGTGCGCTTCCCCTGCGCGAGGCGATCGCGGCAAAGGCCGAGCGCCTTTACGGCGCGCGCTACGACCCCGAGAGCGAGATCACCGTGACGGCCGGGGCGACCCAGGCCATCTACACCGCGGTGGCCGCCTGCGTGCGGCCGGGCGACGAGGTCATCGTCTTCGCGCCCGTCTACGACTCCTACGTGCCGGCGATCGAACTCAACGGCGGCACCGCCGTGTTCGCCACGCTGCGCTTCCCGGACTACCGCCCGGACTGGGACGAGGTGCGCGCGCTGGTGAGCGCCAGGACGCGCATGATCGTCGTCAACACGCCGCACAACCCCAGCGGCGCCGTGTGGGACGCGGCGGATCTCGCGGCGCTCGAGGCCCTGGTGCGAGACACCGGCATCGTGGTGCTGGCCGACGAAGTGTATGAGCACATGGTGTTCGACGGCGCCCGCCACGAGAGCGTGTGCCGCACGCCGGCGCTCGCCGAGCGCAGCTTCGTGGTGTCGAGCTTCGGCAAGACCTACCACATGACCGGCTGGAAGATCGCCTACTGCCTGGCGCCGCGGGCGCTGACGGCCGAATTCCGCAAGGCGCACCAGTTCATCGTGTTCTGCGTGAACCACCCCGCGCAAATGGCGCTGGCTGACTTCATGCTCGAGGAACCGGGCTTCGCGGACGCGCTGGCCGAGTTCTATCGCCAGAAGCGCGACTTCCTGCGCGCCGAGCTGGCCGGCTCGCGCTTCGAGTTGCTGCCCTGCGCCGGCACCTATTTCCAGCTCGCGCGCTACGACGCCATCTCCGACGAGCCCGACACCGCCTTCGCCGAACGCTTGACGCGCGAGCACGGAGTGGCGACCATCCCGGTTTCGGTGTTCTACCCTGGCCCCGCAGACCACCATGTCGTCCGCTTCTGCTTCGCCAAGAGCGACGACACCCTGGCGGCGGCGGGCCGGCGGCTGAGAGAGCTATGAGCCATCCGACCATCATCGGCAACGTCGTCGATCTCCAGGCAGGCGAGATCCTGTTGCCCCTGTTCGTCCAGCGCAAGGAAGACGGCCTCTACGTGAACCTCGCCGCGCTCGAGAGCGGCCGCCCGTTCGCGCAGTTCGCCGAGCGGGTGTTCGGATCGGGCGCGCGCTTCGAGGATCTCGATTACGAGATCTTCCTCAACCTCGTCTACCTTTGGGAACCGGCAGAGCTCGACGCCGCGCTGGCCGACTTCAAGCGCAAGGGCCGGCCGCCGCTGGTGCGCATCGCGCGGGACATCGTGGCCTTCCCGCCGGAGCGGCGCGACATCTACCGCGGCGTCAAGATAGGCGCGGACGGCGGCTCGGCCGAATACATGTTCGAACCGGTGGTCGTCGAGCGCATCGAGGACGACCCGAGCGCGCCGGACGGCAAGCGCCGCAGCACCGAGCGGCTGTCGCCCGACTTCGATGAATTCATCGCCGCGCTGTGGGACAAGGGCGTGCGCTTCGGCATCGACGTCCGGGCGGTGCGCGAGGCGATCGCGCGCGACCAGGCGGCGCGCCTGACAATCGCCACCGCCAAGGCCCCGATCCCGGGGCGCGACGCCAGCATCGACGAGCAGACCGACCTGCTGCGGCGCGACGATGCGCCCAGGCTGCTGCCCAACGGTCGCATGGACCTGCGCCATTACCGCAACCGCTTCCCGCAGGTCGTCGCCGGCACCCGCCTGTTCAAGAAGGTTCCCCGCGTGGCGGGCCGCCCGGGCTGGACCGTCGCCGGCGAAGAACTGACGCCGCCGATCGTGCAGGACTTCGACATCGAGACGCTGGCCGGCCCCGGCACCAAGCTGACCCGGGACGGCTCGGGCGAGTACCTGGTCGCCGCCAAGAATGGTTTCCTCGACATCGACGCCCGCTCGGGCCAGGTCTCGATCATCGACAAGATCGTCAGCCGCGAAGGCGTCAGCATGCGGACCACCGGCGATCTTTCGCTCGCCGGCGACGACTACGAGGAGCACGGCGAGGTGCAGGAGAAGCGCGTCGTCGAAGGCCACAACATGAGCTTCTTCGCCGATGTCTTCGGCAACATCCTGTCGGACGGCGGCCGCGTCACGCTGCAGCAGAACATCAGCGGCGGCAGCGTCCACAGTCCCAACGGCACCATCAGCGTCGCCGGCACCGCCTCGCGCGCGCTGATCGAGGCGCGCGGCGGCGAAGTGACGGTGGAACGCGCCGAGGGGGCGATGATCATCGGCGGCCGCGTGCGCGTGGGGCGCGCGGTGAATAGCGACATCGTGGCCGACGAGGTGATCATCGAGGAAGCCGAGGGCTGCACCATCGCCGCCCGCAATGCCGTGGTGAACCGCGCGTCGTCCCGACGCGAGGTGCCGACGCGCGTCATCCTGATGCTGCCCGACCTGCTGCCCTTCGAGGATCAGCGCAAGGCGCTGGAAGGCACCCGCAGCGAAGCCGAAGCGAAGCTCACGCAATTCGGCGCCGCGGTGCAGAGCCTCGGTGCGCAGCCCGACATGAAGACCTACGCAGCGATGGCCCCGCGCATCAAGGCCAAGAGCGTGGTGCTCAACCCGACGCAACAGACGCAGTGGGAAAGCCTGCTGGGCCGGGTCGCCCCCAACCTGCGCAAGCTGGCCGCGCTGAACGAGGAAGTGAAGGCGCTGCACGAGCACATCGAAGGCATCGCCCAGGAGCTCGCCGCCGTCGCCCAGGCCAGGAAGGATGCGGCCAACGGCATCGGCTGCCGCATCGAGGCCGTGGCCGGCGACGCGCAGGTCTACGCGCGGCGTCCCGTGTACGGCGAGTCGCCGCTGGCGAGCCTTACGCCCACGCCGCTGCACCGGCGCCTGCACGAACTGACCGGCAATGCCGAGCGAATCTTCGCCGGCCAGCAGGGCAGCTTCGAGTGGCAGGCGCCCGCCGCCGAGTAGAGAACTCCCGCATCCGCGGGGCGGCCCTTCGTTCCTTCCCCATCGAAGAGCAAGGCGCGCGCGAGATCGCACGGGGCCGTCGTTCTTGCAATATGCCTTTCGGCTATCTATACATCATGTCTGGGCTAGCCGATGGCAAGCCGATCGCCTTTCCCCGCAAGCTTGGCCTTCCCGAAAGGAGCATGACATGAATCGCAGGTTGCGCAATGGCATCGTCCTGGCCGCGCTGATCGCGGCCTCCCTGTTCGCCTGGGCGGCCGGACCCGCGGCCGCCCCCGCCACGATGGACAAGCTGGAGCTGCGCATCTCGGCCGACGGCAGGGCCATCGTCGACCAGAACGGCAAGCCGGTCGCCCATTTCGTCGACGACCTGCGCGTCAAGGCCTCCGCACAGAAAACGCGGCTGCAAGGCTGCATGTGCTGCGAAAAGGAATGCATCGTCTACGACAACAAGGGGCGCTGCGTGAAGTCGATCGATTCCTGCACCTGGGACTTCGACTGCAGCTGCAGATAGCGCTCGATCAACGGGATTGGACGATGAGGCTTCCGATACTTCTCGCGCTCCTGGCCCTCGCCGGCTGCGGCGGCACCAACGACGGCGCGGCGCCGCTGCTGCTCGAACTGCAAAAGGAATTCCAGCCCGGCCTCGGCCTCGTCCAGACGCAGGCGGCCCTTCAGGCGCGCGGCGCGACGACGACGACGCGCTCGGCCGAAAACTGCGCGGCGCTGGTGGGCCAGGCGCGCGTGCAGACGCAATTGCAGCCGCGCGGCGGCCCCTGCATCTTCGGCAAGCTTCCGGGCCGGCGCGACCGGCTCGGCTGGCACACCGACATCATCATGCAGATGGTGTTCGGCACCGACGACAAGCTCGCCGACGCCAGCTTCGAGGCGATCGAGTCCTGGCGCTGAACGCCGGGCGCCGGGCCTCCCGGGCGCCTATTCGCGGTGGTAGGCGGTGACGCGCTCGACTTCGTTCTTGGAACCGAGGATCACCGGCACGCGCTGATGCAGTCCGGCCGGCTTGATGTCGAGGATGCGCTCGCGTCCGGTCGTAGCGCGACCGCCGGCCTGCTCCACGATCATCGCCATCGGATTCGCCTCGTACATCAGGCGCAGCTTGCCGCCCTTCGCCACGGTCTTGCTATCCACCGGATACATGAAGATGCCGCCGCGCGTGAGGATGCGGAAGACGTCGGCCACCATCGAGGCGACCCAGCGCATGTTGAAGTCCTGCGCGCGCGGGCCTTCCTTGCCGGCCAGCAGCTCGGCGACGTAGCGCTGCACCGGGGGCTCCCAGAAGCGCTGGTTCGACATGTTGATGGCGAACTCCTTGGTGTCCTCGGGAATGCGCATCGCTTCCTGCGTCAGCACGAAATGGCCGAATTCGCGGTCGAGCGTGAAGCACTGGACGCCGTCGCCGAGCGTCAGCACCAGCAGCGTCGTCGGACCGTACACGGCGAAGCCGGCGCACACCTGCTGGGTGCCGGGCTGCAGGAACGCCTTCTCGTCGACGTTCTCGGTTCCTTCGGGGCAGCGCAGCACGGAGAAGATCGTCCCCACCGAGATATTGACGTCGATGTTCGAGGAGCCGTCGAGCGGGTCGAACACCAGCAGGAACTCGCCCTTCGGATAGCGATGCGGGATCTGGTGCGGGTCTTCCATCTCCTCGGACGCCATGGCGGCGAGGTGGCCACCCCATTCGTTGGCGTCGAGCAGGATTTCGTTGGAGATGACGTCGAGCTTCTTCTGGGCCTCGCCCTGGATGTTCTCGCTGCCCGCCGAGCCCAGCACGTCGGCCAGTCCGCCCTTGCCGATGGCGATGGAAATCGCCTTGCAGGCACGGGAGACGACTTCGACCAGGAAACGCAGGTCGGCGCTGACGGCGGGATTCTTCCGCTCGGCCTCGACGAGGTAGCGGGCAAGGGTGACGGGGAGCATGATCTGGGCCGGGGGGATTTAAAGCCGCGATTATACCGGCCGGGTTGCGGCGCCGCACAATGCCCTGATACCACGCGGGATACGCTTCCCGCCTATGACCGTGGGAAGCCGATCAGCCTTCCACCATGCGGCGCACCACCGTGTTGAAGTGGCCGATCCACTCGGGCGCGAACTGGTTGTCGCAGGCGTTGATCTCCGCGATCGCGCGCAAGAGCGAGCGGCTCTGGCCCCGGTGGCTGTGCTTGAGCGTGACGGCCTCGAAGGCGTCGACGATGGCCAGCACTTTGGCGCCCGCGCAGATGCCGTCGGCGCGCAGGGCGCCGGGATAGCCGCCGCCGTCAGGCATCTCGTGGTGCTGGGCCACCATCTCGGCGGCCGCCTGCCATCCCGGCATGCGCTCGAGCAGGCCCGCGGCGTAGGCCGGGTGATCGCGCATCATGCGCTTGTCCTCGTCCGTCATCTGGCCGAGCTTGAGCCAGACGGATTCCGGCATGAACATCATGCCGACGTCGTGCATATAGACGGCGGCTTCCAGCTGCACGGGGTCGACCGGATTGCCGGCGACTGCGTTGGTGTCGAGCGCAAGGCGCAGCAGGCGCCCGCTGCGCCCCTTGAACAGCGACGAGCGCGCCTCGAACTGCTGCGCCAGCGAACGGAAGAATTTCAGGTCCGCGCCGAGGCTCTCGGCGCCGGGGACGGGATGGGAGCCGACCGGACGCACCTGGGCGCCCGCATGCACGGGCCGGAATCCCGTGACGGCCTCGATCAGCCGGACGGCGCGGTCGTCGAGTTCGGCATCCGGCGCGGCCGCCATGCCCTCGAGCCCGCCGACGAGTTCGACCAGTTTGAGATTGGCCACCGACCGTCCGGCGGCGAGCGCCTCGACCGCGAGTTCCAGCCGGTCCATTGCCAGCAGCACCACCTCGGCCAGCAGTTCGGAGAAGACGATCTCGCCGCCGCGCAGGCGCGACAGCAGCGTCTCGATCGGATGCGCGACGAGCACGCCCATCTCGACCTTGCAGATAGAGGCGTCGCCCTTGATGTTGTGCATGGCGCGGAACAGCGCCGAGATCAGCGCGTTGTCGTCCGGGGTGCGCTTGAGCTTGGCGACGTCGCGCTCGATGTTGGGGACGATGTCGGCCAGGTCCTCGACGAATTCGGCAAGGCCCTCGCGATCCGGCACGCTCGGCTGCAGCAACGCGATGATGTCCGCCATGTGTCCTCCCCTAGTTCTTCCTGGTTCGCCCGGCCGGCTACACGAGCTCCACGGCCGTCAGCTCGCCCTTCACGTAGGCATAGTATATCGGCGCCGCCACCAGGCCCGGCAGGCCGAACGCAGCCTCCATCGCCAGCATCGCGAGCAGCAACTCCCAGGTCTTGGCGGCGATCTGCGTGCCGACGATCTTGGCGTTGAGGAAGTACTCGAGCTTGTGGATGACGACCAGGAAGGCCAGCGAGGCCAGCGCGACCAGCGGCGACACCGCCAGGCTGACGACGACGATGACGGTGTTCGACACCAGGTTGCCGACCACCGGCATCAGGCCGACGACGAAGGTGAGCACGATCATCGTCTTGGTGAGCGGCAGATGGATGCCGGCGAGCGGCAGCGCAACGGCGAGGTAGAGCGCCGTGAAGAAGGTGTTGATGGCGGCGATCTGGACCTGCGCGAAGACGACGCGGCGAAACGCTCGGGCAAGCTCGCGGGCGCGGTCCGTCAGCGCCCCCACCAGAGGGCGCGTGGTGGGCGTCGTCGCCGCCTCGTGCAGCGCCACCATGGCGCCGATGATCATGCCGACCAGCACGTGGACGAAGGCGATGCCGGCCTCCTTGCCGACGCCGCCGACCTCACCCGCATGCTCGCGCAGCCAGTGGGCCGCCGAGTCCTTGAGGCTGTCGATGCCTTCCGGCAGGCTGTCCACCACCCACGGCGGCAGCCACATGCGCGCGTTCTCGATGGTGTCAGCCATCCGGTGCGCCAGTTCGCCGACGCCGCCATGGCTGCCGAAGAAGCCGACCGCCATCACCACCCCCGCCGCAACGGCGGCGATGACGAGCAGCGCCAGCACCAGCACCGCGGCCAGCTTGGCGCGCCGATTGGAAACTCGGCCGGCCAAGAGGCCCGCCAGCACGTGCACCAGCTGGAACACCAGCAGGCCTGCCAGCAGTGCCGGCAAGAGGTGCAGCATCAGGACGAGGATCAGCACGACCGCCGCGGCGATCCACGATGCCTGCACCACGCGGTCGGCGGCCGGCATGGCGTCAGCGGACAGCGGCGGGGCGGGCCGCCGCGCGGAACATCGTCGTCATCACTTCTCCCACAGGTCGTCGAGCGGATTCTTCTTCGGCGCCGACGCGGCATCGCCCGACACGCGCCGCGCGGTGAATTCTTCCTCGATGTTGTCGCGGTAGTAGCTCCACGCCGCGCCCGACGAGGACAGGCGGCGCCAAACCTCGTCGCCGACCGCCGCGTACTCGAGCGTCGTGCCGTCGTCCAGCTGCACGCGCAGCAGCCGCGCGCGCGCATCGTAGCCGGCTGCGCGCAACTTGCCGGAATTGAGCTTCTTCATTTCCATGGCCGTCCCTTCACGGAGCCTTGGAAGAGTCCTCGGCCGCGACCTCGCCGGCCGCCTCGCGCGCCTGCTTCTCGCGCAGGCGGGCGTTCTTCGCGTCGTCGGCGAAGACGTAGCGTCCGGCCAGCACGCAACCCTTCATCCCCGGACTGCAGGGCAGGTTGTTGATCTTGGTGCAGACCTCGTCCACTTCGTGCGGGCAACCCCAACCGCCAGCCATATCAGCTCCTTCTCGATGAAATCCATCATACCTCGCCCGCGCAGCCTTTTCATGCGGCTGGCGGCTGGCTTGCGCCGACATGCGGACCGGCGTTTAATCCGGACTCATGAAATACGCATCCATCGTCTTCGCCTTCGCTCTCGCCGCCGTCCTGCCGCTGCCGGCGCTCGGCGCCTGCCCCGACGCCGCCGCCGTGGCGGCCTACGTGGGCGAATTCCGCGCCGGCACGCCGAGCCGCGGCTTCGGCGCCGGCATCGACATGGCCGACGCCGCCTGCGCGCGCGGCAGGCTGATCGCAGCGCTGCCCGCCGTGCTGGGCGACAAGGTCGGCTACAAGGCGCTGTTCACGAATCCCGAATCGCAGCGCCGCTTCCGGGTCGACGGCCCCGCCTGGGGCGCGATGTTCGGCGCCATGATGCTCGCCGACGGCGCCCG
>JBLNBJ010000225.1:0-4323 GCA_050259835.1 Ignavibacteria bacterium | reverse complement strand
TCGACGCCCTGCGCGCGCAAGCCGTCGAGCGCGCGCTGGACGAAGCGCTCGGCGCCGCCGAAGGGCGTGTATTTCTGCCTTGCAATGGCGATCTTCATGTCGACTCCGGCATCCGCCCGGCACGGCGGCGGCATCCCGCGCGCGGACGCTTCGCCCCCGCCTGCGGCGGGGCCCCCTCCGCTGCGCGCGGTCGCCCGCCGAAGGGCGTGTACTTCTGCCGGGCGATGGCGGTCTTCATGATCCGAGCAGTTCCTCACAGGCTGCGAGCACCTGCGCGACCGGCAGGGTCGTCAGGCATTCGCTGATCTTGCTGCCGTTGCAGCCGTCGCGGCCGCAGGGACGGCAATGCGCGTGGTCGGCCGAGACGACGATGCGGCTCTCCGTGTGCCAGGGGCCCCACTCGCGATCGCCCGAAGGGCCGAAGATGGCCACCACCGGCGTGCCCATCGCGCACGCCATGTGCATGGGTGCGGAGTCGACGCCGACGAACAGCCGCGCGCGCGCGGTCAGCGCGGCGAGTTCCTTGAGGCTGAGCGCGCCGGAAAGATCGATCGTGGGCACTCGTGCCGCCGCACGCACGGCGGCGACCAAGTCGCGCTCTTTGGGATCGGGCGCGCAGGTCAGCACCAGCGGCAGGCCGCGCGGCGCCAGCGCGTCGCACAGGGCCGCAACACGGTCGGCGGGCCAGCACTTGAAGCGCCAGCGCGAGGCCGGGTGGAGGTGGACGAAGCGGCCAGACATCAAGCCGTGCTGCGCCATCAGCGCGTCGATGCGCGCCTCGGCGTCCGGGCCGGGAACCAACGCGACGTCGGCGGCGGCGAGGTCGACTTCCATGCCGAGCGCGCGCAGCGCGTCGAGGTGGGTGTCGACGGTGTGCCGGTCGGGATGCGACTGCGCAGCATAGAGGTGAGTGAAACTGCTGTGCCAGAAGGCGCCGGCGTCGGGCCGGCGCGGCCCCACCGACCAGCGCGGCCGCAGCAGCCGGGCGAGCCAGGCGCCGCGCGGATGAACGGTGAGGTGCACGATGAGGTCGTAGCGGCGCGCGCGCAGCCGCGACAGCAGCGCCCATTCCGCCGACGCCTGCGCCTTCAGGCCCTGGCGCTTCCAGTTGCGGTCGATGGTGAACAGCCGCGAGATGTCCGGATGGCCGGCGAGCATCGGCGCGGTGTCGGCATAGACGAGGCCATCCACTTCGCATTGCGGCGCCGCGCGCTTGAGCGCGGAGAACACCGGCGCGGACAGCAGGACGTCGCCGTGATGGCGCAGCTTGATGACCAGCGCGCGGGAAAGCGAGGCGAACGGCACGGCGGACGGCATGGGCCTATTTTGCCATTCCGGCGGCCGCTTCCGCCGCCGCCGACGCGTTGTGAAGCACCAGCCGGCCGTCCTCGATCAGGCTCACGGTGCCGAAGGCGAACGAGGTCGAGAACCAGGCGGGATCGGGCAGGCCGAGCAGCTCGACGGCGAGCGCCTTCATCACGCCGGCGTGGATCACCAGCACCGCTTCGTCGTGGCGCGCGGCGATCTCGCGCGCGCAGGCCGCCGCGCGCCGGCGCAGTTGCGCGATGCTCTCGCCGCCGTGGTCGGCGTAGTGGAGCGGATCGGCCGCCCAGGCGTCGACGTTGTCGCGGCCGATATCGTCCCAGGTGCGCAGTTCCCAGTTGCCGAAGTGGAGCTCGCGCAGGCGGTCGTCGAAGCGCGGCGCCGGGTGCAGCGCCTCGGCCAGCAGCCGGCAGCGCTTCAGCGGGCTGCTGTAGAAGGCCGCCCCTTCGGGCAGCAGCGGCTTCACGCGGGCCGCCACCGCGGCCGCTTCCTCGGCGATGCCGACGTCGCTCTGGCCGTAGCAGACGTCGGTGCCGACGTCCGGACGCGGATGCCTGATCAGGAAAAGTCGCATAGCAGCCCCAAGGTGAAGGCGAGTTCGGCGAGCTGCTGCGCGGCGCCGAGGCAATCGCCGGTGTAGCCGCCGATGCGGCGCACGAAATAGCGCGCCGCCAGCAGCGTGACGAGCGCAACGCCCGCCAGCGCATAGCCGACTTCCGGCAGCGGCAGCAGCGCGCACGGCAGCAGGCCGAACAGCGCGGCGACGGCCAAGGCGGCGCCCGACATGCGCGTGGCGAGCGGCTTCGACTTCGAGGCGTCGTCGTCGCGGACGTAATCGAGCGCGAAGATCAGCGCCGTCGACGCGAAGCGCGACGCCGCATGGCCGGCCACCAGCGCGAACGGCAGCACGGCAGGATCGAGCTCCATCAGCGCGTTCCACTTGGCCAGCAGCAGCAGCGCGACGCCGATGGCGCCGTAGCTGCCGATGCGCGAGTCCTTCATGATGGCGAGCACCTGCGCCTTGTCCCAGCCGCCGCCGAAGCCGTCGCAGGCGTCGGCGAAGCCGTCTTCGTGGAAGGCGCCGGTGGCAAGCAGGGTCGCCGCCATGCCGAGGATCACCGCCAGGCTTTCGGGCAGGACCGCCGCCGCGGCCACCGTCACCGCCGCGCCGATGGCGCCGACAATAATGCCGACCAGCGGGAAGTAGCGCGCCGCACCGTCGAGCTGGGCCTGCGAGTGGCCCACCCAGGCCGGCACCGGCAGCCGCGTGAAGAAGCGCAGCGCGGCGAAGAAGCGTTCGACTTCGCTGCGCAAGGGCTAACGCTGCCCCAGCATGTTCCAGAGCAGCCGCTTGATCACGGCCGGCTCGAACGGCTTGTCGCAGATGCCCGAGACGCCGGACTCCTGCACCGCCGCGAGGCGCGCGCTGTCCGACTCGCTGGTGATCATGAGCACCGGCACCGAGTTCTGCCAACTCTGCTTGCGGATGTATTCGACCAGCTCGCGACCGTCCATCTCCGGCATGTTGTAGTCGGTGACGACGAGGTCGACCTGCGTGTCGGCGAGAATGCCCACCGCCTCGCGGCCGTTTTCCGCCTCGATGAACTTCTCGATGCCCAGGTTCTCGAGCACGCGCCGCATGAATTTGCGCGCGCTCGGACTGTCGTCGACCAGCAGCACGCGCAGGTTCTCTCCGTCAATCTCCGCCACCAGGTCGTTGTCCTGGCGCAGGAAGTCGAGCGTCGTCGACAGCGCCGTGACGAGCTGCGCCTGGGAAAACGGCTTCGGCACGATGCCGCACACGCCCGCCTGGCGCACCGGCTCGAGCGCCTGCGGCCGCGTTTCGCTGGAGATCAGGATGAACGCCACCTGCTCGAGGTCGCGCTCGCGCCGCATGCGGCCGACGAGGTCGGTGCCCGACATGTCCGGCAGGTAGAGCGCGCTGACCACCGCGTCGGGCCGCGATTCGCGCATCGCCTTCAGCACGGCGTCGCCGCTGTCGAACACGCGCACGTGCTCGATGCCGACCCCCTTGAACTCGCCGGTGATGAACTTGGCCTGCGCGGCCGACGGTTCGACCAGGAAGACGACGAGGCTGCTGAAGGCGGAAATATCGGTCATGACGAAGGTTTAGGGGCGGGAAAGGGCGCCATTGTAGGCGACCCCGCCATGCTGCGCATGCGCCTCAGTCGTTCTTGCCGCTGACGCCCGCCGATTCGAAGCTCGCCATCTCGTTCACGAAGGCGCAGGCCGCGCGCAGCAGCGGCCAGGCCACCGCCGCACCGGTCCCCTCGCCCAGGCGCATGCCGAGGTCCACCAGCGGCGACGCATTGAGCGCCTCCAGCTGCACGCGATGGCCGGGCTCCGCCGAGGCGTGGCAATAGACCGCGTAGTCGCGGAAGGCGGGCGCCAGGCGCGCCGCGACCAGCGCCGCCGCGCCGCAGATGAAGCCGTCGACGAGCACCACGAGCTTCGACTTCGCCGCCTCCAGCATCGCGCCGGCCATCATGGCGACTTCGAAACCGCCGAACTGCGCGAGCACCGTGAGCGGGCAGTTGCGCGCGCCGTCGAAGCGGTCGAGCGCGCGCGCCAGCAGTTCGCGCTTCCTCGCCAGGCCGGCGTCGTCGAGCCCGGTGCCACGGCCCACGCAGGCGGTCAGCGTGGCGCCGGTCAGGCAATGCGTGATCAGCGAGGCAGAGGCCGTGTTGCCGATGCCCATCTCGCCGAAGCCGATGACGTCGCAGCCCTCGGCCGCCAGGGCACGCACGATGGCGGCCCCGCGCGCCATGGCCTCGTCGCGCTGTGCAGCCGTCATCGCCGGGCCTTCGAGGAAGTTGGCCGTGCCCGGCGCGATCTTGGCGTCGAACAGGTTCGCGCGTTTGCCGAAGTCGTGCGCCACGCCGGCGTCGACCACCGTGAGCCCGATGCCGTTGGCGCGCGCGAAGACGTTGATGGCCGCGCCGCCGGCGAGGAAGTTCTCGACCATCTGCCAGGTGACGT
>JBLNBJ010000224.1:0-8764 GCA_050259835.1 Ignavibacteria bacterium | reverse complement strand
AATAGCCGCGGCCGTCGGTGAACTTCGGGAAATCGACGGCGACGACGGCGAGGTCTTCGAGGTCGTTGGCCAACGCGGCCGGGTCGTCCGTGGGGCCGAGCCACACGCCGTAGGCGGCGCCGTGGTCCCATTCGCGGCGGATCAGGTCCTCCTTGCGCGCCTGCCATACGGCCAGCGGCACCAGCACGGCGCCGGCGGGCAGCCTGACGGTCTCGGGCGTTTCGTTGGCCGCCAGGCGCAGCACCGTCCAGGCGTCGTCGATGATTTCGCGGTTCTTGATGATCTTAGCCATTTGCAGTCTCTCTTTCGTATTCGGTGGTGTCGTCGTTCTCGTAGGCGGCGGCGCGGAAGCTGTCGGCGCCGATGCGCTTGAAGGTGTCGATGAAGCGCTCGTGCGGGCGGCGACACATTCGGTAGTTCTCGACGATACGGGCGATGGTCGCCGGCACCTTGTCGTAGGCCACCGCCGGGCCGATCACCTGGCCCAGCGAGGCTTCCAGTCCCCAGGCGCCGCCGAGCGTGATCTGGTAGAACTCCTCGCCGTTCTTCTCGACGCCGAGCAGGCCGATGTTGCCGACGTGGTGATGGCCGCAGGCGTTCATGCAGCCCGAGATGTTGAGCTTGAGCTCGCCGATGTCGTCCTGTTCGCCGAGATCGCAGAAGCGCGCCTGGATAGCCTGCGCCAGCGGGATCGAGCGCGCGTTGGCGAGCGCGCAGTAGTCGCCGCCCGGGCAGGCGGTGATGTCGGCAATGCGGCCGACGGTGGGTGTCGCCAGTTTCGCGCCCCGCAGCGCGTTCCAGAGGTCGTAGAGGTCATGCAGGCGCACGTCCGGCAGCAGCAGGTTCTGCGTTTGCGTGACGCGGATCTCGGCGAAGGCGTAGTGCTCGGCGAGATCGGCGATGAGTTCCATCTGCGCCGAGGTGGCGTCGCCGGGCGCGTGCCCCGGCGCCTTGAGCGAGATCGTCACCGCCGCGTAGCCCGGCACGCGGTGGGCATGCACGTTGTGGGCGACCCAGGTCGCGAAGGCCGGCTCGCGCCGCTTGGCGAACTCGAAGCTGGCGTCCAGCCCCGGCAGCGCCTCGTAGTCCGGGCCGTCGAAATGCTCGGCGACGCGCGCGACCTCGGCCTCGGTGAGCGTGGCCGGACCCTCCTTGAGGTGCGCCCATTCGGCTTCCACCTGGCGCGCGAACTCCTCGATGCCGAGCGCCTTGACGAGGATCTTGATGCGCGCCTTGAAGGCGTTGTCGCGCCGGCCATGCAGGTTGTAGACGCGCAGGATCGCCTCGGAATACGTGAGCAGGTCTCGCCAGGGCAGGAACTCGCGCGCCACCTCGGCGAGGATCGGCGTGCGGCCCAGGCCCCCGCCCACCAGCACGCGGAAGCCCAATTCGCCGGCGGCGTCGCGCACCAGCTGCAGGCCGAGGTCGTGCATGCGCACGTTGGCGCCGTCGTCCGGGCCGCCGCTCACGGCGATCTTGAACTTGCGCGGCAGGTAGGCGAACTCCGGGTTGAAGGTCGACCACTGGCGCACGATCTCGGCCCACGGGCGCGGGTCGGCGACTTCGCTGCGCGACACGCCGGCGAGCGGATCGGCCGTCACGTTGCGGATGCAGTTGCCCGAGGTCTGGATCGCGTGCATGTCGTACTTCGCCAGCTCGGCGAGGATGTCCGGCACCTGGTCCAGCCGCACCCAGTTGAGCTGCAGGTTGTGGCGCGTGCTGAAGTGGCCGACGCCGCGGTCGTACACGCGGGCGATGCGGGCCAGCGCGCGCAACTGCGTGCTGGAGACGTGGCCGTAGGGGATGGCGATGCGGAACATCGGGCCGTGGCGCTGGATGTAGAGGCCGTTCTGCAGGCGCAGCGGGCGGAACTCGTCGTCGGAGAGCTCGCCGGCGAGGTAGCGCCGCGTCTGGTCGCGGTATTGCGCGACGCGTTCGGCGACGAGCTGGCGGTCGATGTTGTCGTAGCGGTACATGGCGTTCTCCGTGGTTACGCCGCGATCAGCTTGCCGCCGACCAGGACCAGCATGCCGGCCAGGGTGGGACGCAGCACGCGTTCGGGGATGCGATTGGCGAGATGGCTGCCGATGAAGATGCCGGGCAGCGAGCCGGCAAGCAGGCTCGCCAGCAGCGACCAGTCCACGCTGCCGAGCCACCAGTGGGCGAGCCCGGCGACGAGCGTCAGCGGCACGGCGTGCGCGAGATCGGAACCGACGATGCGGATCGCCGGCAGCTTGGGGTAGAGGAAGAACAGCGCCGTCACGCCCAGCGCGCCGGCGCCGACGGAGGAGAGCGACACCAGCGTGCCGAGCACGACGCCGGTGACCACCGTGAGGCGATTACGGCGATGCGCCGGCAACGTGTCGACATCGTGCGTCTGCGCCCAGGCCTGCAGGCGGCGGCGGAACACCAGCGCAACGGCGGTTAGCAGCAGCGCGACGCCGAGCGAGAACTTGATCACGTGGGCCGCGCCGCCGAGGCCGCCAGGCGCGAAGCGGGAAACCAGGAACAGCGTGAGCGCCGCGGCCGGCAGGCTGCCGGCGGCGAGCAGGCCGGTGATGCGCCAATCGACGTTGCCGCGGCGCGCATGCACCAGCGTGCCGCCGGACTTGGTGATCGCCGCGTAGAGCAGGTCGGTGCCCACCGCGGTGGCGGGCGCGACGCCGAAGATCAGCACCAGCAGGGGCGTCATCAACGAGCCGCCGCCGACGCCGGTGATCCCGACGATGGCGCCGACTGCGAAACCGGAGATGACTTGGGCGAGATCCACGATGCTTCCTTGGCCGTTGATGCGGCGCATCGTAGCGACTCGCTATAAGCTTAAAAAATACTTTATAGTCACATCCTAAGAACAATCTGGAATAAGACGAGGGAACAATGCGATGAACATCCAGCAACTGCGCTACGTGCAGGAAGTGGCGCGGCGCAACCTCAACGTCTCCGAGGCAGCCGCGGCCCTGTACACCTCCCAGCCCGGCGTATCGAAGCAGATTCGCCTGCTCGAGGAGGAACTCGGCGTCGACATCTTCGTGCGCCACGGCAAGCGCCTCACCGGCGTCACCGACCCCGGCCGCCAGATCATCGCCATCGCCGAGCGCACGCTGCGCGACCTCGCCAACCTCAAGCAGATCGGCGACGAGTTCAGCAAGGAGACCGAAGGCAGCCTGTCGATCGCCACCACGCACACCCAGGCGCGCTATGCGCTGCCCGGCGCCATCAAGGCCTTCATGGAGCGCTACCCGAAGGTGCGCCTCGAACTGCACCAGGGCAGCCCGACGCAGATCTGCGAATGGGTGATCTCCGGCTACTCCGACATGGCGATCGCCACCGAGGCCATCGACGGCTACCCGGACCAGCTGGCGATCCTGCCCTGCTACCAGTGGAACCACTCGGTGATCGCGCCGCCCAGGCATCCGATCCTCAAGGAGAAGATCCTCACGCTCGAAGAGATCGCGCGCCATCCGCTGGTCACCTACGACTTCGCCTTCGCCGGCCGCAGCAAGATCAACCAGGCCTTCGTCGCGCGCGACCTGCAGCCCAACGTGGTGCTCACCGCGCTGGACGCCGACATCATCAAGACCTACGTCGCGCTCGGGCTGGGCATCGGCATCGTCGCCTCGATGGCCTTCGACACCGCTGCCGACAAGGGCCTGCGCGCGATGGACGCCTCGCACCTGTTCGGCTCGTCGACCACGCGCATCGGCATCCGCAAGGACGCCTGGCTGCGCGGCTACGCCTACGTCTTCATCGAACTGTTCGCGCCGCAGCTGACGCGCAAGGTGGTCGAGGCCTCGCTGCGCGGCGAAGGGGAAGACCCGGGGTTGTAGCGCCTACCATCGGCGCAGCGCCGCCTCGATGCGGCGCCAGTGGCCTTCGACGTCGGCCGTGGCGAGCTTCTCCGCCTGGTAGATCGAAAACATCTCGAAGGCGCATTGCGGCGCGCAGGTGCCGAGCAGCGCCGTCTTCAACTGGCGCCGCACCGGCCGGCGCATGACCAGCCAGTCCACCCACCACGGCGCGCCTAGCGAAGTGATCGCCATCGCGCGGCGCAGGCCATGCAGCCGGGGGCGGATCGGGCCGAGGTCGTCGGCATGGTCGTAGGCAACGCCGGGGGCCCAGACGCGATCGAACCAGCCCTTCAGCATCGCCGGCAGGCCGAACCACCAGGTCGGGAAGATCAGCACCAGACCTTCCGCACGCAGCAGGCGTTCGATCTGCGGGCGCAGCGCACGGTCGTCGAAGGGCGGGCGGTAGTAGCTGCGCCGCTCGTCGGCCGTCAGCGCGGGCGCGAAGCCGGATTCGTAGAGGTTCTCCACTTCCACTTCCTGACCGGCTTCCCTCAGGGCCGCGACGACCTTCACGGCCGTGCCTGCGCACAGGCTGTCGCCGAGCGGATGGGCGACGACGACCAGGCACCTCACCGCGCCATCGCCCCGAACATCTGCGGCCGCGCGCGGCGGCCCGCGATCAGGCGGCGCAGCAGCCGGACCCACGGCGTCCAGGGCCGCACCTGCGGTGTGAGCCCGAGCGCGGCTTCCGCCGTCGCGAACGCATCCTCGATCAACGCATCGTGCAAGGCGCGGATCGCCAGCGTCCACAGCAGGAGCCCGCTGCCGCGCGCATCCATCGATATCGTGTGCCGCAGCACGCAGGCAGCGTCGCCCTCGGCATGCACGTCGAACCAATGGCCGCCGGTGAAGCCGCCCGGCGCCGTGAAGCGAAAGCGGACGTAATTGCCCGGGCGATACTCGCCCACCGCGTAGCCGATCGGCCCATGCCCGCCCTCGGCCCCCACGCCGAGCGCGCGGTCGAAGCGCATCGCCGGCCACAGCGCACGCGGCCAGAGGCGGTCACCCTCGGAAGCCAGCGTATCGATCAGCCGCCCCACCTCGGCCGCGGGCCGCGGGATGCGGCGCTCGTGGATGTTGAGAACCTGCATGCCAATCATGCTCAGGATACAGCCTTCGGACAACGAGCCCTCTATGCTTCGTGCTTTGCTACAGCGACTCCAGTTCGGAATCCTGCACTCCTTCTCGACGAAGTGCGCGGCACAACTTGCGGATGCACTGATCAACGCTCTTCTGTTTGTCGCGGGGTACAGTCGCAAGCCGTGCGCGAGAGACAACGAGCTTCATTGCATTTACGATGAAATTGACTTGGCCATCGCTAAGTTGATGGCGGTGATACATCAGCACGTCTGGGTATCCTTGTGCAACCTTGAATGGATAGTGTCTATAGTCCGCATTTACGGCTTGATCCGCAATAATTCGGTGCGCTTCGACGAACGCCTCGTACGCCTCTGTTGGGTCGCCAGTCGCCGCGCAGCTATCCACGAGATATCGCGCATATTGATTGTCAATTTGGAACGTGAAGAAGCCAGGCGTCCGGCGTGCAACACCATAAGCGTTCTCCAGGTAGAGCTTCGCACGGTCAGAATCATGGGCGAAGAACCTTGAAATAGCGTACTGGAGCCAGTACAAGGGGTCGTCTTCCAGACTGGTGCCCCGTCTTATTTCCTCGAAGAACCAAGAAATTGCGTCGGAGTTCGCGCTGGTGTCGACCAGCAATTGGAGATTCCTAAACACATAAAGCGAGGACGGAAACTCGCTGCTGAAGTATGACCCGTCATCCTGGAATCGTCTTGGCTTAAAGCCGATACCCCGACGAATCGCGTGTTGAATTGCCTTTGCAACCACCTCCAGAACCTCGCTGGGTGCGACGAGTTCTCGAAGGAAATAGGAACCAAAGAGAGACGAATTGAGGGCGAACTTTGTTCCACGTATCGAATACAGGTGACTTCTGAAGTCTGAGCGTCGTCGAGAAAACTCATTCAGCGAGGAATGACCGCTTAGCCTGGCGAGTGTCGTGGTGTCAATTCCGCCTGACGTAACGCTGATTGCCGTCGCGAGAACCAGGAACGCACGCTCTTGCGGCGTCATCTGTTCTGCCGCCAGAGCGCGCTTCACGCGGTCTGAAATGTCGGCGGATTTGACGATGTGTAGAAGTATTGACGAGATCTCAGAACGGCAATCTTGGGTAACAAAAGTCTTCTTGGCGAGAAGATCCATTGCACCAAGTCGTCGCCCCCATAGGCCGGCCGAGTCCAACAAGCTTATGAAGGCATCCGGATCATGCTGTTCGAGCGAATCGATTCGATACTCAAAAAGCAAACGGATTCCAGAATTGGTCAGCCATTCATCTGAGATGCGTGCATCGTATTTGGCCGATCGTTCGGTGAAGATTATCCGTAAGCCGGCCGGACGCTGAATTCCAAGCGCCTTGATCGCCTGTTCATTGGCGACCGCACCATCAAATAGGACCGCCACTTGTCCCGGATAACCGGCGATTTCGCCACACTCGGATTCAACCATGGCAGGATCGCCGGTTGCCTGAAAAATCTTCCATCCTGCTGCCAAGAGCTTCAGCCCAACACGCTGCAGAGTAATTGTCTTTCCATTTCCGAGGCGGGAAACTATGGCGACATCGTGTCCGTTGTCGAGAGCATCGATAATGTCTTTCTCGGCTGCTCGGTCGATCGTATACGCGCCAGTTGTGTCCCGCCTTGTAATGTCGCCATGTACGAGTTCATTGCGTAGATGGCCATACATCAGTAAAGCAATACGGTCCTGGTCGGTTGCATATATCGGTGCACCGGGATGCTTAAGCAGTTCAAAGTATCGAAGAGGGCGTCGTGGCGAACGGTTGATGCCGACCTTGGCAAATTCCGCATGCAACTGGTCAGCAAAGGTAGATCCAGTCGCTGCAAAGACGCGGCCAAAATTCTCTAGGCGGCGCGACTCAATCTGGCTGAACCCCGTTCCATTGAAGAACCCGATCTTCCCTTTCGTCAGATCACCGACCAACAATTGGGCAATTTCCAAATCTGGCAGGCGATAGCCGATGAATACCGCGGCCCCGGAGAACGAAACATCGCGCTCGAAGAGGTCGCCCCACTTTGTTCCTTCAAGCCGCGTATGGGCGTAACTTCCAAAACTGAGACGAAGGAGGTTTGCGTCGTCTTTGGTGGCGTGCGTAAGTATTCCGTTGAGGTGAATGCAAAGAGGGCCTTGGGGCAAGCTTTGCGGGTAGGGTTCGAGGGCGCTGTAGGACGCAATGGATTTCGATCTGACGTCGCATGCAAGCTCAACAGCGTTGTCATAATTAGTCGTGTAGATCCTCCGCCAGGGATATCGCGTCAGCAAGTCGATTTGCCAATCTTCTAGCTCCAAGACGGTAAAAAGTTTCCGCATGTAATCTGCAGTGGCGCGAACCTTTGCGTCGTCGGAAAGGCAATAGTCCGCGATGGCAGAGAGATCATTTTCCAAGTCCGATTGGGTTGGCGTTTCACCGATTGCCTCGAAGAGCACGCGCTTCAACTCGTCACCTGTCGGCAAGTCCCTACCAAGTACGTTCTTCGCCTGCCTCGAGAATCCGGCCCCAAGAAAGAGAATGGCGTCCCCACGAGAGAGGCTCTCGACAACCTGCTCGATGAATTTGTTCACTTGTTCTTTCCCACCCTTAGGAAACGAAACATAACGATAACTGCTTTGCCTTCCGTCAAGAACCGCGCCAGCCTACCAATCCACGGCACCCGTGGCAATGCCCGATGCATTGGAATACCCGAGTGCCAATCTGGAACGCCCCTTGCAACCCCCTCCTTGGCTCCTTCATCCGACCGCCTTGGAGACCGAAATGAACGTCGCCGCCATCGCCTTCCCCTACGCTTCGGAAAAACCTGCCGGCAATTACGCTCCGCGAGCGGCAAGTGCGGACGGCGGGGTGTTGCCGTCGGCAGTGGTTCGCCTTTCGGGGGGCGGTACGTCCGAGCCTGCGACTTATGCGTCCGGATCAAGCGGTTCCCCGCGGCTGGCCTTGCCGACCCTGCTGCTGCCGACGCGCGCCAACGCCGCCCGGCTCGCCTTCGAGGCGGGGGAGGCGATCGGGGACAAGTTGGACGCGGTGGGCATCTCGCGCGAGCCCGGGTTTTCGCTGGACATCGAAGACCCGAACTCGGCGCATGTGACGGTCAAGAGTGATCGTGCGGACGCGAAGGCGATCGAGGACTTGATCAACGCCGATCCCAAGTTGCAGATGATGGTCCATAACGCCTACGCCATCGCCAGCCACATCCCGGGGATCGATCGGGCGCTGCAATATTCGAAGGAATACCGCGAGGCGCGCACGCCGGCGGAGATCGATCGCGTCAATGCGCGCTACGCGGATCTGCTCGGCGGGCGCCTGCCGCCGACCTCGATCGGGATGGAGTTCGGCAAGGACGGCCTTTCGGTGCTGATCAACGGTCAGAAGGCTCAGGCCTGACCGGCGATCCGGCGCAGTTCGAGGACGTCGATCTTCTTCATGTCGAGCAGGGCGGCCATCACGCGCTGGCCTCTCGCGGGGTCGGGGTCGGCGAGCAAGTCCATCAGCGAGCCCGGCACGACCTGCCAGAACAGGCCGTATTGGTCCTTCAGCCAGCCGCAGCGCTGCGATGCCGGGTCGCTGCCGGCGGAGAGCCGGTCCCAGTAGAAATCCACCTCGGCCTGCGTGTCGCAGTCGATCTGCAGCGAAATCGCCTCGGTGAAGCGGAACGAGGGGCCACCGTTGAGCGCGATCAGCGCTTCGCCTTCGAGCTCGAACTCGACAGTCATGATCGAGCCCGGCGGCATGCGGTGCACGTCGTAGCCGGCGTCGGTGTAGCGCGTCATGCGCGTCACCTGCGACTCGGGAAAGATCGAGAGGTACCAGGCGACGGCCTCCTCGGCCT
>JBLNBJ010000223.1:0-8062 GCA_050259835.1 Ignavibacteria bacterium | reverse complement strand
CCTTGAGGACCGAGGCGTCGCCGCCGGCGAGCCGCGAAGCGAGCTCACGCAAGCGACCGTGATCCGCCAGGGTCCGGCGCACCAGCGGCGCCTCGCCCGCCGCTGAAAGCTTGACGAGAAGGTCTTCCTCCTCCCGCCTGAAGTGCGGTTCCAGGTCGAGATCGAACGACTTCGCGACGTCCCTGGCCAGCGTCGCCAAGGCGCCGTCTTCGGCCTTGGCGATGCGGTTGGCCAGCGAAAGCGCGGTGTGATGGTCGCGCGAGAGATCACGCAGGAAGGGGCTGCGCTTCATCGGCCTCGGCGGGCTAGCCCGCCGCCAGCAGCGCTTCGAGCTTGCGCGGCGCGCGCACCAGGTCGGCCAGCGTGTACTGGTCGAGGGTCGCAAACAGGGCCTCGAAGGCGCGGTCGAGTATCGAAGCGAGGCGGCATGCGGGCGCGATCCGGCAGGCATTCGCTTCCTCGGAAAAGCACTCGACGATCGGTGCCGATCCTTCGCTGGCGCGCACGACCTGGCCGAGCCGGATCTCGCCGGGCTCGCATGCCAGGCGCAGCCCGCCGCCCTTGCCGCGCACGGTTTCCACGGTTCCCGAGCGCGCCAGCCGGTGCACCACCTTGACCAGATGATTCTCCGAGATGCCGTACGCGCCGGCGATCTCCGGCACCGTGACGAGCCGGTCTCGATTGATCGCCAGGAACATCAGGACACGCAGGGTGTAGTCCGAGAAGGTCGTAAGCTTCATGACAGCAGGCCCGCCTTAAAGATGTATCGATTATATTGCTTCAGAGGGAAGGACGGTGATAGCATGAAGCTGTCCCGCCAATACAGCTTTTGACTTCGCCATCATGACAGAGTCCCCCGACCTTGCCGCCCTGCCCGACGAGACCGCCATTCGCGACGCCCTGCGCGCCGTCATCGATCCCGAACTGGGCATGAACGTGGTCGCGCTGGGATTGATTTACCGGGTGGAAGTGTCGCCCGCCAAGGTTCTCGTCGAGCTGACGATGACCTCGCCGGCCTGCCCGATGGGCGACATGATCCTCGAAGACGTCGAGCAGACGCTGGCCAGGACGCTGCCGCCCGGCCTGCCCGCGGAAGCCCGCCTCGTCTGGGATCCGCCCTGGAGCCCCGCCATGATGGACGCGTCGGCAAAGGCGCACTTCGGCTGGACGCCGGATTGAGCCCGCACGGCTCGATCCCCTTCCCTCTGCAACCCCAAGGAGCAACACCATGAGCACCGATTTCCAAGCCACCGTCGACGTCCGCGACATGGTTCCGCGTGAGCGCCATCCCCTGATCTTCGACACCTTCGATCGACTGGGCGCCGGCGAAGCCTTGCTGCTGATCAACGACCACGACCCCAAGCCGCTCTACTACCAGATGAAGGCCGAATCGAAGGCCGACTTCACCTGGGATTACCTCGAGTCGGGCCCCACCGTCTGGCGCGTGCGCATCGGGAAGCCGGCCGATCCGGTGCACCAGCACAAAGCGGCGTGAGCGACCTGCGCCCGGCGGCCCGGTTGCCGCTGCTGATGCTCGGCGCGCTGTCCCTGCTCGGCGGCGTGCTGGCGGGGCTGGCCCGCCTGGGCTGGGACATGCCGGACACCGCGGCGAACGCTGCCGGCTGGCACGGCGCGCTGATGATCCCGGCCTTCCTGGGCACCGTGATCAGCCTCGAGCGCGCCGTGGCGCTCGCTCGCGGCTGGGCGTACCTGGCGCCCGCCGCGGCCGGCATCGGCGGCATCGCGCTGCTTGCGGGAGCCCCCGACCGGCTGCCGCAAGCCTTGTTCACGGCCGCGGCCACCGTGTTGCTCGCAGCCAGCATTCAGGTGCTGCGCCGCCTGCTGGCACCCTTCACCCTGGTTCTTGCGCTCGCCGCCGCCTGCTGGCTCGTGGGCAACCTCGCCTGGATGTTCCTGGGCGATCTCGCCGCCGCCGTGCCCTGGTGGCTCGCCTTTCTGGTGCTGACCATCGCCGGCGAGCGACTGGAGTTGACGCGCTTCCTGCCGACGCCGCCCGTCGCGCAGCAACTCTTCTCCGCCATCGTCGGCGCGATCGTTGCCGGAGCGGCGCTTACGCTGAAGCTGCCGGAACCGGGATTGGTTCTACTCGCAGTGGGACTGCTGGCGCTCGCCGGCTGGCTGATCGCCTATGACCTGGCGCGCCGCAACGCCCGCAGCGAAGGACTGACGCGCTTCATCGCCGTCGCACTGCTGGCCGGCTACGCCTGGCTCGCGCTCGCCGGCGTGCTCGGCATCGCAGGCGGCTTCGTCCCCGGCCATCCGTGGCGCGATGCGACGCTCCATGCCGTCGCGCTCGGCTTCGTCTTTTCGATGATCTTCGGCCATGCGCCGATCATCCTGCCGGCGGTGGCCCGCGCCCGGATTCCCTACCACCCGGCCTTCTACCTGCCGCTAGCGGCCTTGCACGCATCGCTGCTGCTGCGCGTCTTCGGCGGCCTCGACGGAAGCTTCCCGCTCCGTCATGCCGGCGGGCTGATCAACGCGCTGGCGCTGCTGCTGTTCATCGGGACCTTGCTGACCGCCGTCCTGGTCGGTCGACGGAAGGCTTGAGCGGTCCGGTCCCGGCAGACAGCTACCGGTCGGCCGGCCGGCTGGGCGCGCCCGCCTGTTCGACCCGATTGCGGCCACGCGCCTTCGCATCGTAAAGCGCCCGGTCGGCTCGTCTCACCGCGTCGTCCTCATTGCCGTCTTCCAGCGCAGCGCCGGCCACGCCGATGCTCACGGTCACGCCGCGGGCCGTGGCCTCCTCGGCTTCGGCCACCGCAGCCCTGATCTTTTCCGCGGCAGCCAGCGCGCCTTCGGGGTCCGTTTCCGGCAGCAGCAGCAGGAATTCCTCGCCGCCGAAGCGACCGGCGAAGTCCGTCTCGCGCGTGCCCGCCGCCAGCACGCGCGCCACCTGGCGCAGCACCTGATCGCCCGCTTCGTGGCCATAGCTGTCGTTGATGCGCTTGAAGTGGTCGATGTCGAGGAGCAGCACCGCGTAGGCGCGCCCGGTGCGCTTGAGGCGCAGGAATTCCGCCCGCAGGCGTTCGTTTGCCGACAGCCGGTTCTGCAGGCCCGTGAGCGCATCCCGCCGGGCAAGCCGTTCGGACTCCTGAATGGCCGCCTCGAGCGCTTCGGTGCGTTCCGCCACCAGTTTCTCCAACTGCCGCTCTCGGCTTGCGCGTTCAGTCTCGAGCGCTTCGGTCCGTTCGCGCAGCAATCTCGAGGCATCCGCCAGGGCGACGGCAACCTCGCCGGCTTCCTTGATGTGGACTTCCGGAACCAGCACCTGCTGCCCCAGCCCGAGCGCCTTGGCCTGGGCGGCGAGCGACCGGACGGAGACGGCGATCCTTTCGCCCAGCGACCACGCCAGCCAGAGTCCGGCGGCAAAGAGCACGATCATGCCGACGGCCAGCAGGATCAACGGCTCCCGATACGCGGCCGTGACAGCGGCGCGCGGAATCCCCAGTGCCACCGTCCATCCGGTGGCGGGCGAGCGCGTGAAGATCGACAGCACAGGGAGTCCGTCCGGCGTGATCGACTCGAACGCGCCTTCGAGCGATTCGCCCGCGTGGCGCAGCAGCTCTGCGCTGGGCTTCTTGCCCACGAATTCCTCCGGCGAGCGCGTGCGCGTGACGAACGTGCCCTCGCTGTCCAGCACCGCGGCGATCCAGTCCTGGGGCAGTCCCTGCGACTTCAGGATGTCATTCAGGATGTCCGGGCGAATGACGGTCGTGAGGACGTAGATCACCTTGCCCTCCAGGATGACCGGCACGTCCACCGTCACGAGCAGCCTCTGGGCAAGGTTGCCCATGAACACCCGCGAAATCGAAGGCTGGCCGGTTTCGACCACCTGGCGAATCTGGTCGAGGCTGCCGTGCCGGGGCAATGGCTCGCCGAACTCTCGCGACGTATTGAACAGTTGCTGGCCGCTGGCGTCGCTGAGCGCGATGCTGTTGCCGAGATGGTTCAGCAAGAGGAAGGCCCGCGCCTGGCGATACAGGCCGGCGAAATCGCGCAAGCGCAGCGCATCCGAGGTGGACAGCGCCTGGGCCACGGCCTGCGCCTTGAAGAGATGGCTGTCGACCGCCTGCACCAGTGCGCGCGTGGTCCGCAGCGCGTTCTCCTCGATGATGCTTCGGCTCGACTGGTAGTCCCGGAAGACCAGCAGGCCCGCGCCAATGAGTCCGGGAATCAGGCAGGCCAGGACGAGGCTGAGCAGAAGCGAATGCACCGGCCAGCGCGGCACGTTTGCCCCGGCATCGCGCCGGGTGTCGTCGGCCACATGATTCATCGCGCTCGTCCTTCCGATCCTGTTTCGATTTCGCCGCATCCGGTTCGCGTGTGCGAAACCCGGACGAGGCGATTGTAGCGGAGGGGCTGCCGATGAAGCGGCTCGCGGACGCGGTCGTCGCCGGCCCGGTCAGGATTTCCGCCGCAGCAACGCGTCGAGTCGGTTGGCGAACGCCTGCCGGTCGGCGGCGGAGAAGGCGGCCGGGCCGCCGGTTTCGACGCCGCTGCTGCGCAGGCCTTCCATGAAGTTGCGCATGGTGAGGCGCTCCTGGATGTTGGCGGCGTCGAGCAGCTCGCCGCGCGGATCGAGCGCGCGCGCCCCCTTGGCAACCACCTGCGCGGCGAGCGGCACGTCGGCGGTGACCACCAGGTCCCCGGCTTCGGCTTCCTCGGCGATGCGGCGGTCGGCGACATCGAATCCGGACGGCACCTGCAGCGCGCGGATCCAGGGCGACGGCGGCACGCGCAGCATCTGGTTGGCGACCAGCGTGAGCTGCACCCGCGCGCGGTCGGCGGCGCGAAAGAGGATGTCCTTGATGACGCCGGGACAGGCGTCGGCGTCAACCCAGATTTTCATGATGGAAGCGGCTCGATCGGAGATTCGCCATTATCTCCCGGGGGCTGCCGGCTGCGCCGTCGGCGGGCGGCGTGCTGGTGCCGAAGACCGGCGTCATGCCGTCTTCGATGAGACCGGGCGGGCCGGAGAATCTGCGATAGCCCGGGCGGCGGATGCGCCCGGGACGACTAGAGAACCGCGTCCAGCCGCCGCAGCGTCTCTTCGCGCCCCAGCACTTCCACCACGGCATCGATCGCCGGCGACTGCGGCTGGCCGAGCAGCACGACGCGCAGCGGAATCGCCACTTGCGGCATCTTCATGCCGAACTCCGTGCAGGTGTCCTTGATGGCCGGGCCGAGGACGATCTTCTTCCACTCGGCCGCCGCCTCGAAGCGTGCGCGCAGCGACTTGAGCGCCGTGCGCGCCGCGTCGGTCAGGTGCTGCGCCTGGACTTCCGGCGCTGCGTGGACGAAGACGACCAGCGGCTCGAGGGCGTCGGCGAGTTCGTTGAGGTTCGCGGCGCGGTCCTTGTAGAGCGCCACCGCGGCCTCGAGCGAGGGACCCGCTTCCGGGTCGACGCCGCGCCTCGCGAGGCGGTTCGCCACTTCGGCGGCGAGCCGCTGGTCGTCGGCCTGCTTGATGTAGTGCGCGTTGAGCCAGTCGAGCTTCTCGGTGTTGAACTGTGCGGCGGACGCCGTGATGTGGTCGAGGTCGAACCACTGCACGAACTGCTCCATCGAGAAGACCTCGTCGTCGCCGTGCGACCAGCCCAGGCGCGCGAGATAGTTGAGCACCGCCTCGGGCAGGTAGCCGCGCTCGGCGTAGTCGGTGACGGCCACCGAGTTGCGCCGCTTGGAAAGCTTCTGGCCGTCGTCGCCGAGGATCATCGACAAGTGCGCGTAGAGCGGCACGGCGGCGCCCAGCGCGCGCAGCACGTTGATCTGGCGCGGCGTGTTGTTGACGTGGTCGTCGCCGCGGATGACGTGGGTGATGCCCATGTCCCAGTCGTCGACGACGACGCAGAAGTTGTAGGTCGGCGTGCCGTCGGCGCGCGCGATGATGAAGTCGTCGAGCTCCGCGTTGGCGATCTCGATGCGGCCCTTGACCTGGTCGTCCCAGGCGACGACGCCGTCCACCGGATTCTTGAAGCGCACCACGGGCGACACGCCGGCCGGCGGGGGCGGCAGGGTCTTGCCCGGCTCGGGCCGCCAGCGGCCGTCGTAGCGCGGCTTTTCCTTCTTCGCCTCCTGCTCGGCACGCAGCACGTCGAGTTCTTCCTTCGACGTGTAGCAGTGATAGGCCGTGCCGGCCGCCAGCATCTGCGCGATGACCTCCTTGTAGCGGTCCATGCGCTGCGTCTGGTAGAACGGGCCTTCGTCGTGCGCCAGCCCCAGCCACGCCATGCCGTCGAGGATCGCCTGCACCGCCTGCGGCGTGGAACGCTCGAGGTCGGTGTCCTCGATGCGCAGGATGAACTGCCCGCCGTGGCGGCGCGCATAGGCCCAGGCGAACAGCGCGGTGCGGGCGCCGCCGATGTGGAGATAGCCGGTCGGGCTGGGAGCGAAACGGGTGCGGACGGTCATGGCTTGGCGATCTGCCGGATGGCGAAAGGGCGCTATTTTATTACTTGGCCGCGTCCCTCGCGCGGCGGGCGCATGCGCCCTTGGCGAACTCCCGCTGCCTTGGCTGAGATGTCCGCTTCCCGGCGGGAGCGGTCGCCGCGCCGGCCGAATTTCGCGCAGGGTCGCGCGCTCAGGCGCGCAGACAGCGGCGACTAAATTGCATCGGCGGCAGGCAGCGTGAAGTAAAAGGTCGCGCCTTCCCCCACCTTGCCTTCTGCCCAGACACGGCCGCCGTGGCGCTCGACGATACGCTTGACTATCGCCAGCCCGATTCCGGTACCCATCAGCGCCGCCTCCGAATGCAGCCGCTCGAACACGCAGAACAATTTGCTCTCATATTGCATGTCGAAGCCGATTCCGTTGTCGCGCACGAAGTAGGTGTTTTCGCCGGAGCCGATGATGCCGCCGACCTCGATGCAGGCGTCCGGCTTTGCACTGCTGAAGCGGATTGCGTTGGACAGCAGCTTGCCGAAGACTTCGCGCACGAGCGCCGCGTCGCCCAGCGCCGGCGGCAACTCGCCCGCCCTGAAGTTCGGCCTGCGGTCGCCGCCGGCCTCCCGGCCGAACGCTTCGGCTGCCAGTTGGTTCATGTCGAGGCGAGAGCGCTGCAGTGTCTTGCGGCTGAGGCTGAGATAGTCGAGCAGCCCGTCGGTCAGGCGGCCCATGCGCAGCCCGGCCTGCTGAATGGCGCGCACCATGCGGCGTCCCTCCTCGCCGAGGTTCTCGCCCATATCGTCCTCGAGAATCTTCGCGAAGCCTGCGACGGCGCGCAGCGGACTGCGCAGGTCGTGCGATACCGAATAGGAGAAGTCCGCCAGTTCCTTGTTGGCCGCCTCCAGTTGCGCGGTTCTCTCTGCGACCCGCTGCTCGAGCTGCTCCTTCGCCGCGTTGACCAAACGCTGCTGACGCAGCAGGCTGAAGAACAGGAGCGCCACCGCAAGGCCAAAGCCCCACAGGGCCACGGTTCCCAGCACGGCGTTACGCCGGTCCAGGAGGATCATGTGTTCGGCGGGTGCCAGCAGGGAGTTCTCGCTGAGCCCGATCACCACGGTCACGGGAAACTCGGCAAGGCGCTGCCAGCGATAGAGACGCGGCGTCCCGTCGAAGTTGGAGACGACGCGGAGCTGGCCCGAAGCCGACGCAGCTTCCCCGATGAAGGGCCGGTCCGGCGGGGCGCGTTTGCCGAGCGACTTTTCGTGATCGAGGTTGCGTCCCAGGTACTCTCCGCTTTGCCGGAAGACCGCAATGGTGTCGTTCGTGCCGAGAGTGACCGCGACCAGGGCATCCTTGAGGTAGGTGGTAGAAAGCGAAACGACGGCAACGCCCTCGAGACGGTTGCCCCGCCGGATCGGATAGCTGAACTGGATGGTCCACTGCTTGGATACCCGGCCAAGCACCGGCGCGCTGATGAACAGATGGTCGGGCCCGCCGTTCAAATGGACCTTGATATGCTCGCGATCCCCGAGATACGTTCGCTGGGGAGTGCCGAGGTTGCTGTAAACCAGCATGCCGGCGCGGTCCACGATACCGATCTGGAGGACGGCTCCGCGTGGCAGGCGGTTCTCGACCTTCCTTGCATGGAAATCCA
>JBLNBJ010000222.1:0-5439 GCA_050259835.1 Ignavibacteria bacterium | reverse complement strand
CGACGCAGGTGGACTCCGAGCCGACCAGCGCCTGCGCCAGGTTGAAGCCGTGTTCCGACAGCAGGGCAGGGAGGTTGTAGCCCGAGACGCGGCGGGGAATCGGCGGGAAATGCGCGCGGACGGCGTCGCCGTATTTCGCCGCCAGTTCCTGCAGGCGCAGGTAGATCTCCGCTCGTCGCCCGCCCTGTTCGACGATGGTGTCGAGCACGTCGCGGCTCGGCGTGGCGCCGACGGTCATGCGCAGTCCGTCGTAGGTCAGCACCTCGAGCTCGATCACGTTGTCGACCGTCTCGCCGCCGAGCACCGAATGCGGCCCGCAGGAATTGTTGCCGATCATGCCGCCGAGCGTGTTGTGCGTATGCGTGGCCGGGTCGGGCGCGAAGGTGAGGCCGTGTCGGTTCGCGGCGTCGCGCAATTCGTCGAGCACGATGCCCGGCTGGACGCGCGCATAACGGCCCGCCGGATTCAGCTCGACGATGGCGTTGAGGTGCTTGGAGAAATCCATGACGACGGCCACGTTGCAGCACTGGCCGCAGAGGCTCGTGCCGCCGCCACGCGACAACACCGGCGCGTCGTGGCGACGGCAGGCGGCGACCGTTGCGATGACGTCCTCCACGGTGCGCGGGATGACGACGCCGATCGGCACTTGGCGATAATTCGACGAGTCCGTCGCGTAGAGCGCGCGGCTGCCGGCGTCGAAGCGCACCTCGCCCTCGACCGCGGCGGCGAGATCGCGCTCGAGCGCGCGGGCGTCGACGCCGCCGCGCAGGCCGAGGCCGCGCGTGTCTATGGTTCTCTGTAGCATTCCGCGTCGGCTTCCTTGAATTCGAGTCCCAGCCCTGGCCGCGTGTCGTCTGGCGCGAGTTCGCCGCGCACCGGCTGCTGCGCGCCGTCGAACAGCAGGCGCTCGATGCGCACGTGGTCGTGGAACCATTCGAGATGCGCCGCCGGACGGCAGGCGCAGCACAGCGGCAGGTGCAGCGAGGGCGCGCAGTGGCTGGAAAGCGGCACGCCGAAGGCCTCGCACAGCGCGGCCACACCGAGAAAGCCCGTGATGCCGCCGCAGCGCGTGGCGTCGGCCTGCAGCACGTCGACGGCCTGGGCTTCGAGCATGCGGCGGAAATAGGGCAGGTCGTAGCCGTATTCGCCGGCGCTGATCGCCATGCCGCCCGGGCCGCGGTCGCGCAGCAGCCGCAGGCCGGTGAGGTCGTCGGACGAGACCGGCTCCTCGAACCAGGCGACGCCCTGGTCGGCGAAACGCTCGGCGAAGGCAAGCGCCTGTTTGCGCGTGTAGCCGCCGTTGGCGTCGACGAACAGCCGCGTGTTGCGGCCGATGGCGAGCGCGGCGAGACGCACGCGCTCGAGGTCGGCCTCCGGCTGGCGGCCGATCTTCATCTTCACCATGCCGAACCCGGCGCGCGCCCAGCCGCTCAACTGCTCCTGCAGTTCGGCGACCGAGTAGCTGGTGAAGCCGCCGCTGCCGTAGACGGGGATCGAATGGCGGGCCTTGCCGAGCAGCGTCGCCAGCGACTGGCCGAGGCACTTGGCCTTGAGGTCCCAGAGCGCGGCGTCGACGGCCGAGATCGCCATTGCACAGACGCCCGGCCGCCCGAGATTGCGGATCGCCGTCGCCATGTCGAGCCAGCGCGCATTGGTCGCCAAGGCATCCTGGCCATGCAGCAGCGGCAGCAGCTTGTCGTGGATCAGCCGGGCCGTGGCGGTATCGGCATAGCCGTAGCCGAGGCCGTCCTCGCCGCCGGCCCGCAGGCGGACCAGCACCAGCGTGGTGGCCGACCATTCGAGGGTGCCGTCGGATTCGGGCTTGTCGGTCGGCACCGTGTAGGCGGCGACCGACGCCGTCTCGATCGGGGCAGTGCTGTCTTGCAGCGGCATGCGCTCAGTGCTCCGGCGCGAACCAGTCCTCGCGCGCTTCCTTGAAGCTCGCCACGACGATGCCCACAGCATCCGGGTCGCCGTGCACCAGTGCCGACAGGTAGGCCTTGACCTGCTGCATCGTGATGTGGGGCGGCAGCGGCGGCACGTTGGGGTCGGTCGCCATCTCGACCAGCGTCGGGCGATCGGCGGACAGCGCCGCGTCCCAGGCGGGGCCGACGTCTTCGGGCTTGTCCACCCGGATGCCGTTGAGGCCCAGCAGCGCCGCATACTTGGCGTAGGGAAAGTCGGGCACGACCTGCGAAGGACTGAACTTCGGGTCCCCCTCCATCACGCGCTGCTCCCAGGTCACCTGGTTGAGGTCGCCGTTGTTGAGCACCATGATCGTCAGGCGCGGATCCTTCCATTCGCGCCAGACCTTGGCGATGGTGATGAGGCCGTTGATGCCGTTCATCTGCATGGCGCCGTCGCCCTGCAGCGCGATGACGTGGCGCTCCGGATGCGCGTACTTGGCGGCGATGGCATAGGGAATGGCGGGGCCCATCGTGGCCAGCCCGCCGGACAGCGAGGCCATCATGCCGCGCCGCAGCTTGAGGTCGCGCGCATACCAGTTGGCCGCCGAGCCGGAGTCGCAGGTGAGGATGCAATCGTCGGGCAGGCGCGGGGAAAGCTCCCAGAACACGCGTTGCGGGTTGATGGGGTGGGCCGAATTCATCGCGCGGCCTTCGAGCACGCGCCACCAGCGCGCCACGCCGCGCTCGATGCCGTCTCGCCACGACCGGTCGGTGCGCTGGTCCAGCAACGGCAGCAGCGCGCGCAAGGTTTCCTTCGCATCGCCGACCAGCCCGATCTCCATCGGATAGCGCAGGTTCAGCATGCGCGGGTCGATGTCGATCTGCACGCCGCGCGCCTGCCCCTCGTCGGGCAGGAATTCGGAGTAGGGGAAGGCGGAGCCGACCATCAGCAGCGTGTCGCAGTCCATCATCATGTCCCAGCTCGGCTTGGTGCCGAGCAGGCCGATGGAGCCGGTGACGAAGGGCAGGTCGTCGGGCACGGCCGCCTTGCCGAGCAGCGCCTTGGCGACGCCGGCGCCGAGGCGTTCGGCGACCGCGATCACTTCGTCAGTCGCGTGCAGCGCGCCGGCGCCGACCAGCATGGCGACGCGCTCGCCCTGGTTCAGCACCGCGGCGGCGCGGGCGAGGTCGGCTTCGCCGGGCACGAAGCGCATGCCGGTGTAGCCGATGCCCGTATGGACGGTGCCGTGCTCGTGGGGCGGCGCCTCGTAGTCGAGGTCCTGCACGTCGTTGGGAAAGATGATGCAGGAGATGGCGCGCTGGTCGCGCGCGATGCGCACGGCGCGATCGATCACCGAGCGCGCCTGCTCGGGCACCGTCACCATCTGCACGTATTCGCTGGCGACGTCCTTGAACAGCGAGATCAGGTCGACCTCCTGTTGGTAGTGCCCGCCCAGCGCGGCGCGCTTCTGCTGGCCGACGATGGCGACGACCGGCTGGTGGTCGAGCTTGGCATCGTAGAGGCCATTGAGCAGGTGGATCGCGCCCGGCCCGGAGGTGGCGAGGCAGACGCCGACTTCGCCGGTGAACTTGGCGTGGGCGCAGGCCATGAAAGCCGCGAGTTCCTCGTGGCGCGCCTGCACGAACTGCAGGCCGTCCTTGTCGCGCCCCAGCGCGCCCATGATGCCGTTGATGCCGTCGCCGGGGTAGCCGAAGATGCGCCGGATGCCCCAGTCCTTGAGCCTTCTGACGAGAAAATCTCCAACGGTTTCGGCCATGATCTGGTTCCTTCGGCGTGGCGGAAATGGGAAGGACGGCTGCAAGGATCGTTCCGCGCGCCGTCATGGTGGCGCCGAGCGGCAACCGCGAAGGGGGCAGGGCAGGGAGCCGAAAGTAGCGGGAACGCTTTCTGCAACCTCGTCCGGACTTCACTCAACCGGGCCGGGCGACGTAAGACTTACGCAGCCGACGGAAAAGCCTTCCGGAAAATCTTCCAGCGAGGACCGCCGATGGCGCGCGATCACAACGAAATGGCGGACCGCGTCGAAGAGCGCACGACGCCGAGCACGCCGGTCATCTACGAGACGGTGCGCCGCCTCGGCGAGGACGAGATGGCGCGGCCGGCCGTTTCGCTGTGGTGGTCGGGTCTGGCGGCCGGGCTTTCGATCAGCTTCTCGCTGCTGGCGCAGGGCATACTCGCGCTGCACCTGCCCGGCGCCCCGTGGCGCCAACTCGTCGTCGCGATGGGCTATCCGGTCGGTTTCCTCATGGTGGTGCTGTCGCGCCAGCAGTTGTTCACCGAGAACACGGTGACCGTCGTGCTGCCCGTGATGGCGCGGCCGTCGCTCGGCATGCTGGCCCGGGCGCTGCGCATGTGGGGCATCGTGCTCAGCGCCAACATGGTCGGGACGCTTGCCGCGGCTACATTGATCGGCCTGACGCCTGCAGTGGCGCCCGAACTGCGCGACCAGATGATCGAACTGAGCCGCGACGCCGTCCGGCATGGTTGGGTAGAGCTGGCCTTCCGCGGCATCACTTCGGGCTACCTGATGGCGACCATGGCCTGGCTGCTGCCGGGCGCCGGGCCGGCGCAGTTCGCGGTGGTGGTGCTGCTCACCTATCTGATCGGCGTGGGCGGCTTCGCGCACATCGTGGCGGGCAGCGCCGAATCCTTCCTGCTGGTCGTCAGCGGAGAACTGGGAATCGTGCCGATGGCGGTGCAGTTTGCGCTGCCGGTGCTGCTGGGCAACGTCATCGGCGGGACGGTGCTGTTCGCCCTGATCTCCTACGCGCAGGTGATGGAGGAGCTGTAGGCGATGAGCGGGCGCCTCGGGGTTCTTGTCGCGCTCCTGGCACTCGCCGCGGCGCCCGTCGCGCAGGCCGTCGTGTCCGGCGCAATCGCAGGGAAGGCGGTCTCGACCGCCATGGACATGCGCAGCGTCGACGAGGTGAAGACCGACACCGAGATCGATGCGGCGCTGAAGGCCAAGTTCGCATCCCACGCGGGCGACGAGTTCAAGTCCATCGCTGCGCTGGTATTTGCCGGTCGCGTCGCGCTGGTCGGCTTCGCCGCCAATCCGGACGTGCGGCAGCGTGCCGAGCAACTGGCGCGCTCCGAAACCCGCATGCAGCGCTTCAAGGACATGGTGATCATCGGCTCGCCGGAGGAGGACTCCATGGCGGCTGACCTCGCGCTCGACACCAGGATCAATGCCGCCCTGACGGCCGCGCCGGGCATCCACTCGGTAAACATGCGCTGGAAAGTCTTTGGCGGCGACGTCTTCCTGATGGGCGTGGCGAGTTCACGCGAGGAGGCGAACGCCGCCGCGGCGGCCATCGAGCGCGTCGACGGCGTCAAAAGGCTGCACTCGGGGCTCGACGTGGCGAAGAACTGAGGTGCCCGGGCGCTTTTTGGCTGGCGGCTAGCGCATGGCCTTGCCGTCTTCGAACTCGCCGCCAGTCGGACCGCCGGCTGGCAACCGGACACCCCAGAGGACGCTCGCTGCGCCTTGTTCCACCGAACGCGGCGCGC
>JBLNBJ010000221.1:0-14657 GCA_050259835.1 Ignavibacteria bacterium | reverse complement strand
ACGTTCGGTCCCTTGACGTGCAGCGCGCCGCCCTCCGCGATGCCGGGCACGGGCTCGAGCTGCACTTCCGTGCCCGGCACGAACTGCCCGACGCTGCCGATGCGGCAGGCCATCGGCACATTGACGGCGACCACCGGCGCGCACTCGGTGACGCCGTAGCCTTCGAGGATGCGGATGCCGAACTTTTCGATCCACAGCTTGCGGACGTCTTCCGAGAGCTTCTCTGCGCCGGCGACGACATAGCGGAGACGGCCGAAATCGTAGGGATGGGCGAACTTGCCGTAGTTGCCGAGGAAGGTCGACGTGCCGAACAGGACGGTGCAGTCGCGGTCGTAGACGATCTCGGGAATGATCCGGTAGTGCAGCGGGCTCGGGTAGAGAAAGACCTTGCAGCCCGAGACCAGCGGCAGCATGACGCCGCAGGTGAGGCCGAAGGAATGGAACAGCGGCAGCGCCATCATGAACTTGTCGAGCGGCGTGAAGTCGGCCACGGCGCGCACCTGGGCGACGTTGGAGAGCACCGACGCATGCGAATGCACGACGCCCTTCGGCTTCCCTTCCGATCCCGAGGTGAACAGCACGATCGCGGGATCGTCGGGGGTCTGCGGCAACGCGGCGCTGCGCGGGAAGATCATGTGCCATCCGATCCAGAGCTTGTCGGCAAGGCCGATCTGCGCCTTCATGTCCTCGAGGTAGCGCACGGAAATGCCCGGCAGTTGCTCGACCAGTTGGGTCAGCCGTGCCTTCTCGAGAAAGGCGCGCGAAGTCACGATGCTGCGGATGTTCGCGGCGGTGCAAGCTGAACGCAGGCCTTCGGGCCCGGCCGTGTAGTTGAGCAATGCCGGAACGCGCCTGCCGGCGGAGAGCGCGAGCACCAGGCCGAGCGTCGGCGCCGCGTTGGGGGTCAGCACGCCGACGACTTCGCCGGGCGCGGTGAACCTCGAGATGAGGCGCTGCAGGCCGAGCGACATCTTCAGCAGCGAACCGTAGGATTCTTCCTCCAGCCGCACGTCCTCGACCAGCTTGTAGTTGGCGCCGAAAGTGTCCTTGGCATCGAGGAAGGCATCGAACAGCGTGCGCTGCGGCCGCGTGGCCACCAGCATGTCGAGCAGGATCGCCCGCATCAGCTCCCCGGCCCTGCGGCGTCTCAGCTTGGCTGACGGCAGGTCGGGCATCGGGATCTGCCGGCGCGGACGCACGGTGATGCTGACCTTGGGGAAGGCCTTGCGCGGATAGACGCCGGCGAGCCGGCCGAAATAGCTGCGTGCCGCGCCGTCGATGCGCACCGGCACCACCGTCGCGCCGGTCTTGGCGGCGACGAAGGCCGCGCCGTCGTAGACCTTCATCAACGAGCCGGTCTTGGTGATGCGCCCTTCGGGGAAGATCACCACCGGCCGGCCGGTCTCGACCAGCCGGACGATCAGCTTCATCGCCAGCGGACTGGTCGAATCGACGGCGAGATGATTGACGAAGCGCAGCAGGAATCGAAACATCGGCCTTGCCGCGATCTGCGTATGGACGACGAAGACGGCGTCGACGGGCAGGAACAGGCCTATCAGCAGGCCGTCGATGAACGATTCGTGATTGGCGACGACCAGCGTTCTGGGGTTGTCGAAGACGGCCGTGTCGCCGCTGACCTCGACGCGGAACAGAAGCTTCATCACGAAGCGCAGGAATGTCTTGAACATGCTGATGGTTCCCCGATTGTTCTCTTCTCAGGCATGTACCAGGGGCGAGGCCGGCGCGGGAAGCACGCGGCGGTTCAATCCGCCGACGATGCTTGCGCACGCCAGCGTGGCAAGTAGGTGCTTGAGGGTATGCCCGGTCATGCCGACGACGGCGCCAATATCGTGGTCGTTCAGTTCCGCCCACTTGGCGGCGGCATAGAGTATCAGCGCAAAACCAAAATACCAACGGTCGCATTTGCCAGAGGCATACTGCCATTGCCACAGCGGGATCAACAGGAAGGGCAGCGCCTGGAGCAGCAGGTAGGGACGCAGATCGCCATCGCCGGCGAGCTCAGTGAAGTACCACCAGGCGACGCTGCAGACGGCGACCAGCGCAAGCGCCGCGGCGACCTGGCGGCTGTCGCGGCCCTGCGTATCGCCCCATACGCCGGCGAGCAGGCCGCCACAGGCGAGCGCGATCGGCAGGCGGTCCCAGACCAGGCGCGCGTTGTCCGGGGCGAGGTGGTAGTACGACGAACCGACGCCAGTCAGCAGCAGGCCGAGCAGGAACAGGCGATAGCCGCCCCAGCCGTTCGCGAGATCGGGGCCGGCGCGGTGCCGCCCGAGGCTGGCGTACCCCCAGAGGGCGACCAGCAGAAAGCCCAGGTTGGAGGCTACGTCGTAGAAGTGCAGGATGCCGAAGCGCGTCGTCTGGTCAGCAAAGTCATGGTAGTGCGGCAGTTGGGCGATCGGGCCGTGGATCAATGCGCCGGCGATCAGGACGCCGGTGACGGCGGTCGGCAGCAGTTGGCTTGTGCGGGTCATGTCGTTTGCCTCCGGGTTGAGTAAGCGCAGGATGGCTCACATCGACAGAACACGAAACCCTCACGGAAAAAGGCGCCGAATATAGAATGGCAAGTATCGTTATACGATACTTGCCACCATGAACGACATCGACAGGCTCATCGCCACGTTGAAGCGCCAACTCAAGGCCCAGGGGATGACCTACCGGGACCTGGCGGAGAAGCTGGGGATCTCGGAGCCAAGCGTGAAGCGCATATTCGCAAGCCGGCGACTCACGGTCGAACGGCTGATCGAAATCGCACAAACCCTGGGGCTCACGCTCGCCGAACTGGCCCAGGAGGCAGCCGCCGGGGAAGGCCGGCTGCGCCAGCTCGACGAGGCTCAGGAGCGCGAATTGGTCTCGGACGAGAAGCTGCTGCTCGTCGCCGTGTGCGTCCTCAATCATTGGACCATATCGGACATGACGCGAACTTACGCGCTCACCCAGGCGCAGGTGGTCGGCAGGCTCGCCAAGCTGGACCGCCTGCGGCTCATCCATCTGCTGCCCGGCAATCGGATTCGCCTCAACGTCGCGCGCGATTTCGACTGGCTGCCGGGCGGACCGATACGGAAATATTTCCTGCGTCAGGGCATGGGCGACTTCCTCGGCGCCGGCTTCGGCAGCAGCGATGAAATGCTGGCTTTTTCGCACGCCATGCTCACCGATGCCGCCATTGCCAAGATGCAGGCCGAGCTTCGCCGCCTCCGGCAGCGGTTCGACGAGCTTCACGAGGAAAGCCTGGTGGCTCCCCTGGCCAAGCGCCGCGGCACCGGCCTGCTGCTCGCCATGCGCGAATGGGAGTTGGCCGCCTTCACAAAGCTTCGCATCTCGCGGAACCCGGGCCGCTGAAGATTGCAGTCGACGATATGGCGCCAGTTGGCGAACTGATCGCCGATGATTTCAGGCCCTTGATGGAAATCAAGGACGACAACCAGCCACTTCAAATCCAATGTCACCGCGGCATGTGACATGCCCGGGAAGGGTGGATGCCCAATTTTTGGGCACCCAATTCAATCAAAGGGGGAATGAACTTGAAGAAGATATTTGTTGCCGCGGTCGCGGCGATCACGATGGTCTTGGCGGCGGCTCCCGGTTTCGCGGCGGACAAGGCGGCGGCTACCGCTGCCAAGGCAGCCCCGGCTGCGGCGGCGGGCAAGAATTACTGGGACGGCTGGCCCGTGATCAACAAGCTGGGCATCTTCCCGGAATGCGGCGTCAACGTCCTTTCGGTCGGCGACGACGTGCTCCAGGCCACCGTTGACACCTACTGCGGCGTGAAGCCGGGCGGCTACCAGGTCTATCTGAACCCGGCGATGATGGACAAGTACAAGAAGTTCAAGCGCGGCGCGGACAAGTATCCGGACGGCAAGCTCGCAGTCATCGTGTTCAAGGCCGGCATCGCCTTTACCACCGAGATCAAGGACGGCAAGCCGATCATGGACGCCATCACCGTGGCCGACGGCAAGTCGATCGCGACCAAGGACAAGGGCCATCCCCTGAATCCGGAGACCTGCTTCAACTGCCACGAGACCGTGCAGAACGGCGTGTGCAAGAAGCAGGGCTATCTCTGCGCGGACGTGTCCTACCGCGCCCAGACGAACTGATTCCAGAGCACCGGAAACCGGCAGTCTGAAACAAAGGCCAGGGGCAAGCCCCTGGCCTTTGTCATTTTGGCGATCATCCCGCCCGCTACGCGACCTTGATCTCGACCTTGCGCGGTTGCGCATGCGCAGCCTTCGGGATGCGCAGCTTGAGGATGCCCTTGTCGAACTGCGCCTCGACCTTCTCGGCGTCGAGTTCCTTGGACAGCGTGAAGGCGCGGCGATAGCGCGGCAGGCTCACTTCGGCGTGGCTGGCTTCCATGCCCTCGGGCACGTCGAGCACCACGTCGCCCTCGATGGTCAGCGTGTCGGCGTCGACATGCAGGTTGAGCCGGTCCTTGGCGACGCCCGGCAGATCGGCATAGAGCGTGATGCCGCCGGTGTCCTCGACCACGTCGACGGGCGGCAGCATGGCGGCCTCGGCGCGCGTCGTATCGGCTTGCTTGGCGGTAGTGACGTTTTCGCTCATGGCTTCCTCCTTACTGAACGGTGATGCGACGCGGCTGCGCGGCTTCTTTGCGCGCGATGCTGATGTGCAGCACGCCGTCGCGGTACTTGGCCTGGACGCTGCTGGCGTCGATGTCGTCCGGCAGCGTGACGACACGGCGGAAACGTCCCGCGAAGCGCTCGTCGATATGCACGGCAGCCTTCTCGGGCACGCCATCCGCCTTGCGCTCGCCAGCGATAGTCAGCACGCCCTTTTCGATCTGGACGTCGAGGCCGGCCGGATCGACGCCCGGCGCGAACGCGTAGATCTCAACGGACTTGGCCGTGCCGCCGATGTTCATGGCCGGGAAGCCGCCGCGGCCGACGCCGCGGATGCTGGGAGAGAAATCGACGGCCTGCTGGATTTCGCGCTGCAGGCGATCGAGTTCCGCGAACATGTCGCGCGGGAACACAGTGCGGTACATCATGGTGGGTCCTCCTTTCGGATCAACACGGCGCCGTCACGACAGCGCCTTCGGAGGGCTAGATAGGGATGCCGGCGGAGACTTCAATACCCTTGACGCACGCTCGTGCGCCCCCAGATAGTGGACCAGTATCGGGAACCGGACACGAGGGGCTCGCATGCAATTCCAGGACTATTACCAGACGCTCGGCGTGGCGCGCGACGCCCCGGCGGACGACATCAAGAAGGCCTTCCGCAAGCTGGCGCGCAAGTATCACCCGGACGTCTCCAAGGAACCGGATGCCGAAGCGCGCATGAAGGAGGTCAACGAGGCCTACGCGGTGCTCTCCGACCCCGAGAAGCGCGCGGCCTACGACCAGGTCGGCCGCGGCTACCAGCCGGGCCAGGACTTCCGGCCGCCGCCCGACTGGGATGCCGGCTTCGAGTTTTCCGGCCATGGCTTCGGTCCGGGCGAGGCGGCCGATTTCTCCGACTTCTTCTCCGAACTGTTCGGCCGCATGGGCGGTGGCCGCACCGGATTTCACGGCCAGGGCGCGCGTTTCCGCGCGCAGGGCGAAGACCACCACGCCAAGATCCTGCTCGACATCGAGGATGCCTTCAGCGGCGCCGTGCGCCAGATCAGCCTGCGCGTGCCGCAGGCCGGCGCGGACGGCCGCGTGCAGCTCGAAACCCGCACGCTGAACGTCAAGATTCCCAAAGGCGTGCGGGAAGGCCAGACCATCCGGCTTGCCGGTCAGGGCGCCCCCGGCATGGGCGGCGCAGCGGCGGGCGACCTCATGCTCGAAGTCCATTTCAAGCCGCACCCGCACATGCGCGCCGACGGCCGCGATCTTCATATGGCGCTGCCGGTGGCGCCGTGGGAAGCCGCCCTCGGCGCCGTCGTGGCAATCGATCTGCCGCATGGAGCGCTCAAGCTGCGCATCCCGGAAGGCGCGCAGAACGGCAAGCAACTGCGCGTGCGCGGCAAGGGCATTCCCGGCGATCCGCCCGGCGACCTGCTGCTCGAACTGCAGGTGGTGCTGCCGCCGGCCGACACGCCGAAGGCGAAGCAGCTCTACGAGCAGATGGCCCGGGACCTCGCCTTCGACCCGCGCAAGGAGAGGAGCGGCAGCCATGCGTGACGAAGACGTCCTGATCGGCAGCCTCATCGAGGACTCATGGATGACGCTCGAACAGGTGGCCGCCGCGTGCAGGGTGGAACCCGGCTGGCTGATGCGCCACATCGAGGAAGGCTTCCTGCCCCACGCCGAATGCGTGGCCGGCGTCTGGCGCGTGTCGTCCGCCTCCGTCCAGCGCGCCCGGCGCATCCGCCAGATGGAGCGAGATTTCGACGCCGGCCCCGAATTGGCCGCATTGGTCGCGGACATGCTCGACGAGCTCGACGACCTGCGACGCCGGCTGAGGGATGTCAAACCGTAGGCCCGGACATCGGAACCGGCGGACTCGGGCTCGACCGAATGCGGGCCAGCGGCGGCCTGGCGCGGGCGGAACCCTGCCGGCTGCGCGCCGGCGCCCTTTCTTGACCTAAATCCATGCGCCCCCGGATGGATCCCCCTATAGTCGGGCGCGGCCATGGTCCTTGAACTTAACTTGTGCGCCCGATCGTAAGCTTCATTGCCGTCGTCCTCTGGACGATCGGCATCCTTCTTTCCATGTGGGCCCAGCGCAACCTGCTCGACGACACGGTCGAGGCCTTGGCGCGCAACGACGCCGTCGCCAATCTGCGCAAGGACATGGCGATTCGCAAATGGGCGGGCTCGGTCAATGGCGTGTATATCGACGACGCCAAGGTTCGCGACAACGCCAAGCTCGGCGACCAGCCGCGCGTCGAAGTGGTGCCGCGGTCGCCCAACGAGCCGTCACGGCTCGTGTGGCTGGCGCCGGTGCATATCCTCATGGCCATCCAGGCGACCCACGAGGCGGAATACGGCGTCAAGGAGCGCCTGACCTCCCAGCAGCTGCGCGACCAGGCCAATGCGCCGGACAACTGGGAATCGGAAGCGCTGAAGAGCCTGCAGGGCGGCGCCGAGTCGGTCGCCTCCGTCGTCAACAAGGGCGGGCACGGCGTCATGCGGCTGATGATTCCCATGCGCATGGACAAGGAGTGCCTGGAGTGCCACCGCGACACGCTGGTTCCCGTCGGCGGGCTGCGCGGCGGCGCCGCCATCTCGATCGACCTCAACACGTATCGCAATGCCCAGGAACCGACCTGGCGCGCGATCCAGACGTGGCACGGCGTGCTCTGGCTGCTCGGCGTCGGCGCCATCGGAGGCCTGCACGTCCTGATGCGCCGTCGCGACGCCGAGCGGGCTGCGCGCGAGGAGGAGCGGCAGGAGACGGCGCTGGCCTTCGGCGCCATGGCGGAAGGCGCCATCCTCACCGACCGTGCCGGGAAGATCCTCTGGGTGAACGACGCGGCCTGCCAGATCACCGGATACGCGCCGGACGAACTGATCGGCGCGACGCCGCGCATGTTCAAATCAGGGCATCACGATGCCGCGTTCTATGCCGGCATGTGGCGCAGCCTCCTGGAAACGGGCCAATGGGAAGGCGAGATATGGAACCGGCGCAAGGCTGGCGCAGCCTTCCCGGAGAAGCTCTCCGTCCGATCGCTGCGCGATGCGCAAGGACAAATCCGGCGCTTCGTCTGCATCTTCTCGGACATTACCGAGCGCAAGTCGCAGGAACAGCAGCTGCGGGATCTCAACGCCAACCTGGAGCACCACGTCCGGGAGCGCACGGAGGAACTGGCGCGGGCCAACAAGGAACTCGAGGCATTCTCCTATTCCATCTCGCATGACCTTCGCGCGCCGCTGCGGGCGCTGGACGGCTTCGCGCGCATTCTGGTCGAGGAGGAAGGCGACCGTCTGAGCCCGGAGGGGTCCCGGCTGCTCGAGCGGATCTGGGCCAATGCCGGAAAGATGGGGAACCTGATCGACGACGTCCTGAACTTCTCCCGCGTCGGCCGCGCCGAAATGAACTGGCAGGAGATAGACATGACGGCCTTGGCGCGCGGCGTTGCCGAGGAAATGCGGGGCGACTACCCGGCCACGCAAATCCGCATCGCGGAGCTGCCGACGGTGATGGGCGACAAGCCGATGGTGCGGCAGGTGTGGTCCAACCTGATCGGCAATGCCCTCAAGTTCTCGTCGAAACGGGAGCGGCCTGCGATAGAGATCGACGCGGAAACGCTGGACGGAGAGGTCGTGTTCTGCGTCCGCGACAACGGCGCGGGGTTCGACATGACCTACGCCGACCGCCTGTTCGGCGTATTCCAGCGGCTCCACACCGAGGCCGACTTTCCCGGAACTGGGGCCGGGCTCTCCATCGTCAAGCGCGTCGTGGAGCGGCACGGCGGGCGCGTCTGGGCCGAAGGCGAAGTCGGCAAAGGAGCGCGCTTCCGCTTTTCATTGGGCGGATAGCGAACCGCGCCGCGCCGGGCTTCGCCGTCAGATGATCAGGTAGCGATCGGCCTGCCCGTATTCCTTCTGGGCGCGCTCGGCGTCCTCGCGCGGGATCCGCACCAGCAACACCAGCCAATGGCGGCGATCACGGCCGACCAGTTCGGGGAAGCTCAACATCTGCACGTCCGGGTTGCCGGGGACCGGCTGCGACAGCACGCCGAGGCGGTCGACGTAGACGGAGGTGGACACGAGGCGCAGGCGCGGCTCGGGGTGGGACAGCCACTCGGCCAGCGCTTCGAGCACATGGGCCGGCTCGAGCGACGCAGCCATCTCGCGCAGGCTCTCCTCGACTTCGAGGCGGCGATGCTCATGCGCCTCGGCCTCGGCGGCGGCCTGGGAGGAGATGCTGCGGGCGAAGGCGCGCTCCTGCTCCCATATCGTGTGGATATCGACCTTTTCGCGCCGCAACGCGTCGAGATGCACGGCGAAGCTGGCCGCCAGGCTGTCGCAGGCCGAATGGCGCAGGCCGTTGCGCGTCTTGTCGGCATCCAGGCTCAATTCGCGCAGCGTGTGGTCGGCGAAATAGAGCAGCCGCTGCGGCACGCCCTCGCGCACGAACTCGCCCTGCAACGCCGGGGCCACCACGGTCTTCTCCTTGCGGCGCATGCCGATCAGCGCGTAGATTTCCTCGCCGCTGCGGTTCTCGGGCGCGGCGATGAACCTGCGCATCTCGCGGCTGGTGCCCAGCATGCGGGGGATGTCTTCGGGCGCGGCGAAGACCGCGTGCACCAGCGGATCGTTGCCGAAGGCCTTGACGTCCACATCGATGGGCCCCGGAATGGCCGCCACCAGAGAATCGCAGTACTCCATGGCCTGGCGCACGGCCTTGGCAAGCTTGCGCTGGTAGCCGGAGACCACCCGCAGGCGCGGATCGACGCGGTCGACGATCTTCTCGATGGCCTGTCGTTCCGTTTCGCCGAGCGCGTTCGGCGACAGCCAGTCGGTCATCGTCGAGATCAAACCCATCCGTCGGTTCCCCTTGTCCGCATTCGATTTATTGTCCCGGGCCGCCCCGCCTCGGGTAAGCTTGCGGGCTCGATTTTCGCACCCCAGAAGCAAAATGGCCCAATACGTAATGTCTATGCTCCGCGTGAGCAAAATCGTGCCGCCCAAGCGGCAGATCATCAAGAACATCTCCCTCTCGTTCTTCCCCGGCGCCAAGATCGGCCTGCTCGGCCTGAACGGCTCGGGCAAGTCCACCGTCATCCGCATCATGGCCGGGGTTGACAAGGAATACGACGGCGAAGTCCAGTGGCAGCCGAACATGAAGATCGGCTACCTGCCGCAGGAGCCGCAGCTCGATCCCGAGAAGACGGTCAAGGAAGAAGTCGAATCGGGCCTGGGCGAGATCATGGAGGCCAAGCAGAAGCTCGACGAGATCTACGCCGCCTACGCCGATCCCGAGGCCGACTTCGACAAGCTGGCCGAGGACCAGGCGAAGTACGAGGCGATTATCGCCACCGCCGGCGCCGACACCGAGACCCAGATGGAAATCGCTGCCGACGCGCTGCGCCTGCCGGCCTGGGATGCCTCGATCAAGAACCTCTCGGGCGGCGAGAAGCGTCGCGTCGCGCTGTGCAAGCTGCTGCTCTCCAAGCCCGACATGCTGCTGCTCGACGAGCCGACCAACCACCTGGACGCCGAGTCGGTCGAGTGGCTCGAGCAGTTCCTGACGCGCTTTCCCGGCACCGTGGTCGCCGTCACGCACGACCGCTACTTCCTCGACAACGCGGCCGAGTGGATTCTCGAACTCGACCGCGGCGAAGGCATCCCCTGGAAGGGCAACTATTCGTCCTGGCTGGAACAGAAGGAAGCGCGCCTGGAGCAGGAGCAGAAGCAGATCGACGCCCACATGAAGGCGATGAAGCAGGAGCTCGAGTGGGTGCGCCAGAATCCGAAGGCGCGCCAGGCCAAGAGCAAGGCGCGTCTCGCCCGCTACGAGGAAATGTCGAGCGTCGAATACCAGAAGCGCAACGAGACCCAGGAAATCTTCATCCCGCCCGGCGAGCGCCTGGGCAACGAAGTCATCGAGTTCAAGAACGTCAGCAAGGCCTTCGGCGACCGGCTGCTGATCGACAACCTGTCGTTCAAGCTGCCGCCCGGCGCCATCGTCGGCATCATCGGCCCGAACGGCGCCGGCAAGTCGACGCTGTTCCGCATGATCCAGGGTCTAGAAAAGCCGGATTCCGGCGAGATCGTTACCGGCCCCACCGTGAAGATGGCGGCGGTGGACCAGTCGCGCGAGGGCCTGGCCAACGACAAGACGGTGTTCGAGGCCATCGCCGACGGGGCCGACGTGCTGACGGTGGGCAAGTTCGAGATGCCCAGCCGCGCCTACATCGGCCGCTTCAACTTCAAGGGCGGCGACCAGCAGAAGGTCGTCGGCAACCTCTCCGGCGGCGAGCGCGGCCGGCTGCACCTGGCGAAGACCCTGATCCAGGGCGGCAACGTGCTGCTGCTCGACGAGCCCTCCAACGACCTCGACGTGGAAACCCTGCGCGCGCTGGAAGACGCGCTGCTGGAGTTCTCCGGCTGCGTGCTGGTGATTTCCCACGACCGCTGGTTCCTCGACCGCATCGCGACACACATCCTGGCGTGCGAGGGCGAGTCGCAGTGGTTCTTCTACGAAGGCAACTACCGCGAGTACGAGGAAGACAAGCGCAAGCGCCTGGGCGAGGAAGGGGCGAAGCCGAAGCGGATTCGTTACAAGCCGATCAGCCGGTAAAGCAACGGCGGGCAAATGGGCCCGCCCCTCCCGTCCGTTCCACGGCCGGCTTTGCACAGCCGGCCGGCTACGGCGGCGCGGAGCGGTGCTCCACGAAACCCCGCCTCCGCCCCTCGCGGGGAGGCTACTAGTTAGCTCGCTTCGCTCGACATCACCAACGCCCAGGGGAGTACGCCATGACCGCCAAGCGCCTGCGCATCGGAATTCCGAAAGGCAGCCTGCAGGAAACAACGCAAAGCCTGTTCAACCGGGCCGGCTACAACCTGCGGATTTCCGGGCGGTCCTACTATCCCGACATCGACGACGCCGAGATCCAGTGCATCCTGATCCGGCCGCAGGAAATGGCCCGCTACGTCGGCCAGGGCGTGCTCGACTGCGCGATCACCGGTCTGGACTGGATCCTGGAGACCGGCGCCGACGTCGCCGAGTTAGCCGACCTCAAGGCCCCCTGGCCCAATTACGGCATTGTGCGCTGGGTGATGGCTTCCAAGGAAGGCTCGCCCTTCGCTTCCGTCAAGGACCTGCAGGGCAAGCGCATCGCCACCGAGGCGGTCGGCATGACCAAACGCTTTCTCGCCGAGCATGGCGTCGAGGCCCAGGTGGAGTTCTCCTGGGGCGCCACGGAGGTCAAGCCGCCGATCCTGGCCGACGCCATCGTCGATGTCTCTGAAACCGGTTCCTCGCTGCGCGCCAACCAGTTGAAGGTCATGCACGTGGTGCTGGAAAGCACGCCGCGTTTCATCGCCAACCACGAGGCTCTGGCCGATGGCTGGAAGAAGGCCAAGATCGACCGGTTGCTGATGATGCTCAAGGGCGCCATCGCGGCTGCCACGCGGGTACTGCTTTCGATGAATGTCCCGAAGGATCAGGTGGATGCGGTGCTGCGCATCCTGCCCGCGTTGGGCACGCCGACCGTCTCGACCCTGGCCGATCCGGCCTGGGTGGAAGTCTCGACGGTGGTGGAGGAAAAGCGGGTCCGGGAACTGGTCCCCAGCCTCTACGAGGCCGGGGCGCGGGGAGTGATCGAACTGCCGATCAACAAGATCGTCGATTAACCGACGACCCCGCTGGGATATTATTCTTCGTCGGCGTGGAGCGCGGCGGAAAAGACGGTCTGGACGCCGTCCGGGAAAGCAAATTCGGCAAAGGCGCGCTGAATTTCGGCGCTGTCCGGTCCGGCGAAGCGGATGCCGATCTGGCGGCCGTTGGCAGCCAGGGTCTTGAAGGCGAAGCGCCAACGGTGGGATTCGGCCAGACGCTCCCGCAATTCCGGCTCATTGGTGATCGCGATGCCGGCGCGCTTAAGCAACTCGAGAAACTCCTCGAACGACTCTTTGCAGGAACTGCCCATTACCCTTCTCCCCGTTGATATGCTGGCGTTCATCCGCCTGAGCCAAAAAACGCACTACGAAGGCTAAGGTTGACGTCGGGCTGACATTTCTTTCGTAATGGACAATCGTCTCGAACTCCTTGCCCCAGCGAGGAATCTTGCTTTCGGCCTGGAGGCCATCAACCACGGCGCCGACGCCGTTTATATCGGCGGCCCGGCCTTTGGCGCCCGGGCGGCCGCCGGCAACAGCATGGCGGACATCGAGGCGCTGGCCGCCCATGCCCACCGCTACCGTGCCCGTGTGCTCGTCGCCCTCAACACCATCCTGCGGGACGACGAGCTGGAAACCGCCCGCCGCATCGCCTGGCAGGCCTATGAAGCCGGGGCTGACGCGCTGATCCTGCAGGACATGGGCCTGCTGGAGCTCGAGCTCCCGCCGATCCAACTCCATGCGAGCACCCAGACGGACAACCGGACGCCCGAGAAGGTGCGCTTCCTCGAGCAGGTCGGGTTCTCCCAGGTCGTCCTGGCACGTGAGCTCTCGCTGGCGGAGATCCGGGCGATCGCCGCGCAGACCGGTGTGACCCTCGAGTTCTTCGTCCACGGCGCCCTGTGCGTCAGCTACAGCGGCCAGTGCACCATCAGCCACGCGTTCACCGGCCGCAGCGCCAACCGCGGCGAATGCGCCCAGATGTGCCGACTGCCCTACACGCTGGCCGACGCCTCCGGCGAAATCCTGGCACGCGACCGCCACCTGCTCTCGCTGAAAGACAACGACCAGGGCGCCAACCTGAAGGCGCTCATCGACGCCGGCATCCGCTCGTTCAAGATCGAGGGACGGCTCAAGGACCTCGCCTACGTCAAGAACATTACCGCCCATTACCGGCAGTTGCTGGACCGGATCATGGCGGACGCCCCCGACCTTCGGCCGGCGTCGAGCGGACGCTGCACCTACACTTTTGAGCCGCGCCCCGAAAAGACCTTCAACCGCGGCGCCACCGACTATTTCCTGAACGGCCGCCAAGGCGACATCGCCGCCTTCGACACGCCGAAGTTCGCCGGCGAACCGGTCGGCGAAGTCGCCGCCGTGGGCCCCAACTGGATCGAAGTAGCCGGAACGGCGGCGTTCAACAACGGCGACGGCCTCTCCTACCTCAACGACCACCAGGAACTCGCCGGCCTGCGCGTGAACCGCGCCGAAGGCCGCCGCCTGTTCGTGACCGCCGTACCGCCCGGACTCCTTCGCGGCACCCGCCTCTACCGCAACCGTGACCAGTCGTTCGAGCGCCTGCTGGAGAAGAAGTCGGCGGAACGGCGCATCCGCGTGCGGCTGAATCTGACCGGGAACCCCGACGGCGTCGTCCTCGAAATCACCGACGAAGACGGCATTTCATCCCGCGCCGACTTGCCGCAAGTCCACGCGCCGGCCGACAACCCCGAACGCGCCCTCGCGACCCTGCGCGAAAACCTCGCCAAGCTCGGCAACTCCATCTACGAAGCGGAAGCGGTCGAACTCGACCTCACGCAGCCGCCCTTCATCCCGGCGTCTGCCATCAACGCCCTGCGCCGCGATGCCATCGCCCGGCTCGACGACGCCCGCGCGCAGACCTACCAGCGCCCGCCGCGCGCACCCGCGGCAGAGCCGCCCGCCCAATATCCGGAAACCGAGCTCGGCCACCTCGGCAACGTCTTCAATCGCAAGGCGCGCGAGTTCTACGAGACGCACGGCGTCAAGGTGATCGCCGACGCCTTCGAGACGGACCAGGAAACCGGCGCCGTCTCGCTCATGATCACCAAGCACTGCCTGCGCTACAGCTTCGACCTGTGCCCCAAGCAGCACAAGGGCATCCGGCCGGAGCCGATGACGCTGGTGCAGGGCAAGGAAACGCTGACGCTGCGCTTCGACTGCAAGCGCTGCGAAATGCACGTGGTGGGGAGGATGCGCAGAGGGCGGAAGCTGAAGCTCGCCGTTTCGTAGCTGCGCCCGCAGGCCTGTGCCTTCGGCCCGCCGAGGGCGACGGGTGGTCGTCGCCGCTTCGTGTCCCCCGGCGGACAAGATCGATAAGGCGTCCGCCTCCTCCTTTACCTACGCGTCGACGACCACCCGCCACCCTCG
>JBLNBJ010000220.1:0-5236 GCA_050259835.1 Ignavibacteria bacterium | reverse complement strand
GGCAGTCGCTGCGCGTGCTGAATGCCGTCGAGGCCGCCAACGAGGCGCAGAAGCAGGTGCTGCCGGCGAAGATCGTCAAGCGCTTCGGCGATGATCTGGCCGGCAAGACCTTCGCCCTCTGGGGTCTCGCGTTCAAGCCCAACACCGACGACATGCGCGAGGCGCCGTCGCGGGTGCTGATCGACGAACTGCTGCGTCGCGGCGCCCGCGTGCGCGCCTACGATCCGGTCGCCATGCACGAGACGCAGCGCATCTACGCCGGCGAGACCCGCATCGCGTATGCCGCCTCGCCGCTCGAGGCGCTGGCCGGCGCCGATGCGCTGGCCATTGTTACCGAATGGAAGGAATTCCGCAGCCCCGACTTCGAGGCCATGAAGGCGACCCTCAAGCATCCGGTCGTGTTCGACGGCCGCAACCTCTACGATCCGGCCCATCCGCGCGCCGCCGGCCTCGAGTATTACGCCATCGGCCGGCTTTGAGCTTCGCAGCGACCGCCATGTCCAAGATGATCCTTCCCGATACCGCCAGAGCCCGCGTGCTCATCGTCGGCGACGTCATGCTCGACCGCTATTGGTTCGGCGACGTCACGCGCATCTCGCCCGAGGCGCCGGTGCCCGTCGTCAAGGTCGACCGCAGCGAGGAGCGCCCCGGCGGCGCCGCCAACGTCGCGCGCAATGCCGTCGCGCTGGGCGCGCAGACGGCGCTGCTGTCCGTCGTCGGCGCTGATGAAGCCGGCCAGGCGCTGGCGCGCCTGCTGCGCGAAGCGAGCATCGACGCCAGCCTGCACGAGGATGCGAAGCTCTCCACCACCGTCAAGCTGCGCGTCGTGGGCCGCCAGCAGCAGTTGCTGCGCATCGATTTTGAGAATGCCCCCGACCATGAGGTGCTGAAGGCGAAGCTCGCCGAATACGCGGAACGCCTTGCCCGCTGCGACGTCGTGATCTTGTCCGACTACGGCAAGGGCGGGCTCGCGCACATCGCCGAGATGATCCGGCTGGCGCGTGAAGCCGGCAAGCCGGTGCTGGTTGACCCGAAAGGCGACGACTACGCGCGTTACGCCGGCGCCACGCTCATCACGCCGAACCGCGCCGAGTTGCGCGAGGTGGTGGGGCGCTGGAGCAGCGAGGACGACCTGGCCCGGCGCGCGCAGCAGCTGCGCACGGAGCTCGGCATCGACGCGCTGCTGGTGACGCGCTCGGAGGAAGGCATGACGCTGTTCCGCGCGGAAGGCGTCGAGCATGAACCGGCCCTGGCGCGCGAAGTGTTCGACGTCAGCGGCGCCGGCGACACCGTCATCGCGACGCTTGCAGTTATGATGGCGGCGGGGCTCGATCTGGCCGCCGCCATGCGCCTCGCCAACCTTGCCGCCGGCGTGGTCGTCGGCAAGCTGGGAACCGCCACCTGCAGCCGGGAAGAACTGGCTGCCGCCCTCTAGGAAGACTTCACCATGTACACCATCGTCACGGGCGCCTGCGGCTTCATCGGCGCCAACATCGTCAAGGCGCTCAACGAGCGCGGCGTCGACGACATCATCGCCGTCGACAACCTCAAGCGCGCCGACAAGTTCAAGAACCTCGTCGATTGCGAGATCGCCGATTACATCGACAAGCGCGATTTCCTCGACATGATCGAGGGCGGCTATTTCGACAACGCCGTCGAGGCCATCTTCCACGAGGGCGCCTGCTCCGACACCATGGAGACGGACGGCCATTACATGATGGCCAACAACTACCGCTATTCGCTGTCGCTGCTCGACTTCTGCCTCGACCAGGAGATTCCGCTGCTCTACGCATCGAGCGCCTCGGTGTACGGCGGCGGGCGCGTCTTCAAGGAGGACCGCTCCTTCGAAGGGCCGCTCAACGTCTACGGCTACTCGAAGTTCCTCTTCGACCAGGTCGTGCGGCGCCGCCTGCCGGACGCCAATTCCCAGGTCGTCGGCTTCCGCTACTTCAACGTCTATGGCCCGCGCGAGCAGCACAAGGGACGCATGGCCTCGGTCGCCTTCCATCACTTCAACCAGTACCGCGAGTCGGGCAAGGTCAAGCTGTTCGAGGGCTGCGACGGCTACGGCAACGGCGAGCAGAGCCGCGACTTCGTGTTCGTCGAGGACGTGGTCAAGGTCAACCTGCATTTTCTCGACAACCCGGATGCTTCCGGCATTTTCAACCTCGGCACCGGCCGCGCCCAGCCGTTCAACGACATCGCGACGTCGACCGTGAACGCGTGCCGCGCCCTCGAAGGCAAGCCGGCGCTCTCGCTCGCCGAGATGGTGGCGCAAGGCATCGTCGAATACGTCGAGTTCCCGGCGGCGCTCAAGGGCAAGTACCAGAGCTACACCGAGGCGGACATCTCGGCGCTGCGCAATGCCGGCTACCGCGGCGAGTTCGCCACGGTGGAGCAGGGCGTGTCGAAGTACGTGCGCCACCTGGCCGGCGCTCGATAAGCCCGCGACGCAGCGCGCCGTTCCCCGATGGCTTCACGCCTGGCAACGCTGATTGCCCTGCTGCATTCGCAGGGCGATGCGGCGCTGGCGACCCACGCGGTCGCCGCGCCCGGTTATCCGCTCGCTACTGCGGTGGCATTCGCAACCGACGAGCATCACCGTCCGGTGATGCTGCTGTCGAAGCTCGCAGAACACACGCGCAACCTTGCCGCCGATCCGCGCGCCAGCTTCCTGATCGCCCACGTCGGCGAAGGCGGCGAGATCGCGCGCATCTCGCTGGTGGGCGAAGTCCGTCCCGTCGAGGATGACAGTGCGCTGAGGCGCCGCTACCTGCGCTTCCATCCGGAAGCGGAACGCTTCCTCCAGTTGGGCGACTTCGGTTTCCAGCGCTTCGAACCGCAGCGCGCGCTGGTGGTCGGCGGCTTCGCCAAGGCGGCCTGGCTCGAGGGCAAGCGGCTGCTCGATGCGCCGTCGCTCGCGCTCGACCTCGAGGCCGTCATCGTGGACGATGCGCAGCGCCGGGCCCCGGCCGGCACCACGCTGCTCGGCGTGGACGCCTACGGCGCGGACCTTCTCGTCGACGGCGCACGCCGCCGGCTGAGCTTCTCCGTCGGCCCCGTGCTGGCCGATGCACTGCCCGCGACCCTCGAAAGGGAATTCTCGACATGAAGCAGATCGATCGTGCGCGACTCGACGACTTGACGCGCCAGGCGCTGGCTTCGCCGCGCAAACGGATGAACCTCAATCTCCACGAGGACCTTGCCGACCCCATCCAGCGGCTCGCGATTGCGATGGAGCCCGACACCTACATCCGTCCGCATTTCCACCGTCACAGCTGGGAATTGCTGATTGCATTGCGCGGTCGCTTTGTCGTGCTGCATTTCGACGACGAGGGAACCGTGATCGCGCGCAGCATCCTGGGCGAGGAGGCAAGCGTCGTCGAAACGCCGCTCGGCGGATGGCATGCGGTGCTTTCGCTCGATCCGGGCGCGGTCATCTTCGAGGTCAAGCACGGACCCTACGCGCCCTTTTCCGAGAATGACTTCGCCGCATGGTCGCCCGCCGCGGACACTGAGGCGAGCCGCAAGCTGATGGCATGGTTCGTGAGCGCGCGCGTCGGTGAACGCTGGCCGGGCTAGCGTTTGCGCGCCGCAGCACGGCGCACACTAATCCTCATATCCGCACATTCTATTTTCCAAATCGCGTGGACTGCTCTAGCTTTGCCGCCAGAGAACAAGACGGTCCATATGACGGAGGAGAATGTGAAGACCCTTTCGCAAGTCATCGGCGCGCGCAGCAGCGTCGTCACGGTCGGCCCGCGTGAAACCACCGCGCACGCGCTTCAGCTCATGGCCGAGCACCGCGTCGGCGCGGTGCTGATCATCCAGAACGGCAGCGTCATCGGCGTGGTCACCGAGCAGGACTGCGCGCGCCCCGCGTCGCGCAACCTGCGCGTGCAGGACATCATGATGCCGGTCGTGTGCGCTTCGCAGCAGACCACCGTGCGCGACGCCATGGCCATCATGGCGGAGCGCCAGGTGTCGCACCTGCCCGTGCTCGACGACCACAAGGACATCGTCGGCCTCGTCTCCATGGGCACGCTGGCGCAGGAAACGGCGGCGGCCTGACGCGGCCTTTCGACGTCCAGCTTCACAGGTACCGGTCGTTGCCGCGAAACGAGCGCCGCGAATGCGGCGGCCGGCGCTTCTCCTCTCATCCCCTGAACCATTTCCTGGAGCAGCGACCATGCATGCACTGCAAAGCATCATCGACGAAGCCTGGGAGAACCGGGCAGAGTTCCGGCCTGGCAAGGCGCCGGCGAAGATCGAAGAGGCCGTCGAACTGATCCTCAACGATCTGGACAGCGGGAAACTGCGCGTCGCCGAGAAGATCGACGGCAAGTGGACGACGCACCAGTGGATCAAGAAGGCGGTGCTGCTCTCCTTCCGCCTCGAGGACAACCGCCTGATGGACGGCGGCCCGATGAAGTACTTCGATCGCGTGCCGACGAAGTTCGCCAGCTACGACAGCCACCGCTTCCAGAAGAGCGGCATCCGCGTGGTGCCGCCCGCGGTGGCGCGGCGCGGCTGCTACATCGCGAAGAACGCGGTGCTGATGCCGAGCTACGTCAACATCGGCGCCTACGTCGACGAAGGCACGATGGTCGATACCTGGGCCACCGTCGGCTCCTGCACGCAGATCGGCAAGAACGTGCACCTCTCCGGCGGTGTCGGCATCGGTGGCGTGCTGGAGCCGATCCAGGACGTGCCGACCATCATCGAGGATAACGTCTTCGTCGGCGCGCGCTCCGAGATCGTCGAGGGCGTCATCGTCGAGGAGAACTCGGTGATCTCCATGGGCGTGCACATCAGCCAGAGCACCAAGATCTACGATCGCGCCACCGGCGAGATCTTCTACGGCCGCGTTCCCTCGGGGTCCGTGGTCGTCAACGGCAACCTGCCGGCGGCCGATGGCAGCCACAGCCTCTACTGCGCCGTGATCGTCAAGCGCGTCGATGCTCGCACACGCGCCAAGACTTCCATCAACGAACTGCTGCGGGACTGACGCGCCGGTAGACACCGGCCCCGACTTAGTTGCAACACCGGTGCCTTCGGCCCGCCGAGGGCGACGGGTGGTCGTCGCCGCTTCGTGTCCCCCGGCCGACAAGAACTTAGAATCGTCGGCCTCCTCCTTTACCTCCGCGGCGACGACCACCCGCCACCCTCGGCTCACGCCTCGGTGTCGTGACGCTTCGACTCTCGTGCGGTTGCTCGCCGGGCTGATGGGGTGCCC
>JBLNBJ010000219.1:0-4010 GCA_050259835.1 Ignavibacteria bacterium | reverse complement strand
GGCTGGCGACGGCGCCGGCGTGCTCAAGGTCGATCCGTTCTATCTCGGCCGCACCTGGCGCGACGTCGGCTTTGCCTTCCAGGTGCAGCAGATCATCGCGGCGGGGACCTTCGACCTGGTGCAGAGCCACGAGCGCATTCCCGGCTGCCACGTCTTCCGTGCCGGCGACGGCGTGCATGCGACCTGGCTCGAACTGCGCGACCGCGCGCGCGGCGGCCTGGCGAAACTGCTGACGCGTCAGTCGCCCTGGCACAACTACGTCAAGCAGGCCGAGGAACAGATGTTCCGGCATCCGAACCTGCGCGCGGTGATCTGCAATTCCCAGATGGTGAAGGAAGACATCGTGCGCCGCTTCCGCGTCGCCGACGATAAGCTGCACGTCATCCACAACGGCGTCGACCTCGAGCGCTTCCATCCGGGCCTGCGCGACGAACATCGCGCCCGCGTGCGCGCCGAGCTCGCGCTGCCGGCCGATGCGCCGGTCGTGCTGTTCGTCGGGTCGGGCTTCGAGCGCAAGGGCGTGCCCATGCTGCTGCGCGCGCTGGCGGCGATGAAGCGCGGCGACACGCAACTGGTCGTCGTCGGCAAGGACCGCCACCAGCGCGGCGCCGAGGCGCTGGCGCGCAAGCTCGGCGTGGCCGAGCGCGTGCGCTTCCTCGGCGGGCAGGAGGACGTGCGGCCTTACTACGGCGCCGCCGACCTCTTCTGCCTGCCCAGCCTCTACGATCCGATGCCCAACGCCGCGCTGGAAGCGTTCGCCTGCGGGCTGCCGGTGGTCGCCTCCGCCACCAGCGGCGCGGCGGAGCTGATTCGCGATGGCGCCAACGGCGCCGTTTGCGACGCCTTCGACGCGGCGGCGCTGGCGCGGCAGCTCGACGAGTTGGCGCCGAATGCCGGAGGAATGGCGGACGCCGCGCGCGCTGCCGTCGCGGGCCTGGCGACGGCCGGCATGGCCGACCGCCTCGCCGCGCTCTACCGCGCCCTCGCGGCCCCGGCGGGGCCGCAGCTATAATCCGCGGTCTTCCAATGGACACTCGTCCGTCCCGCGTCGCGCGCCGATGACCCATCCCACCAGCCGCCAACTCTATTTCCGCCTGCTCGGCTACGTGCGGCCCTACTGGAAGGCGTTCGCGCTCGGCATCCTCGGCATGGTGCTGCTGGCGGCCACTGAACCGCTGTTCCCGGCGCTGATGAAGCCGCTGCTGGACAAGGGCTTCACCGGCAAGCCGCGCGACGACCTCTGGATCGCGCCGCTCGCCATCGTCGGCATCTTCCTGCTGCGCGGCCTGCTCTCCTACGTCACGTCCTACATGATGTCCTGGGTCACCAACCGGGTCATCATGGACCTGCGCGTCGGCATGTTCGACCGCCTGCTGACGTTGCCGACGCGCTTCTATGACGACCAGAGCACGGGCGCGCTGATCTCCAAGGTCACCTACGACGTCGCCAACGTCACCAGCGCGGCCACCAACGTGCTGACCGTCGCCGTGCGCGATTCGCTCTCCATCGTCGGCCTCCTGGCCTGGCTGTTCTACCTGAACTGGAAGCTCACGCTGGTGGCGCTCACCATCGGACCGGTCATCGCCATCGTCGTGCGCGCCTTTTCGGGCCGCCTGCGCCAGGCCAGCCGCGATTCCCAGCGCGCCATGGGCGACATCACGCACATCCTCGAGGAAGCCATCGGCGGTCACCGCGTGGTCAAGATCTTCGGCGGCCAGCCCTACGAGTCGGGACGCTTCCGCGATGCCAACCAGCGCCTGCGCGGTCACAACATGCGCCAGGGCATCGCCGCCTCGGCCACCGTGCCGATCGTGCAGCTGTTCACCGCCGTCGCGCTCGCCATCGTGATCTACGTGGCGCTGCTGCAGTCGTCGGTGGCGCAGACGACGGTCGGCGGCTTCGTCTCCTTCGTCACCGCGATGCTGATGCTGCTCACGCCGATCAAGCACCTGACCGACGTCAGCGCGCCGCTGCAGCGCGGCCTGGCGGCCGCCGAGAGCATCTTCGAGCTGGTCGACCAGACGCCGGAGGACGACCGCGGCACGCTGCAGACGCAGCGAGTGCGCGGCGAAATCGACTTCGACAACGTCACCTTCTGTTATCCCGGCGCGCAGCGGCCGGCGCTGTCCGAACTGACGCTGCACATCCCGCCCGGCCAGACCGTGGCCGTGGTCGGCGCCTCGGGCAGCGGCAAGACCACGCTGGCGCACCTGATCCCGCGCTTCTATCACCTCGAAGGAGGTGCCATCCGCATCGACGGCCAGCCGCTCGAGGCGATGAAGCTCTCCAGCCTGCGCGAGAACGTCGCGCTGGTGAGCCAGGACGTCGTGCTGTTCAACGACAGCGTGGCCGCCAACATCGCCTACGGCACCATGGGCGGCGCCTCGCGGGAGGCGATCGAAAGCGCGGCGCGGGCCGCCTTTGCGCACGACTTCATCATGGCGATGCCCGAGGGTTACGACACGCTGGTCGGCGAGAACGGCGTCAAGCTCTCCGGCGGCCAACGGCAGCGGCTGGCCATCGCGCGCGCGCTGCTCAAGGACGCGCCGATCCTGATCCTCGACGAGGCCACCTCGGCGCTCGATTCCGAATCCGAGCGCCAGGTGCAGGCCGCGCTCGACGTGCTGATGAAGAACCGCACCACGCTGGTGATCGCGCACCGGCTGTCGACTGTGGAGCGCGCCGATCGCATCGTCGTGCTGAAGCAAGGCCGCATCGTCGAGTCCGGCACGCATGCCGAACTGCTGGCGCGCGAAGGCGCCTATGCCACGCTCTACCGGCTGCAGCGCGCCGAGGCCGATTCGGTGGCCGCATGACGCTGACGGTGCTCCACAGCGAATCGTCGCTCGGCTGGGGCGGACAGGAGAACCGCATCCTCAACGAAATGCTCGGCCTGCGTGCGCTCGGCCATCGTGCGCTGGTGGTCTGCCAGCCGGGCGCCCGCCTGGCGCAGCGTGCGCGCGAGGCCGGTTTCGAGGCCTTCGAGGTGCGCATGCGCAACGCGCTCGACCTGCCGGCCGTGCTGCGGCTGCGCCGGCTGATGCGCGCGCAGGGCGTTCAGGTCGTGAACACCCACAGCGGGCGCGATACGCAGTTGGCCGGCATGGCGGCGCGCAGCCTCGGAAGCAAACGTCCCCGCGTGGTGCGCACGCGCCACCTGGCCCTGCCGATCACCTCGCGCTTCGGCTATGCGGTGCTGCCCGACCAGGTCGTCACCGTCAGCGCTTTCGTGCGCGAACTGCTGATCGGCGCCGGCGTGCCGGGAGAGCGCATCACCAGCGTGCCGACCGGCATCGACCTCGGGCGCTGGAACGCGGATCCGGCGGGTGGCACCCTGCGCCGCGAGCTGGGCCTGCCCGACGACGCGCCGCTGATCGGCACCGTGGCGATCCTGCGGCGCAAGAAGGGCCACGCGGAACTGCTCGAGGCGCTGCCGGCGGTGTTCGACCGCTTTCCGCAGGCCCATGCGGTGTTCGCCGGCGACGGTCCGCAGAAGGAGAACCTCGAACGGCTGATCGCCGAGAAGGGCCTGGGCGACCAGGTGCACCTCCTCGGCCTGCGCCGCGACGTCGCCAACGTGCTGCAGTCGCTCGACGTCTTCGTGCTGCCGACCCACCAGGAGGCGCTCGGCACGGCTTTCGTGGAAGCCGGCGTCATGGGCCTGCCCTCGGTGGCGAGCCGCGTCGACGGTGTGCCCGAGGTGATCGTGGATGGCGAGAACGGGCTGCTGGTGCCGGTCTGCGACAGTTCCGCCATCGCCGCCGCACTGATCCGGCTGCTCGACGATCCGGCGCTGCGCCGCCGCCTGGGCGAGAACGCCCGCAAGCGGGCGAGCGAGCGCTTCTCCCGCGAGGCCATGGTGGAAGGCATGGTCGCGGTCTATCGCCGCCTGCTCGACGCCGCGTGAGGCGAGGCCCATGAGCGCCGCCGCCGTGCCGGTCCTGATGTACCACCATGTTTCTCCGTCGCCGGGGCTGGTGACCGTTTCGCCGCAGGCCTTCCGCGACCAG
>JBLNBJ010000218.1:0-15508 GCA_050259835.1 Ignavibacteria bacterium | reverse complement strand
TCTCACCGTACGAGAGTGGAAGCGCCAAACCTCTTGCAGCGTCGAGCCGAGGGTGATGGGTGGTCGTCGACGCGTAGGTAAAGGAGGAGGCGGACGCCTTATCGATCTTGTCCGCCGGGGGGCGGAGGCAGGGTTTCGCGGAGCACTGCTCCGCGCTGCCGGAGCCGGCTCGCTGTGCAAAGCGAGCCGTGGGCCGCGCAAGCGGCGAAGCGACGACGACCACCCGTCGCCCTCGGCGGGGCGAAGCCCCCGGTGTTCCGACTACCGACCAACCCACTGCCCTCAGCGGGCCAAAGCCCACCGGACGCAAACCTAGCTTCACCGCTGCTCCCGCAACCGCTCCATCAGCAGCCGCAGCGCCTTGCCGCGGTGGGACATCGCATTCTTGTCGTCAGACGACAACTGCGCCGCCGTGCAGCCCTTCTCCGGCACCCAGAAATAGGGATCGTAGCCAAAGCCGTTCTCACCTGCGGGCGTGTCGACGATCTCGCCGTGCCATTCGCCCTCGGTGATGATCGGCTGCGGGTCGTCGGCATGCCGCACGAACACCAGCACGCAGACGTAATGGGCACGGCGGTCCGACTTGCCCGCGAGGTCGGCGAGCATCTTCTGGTTGTTGCGCTGGTCGGACTTGGGCTCGCCGGCGTAGCGCGCCGAATGCACGCCCGGTTCGCCGCCGAGCGCGGACAGGCAGATGCCAGAATCGTCGGCCATCGCCGGCAGGCCGGTGAGGCGGGCCGCGTGGCGCGCCTTGGCGAGCGCGTTCTCGACGAAGGTGAAATGCGGCTCCTCGGCTTCGGAAACGCCGAGCTGGGCCTGCGAGATAACCTCGAAATCGATGGTCGCCAGCATCTGCGAGAACTCGCGCAGCTTGCCGGGGTTGTTGGAAGCGAGGACGAGCTTCTTCATGGTCTCTCCGTAGGGCCGTCCCAAGGAGGGACAGCCAAAAGCCTGCGAGCACAGCGAGCCAAAGTCGCCCCCTTCCTCGGGAAGGGGGCGGGGGGGATGGGGGTCATGAGGCCAGCGCCTCCCGCTGCGCGGCGATGATCTTGCGGATGCCGTCGCGGCCCAATTCGAGCAGCGCATCGAGTTCCTGGCGCGAGAAGGGCGCGCCTTCGGCCGTGCCCTGGACTTCGACGATGCCGCCGCTGCCGGTCATGACCAGGTTCATGTCGGTGTCGCAGCCGGAGTCCTCGACGTAGTCGAGATCGAGCACCGGGTTGCCTTCATAGATGCCGACCGAAACCGCGGCGACATAGTCGCGCAGCGGATTGGCCTTCAGCAGCCCCTTGTCGACGAGCTTGCGGCAGGCGTCGTGGAGCGCGACGCAGGCGCCCGTGATCGACGCGCAGCGCGTGCCGCCGTCGGCCTGCAGCACGTCGCAGTCGAGGGTGATCTGACGCTCGCCGAGGGCAGTGAGGTCGGTGACGGCGCGCAGGCTGCGGCCGATCAGGCGCTGGATCTCCTGCGTGCGGCCGGTTTGCTTGCCCTTGGCGGCTTCGCGCGCCGTGCGCGTGTGCGTCGAGCGCGGCAGCATGCCGTACTCGGCCGTCACCCAGCCCTGGCCCTTGCCCCGCAGGAAGGACGGCACGCTTTCCTCGACGCTCGCCGTGCACAGCACGCGCGTGTTGCCGAACTGGACCAGCACGCTGCCTTCGGCGTGCATCGTGAAGTTTCGGGTCAGCGCCATTTCGCGCAGCTGGCCCGGTTGTCTGCCGCTCGGTCTCATTGCTTCCTTTCGTCTCGAGAATATTTCTGGATCGCGCCGCGGATTTCCTCGATGGCGCGGTCGATGTCGTCTTCGGTGAGCTCCCGGTCGCCGGCGCGCGGCGACTCGAAGTCTTCCATCAGCGTGGTGTGCATGTCGAGCGGCATGGTGGCCGTCTCGATCATCGAGCTCGCATCGTCCCCGTAGTTCTCTTCCCAGTTGAGGGCGATGAGGGAGAGATTGTCGCAGGTTTCGCCGGCGCGGGACTCGGCTTCGTCGAGCAGCCGCGGCACGCCTTCGCGCACGTTGGCGCGGCCCAGCGTGGTAATCAGCGTCGGCTCGTCGACGGGGCCCCAGACGCCGTCGCTGCACAGCGCGATGACGTCGCCGGCGCAGAGTGTCGTCTTGCGCGAGAAGTCGATCTGCGGCGCGTGGTCGCCGCCCAGGCAGCTGTAGACGCGGTTGCGCGCGGGATGCCGGCGCGCCTCCTCGGGCGAAAGCTGGCCCTGGTCGACCAGCGCCTGCACGCGCGAATGATCGCGCGTGCACGACAGGATGCGTCCGTCGCGGATCACGTAGAGGCGCGAATCGCCGGCGTGCGCCCAGTAGGCGACGCTGTCCTGCACCACGCAGGCGACGCAGGTGGTGCGCGGGGCCTCCGGCAGCCCTTGCTCGGCGGCATGGTCGATGATCGCCTGGTGCGCGTTGGTCATGCCCCAGGAGAGGAACAGGAAGGGGTCGGGCAGGCGCGGCACCGACTCGCGCTCGAAGGCCTCGGTCAGGTACTGGACGGCCACCTGGGCCGCCACTTCGCCGCGCAGGTGCCCGCCCATGCCGTCGGCGACGACCATGAACAGGGCTTCGCGCGAATAGCTGTAGGACAGGCGGTCCTGGTTGAGCTTGCGCTGGCCGATGCGGCTTTCGTGGAAGATGCTGAATTTCATGATGCCCTGAGCTTCAGATTCCCATCAAACCCTTGAGCCGCCGGCTCAGGGTATCGGCCCACGAGGCGTCGCGGCGCGGCTCGCCGCCTTCGGCGAGCGCCTTCTGCAAAGCAAACACCGACAGCGGCCGCTCGAGGTAGTCGAGCTGCATGCACCAGTCGACGGTCTCCAGCAGGTGCTTCGAATACCTGCCGGCCCAGCGCTTCTCGGCCGGCACCAGCTCGTCCTTGAGCAGCCGCGCGCTGGCGGCCGGCGGCGGGGTGCCGCCGAGCGTCGTGTAGATGCTGGCGCCGACGGCATAGATGTCGGTCCAGGGGCCGAGCTGGTCGGGCGCCTCGTATTGCTCCGGCGCCGCATAGCCCGGCGTGTACATCGGCTTGAGGTTGGGCCCGTCGGTGGATAGCGCCTGGCGCGCCGCGCCGAAATCCAGCAGCACCGGCGAGCCGTCGGTGCGCAGGTAGACATTGGCCGGCTTGATGTCCAGATGCAGCAGCTTCTGGGCATGGACTTCGCGCAGGCCGTTGAGCAGCCGCGAGAACACGCTGCGCACGAATCCTTCCTTGATGACGCCTTTCGCCTTGCGGATATGTTCCTGCAGCGTGCGTCCGCGTTCGTACACCATGACCATGTAGACGGTCTCGTTGGCGCGGAAGAAGTTCAGCACGCGCACGATGTTCGGATGGCTGAGGTGCGCCAGCGAGCGGCCCTCCTCGAAGAAGCACTTCATGCCGTGGCGGAAGGCGCCGCGGTGTTCCTCGGTGATGACCGGCACCGCGCCTTCGGTGCGCAGTGCCAGCGAGTTGGGCAGGTATTCCTTGATGGCGACCGGCGTCTCCTCCTCGTCGTACGCGAGGTAGACGATCGAGAAGCCGCCCACCGACAGCTGCCGGTCGATGCGGTAGCGGTCGAGCTGGAATCCCGGCGGGAGGGGCTGGTTGGACTGCTGCGTGGGCATGACGGCGGCGCGAACGTGCCTTGGAGCGGCCTCACAGTCTATACTCGCACGATTGTAAGGCGAACCCCTTCCGACGATGACGATATACAGCATGACCGGCTACGCCGCCGGCACCCGGGAGTTGGCCGCGGCCGCGCTGCACCTGGAGATCAAGAGCGTCAATTCGCGCTTCCTCGACGTCGGCTTCCGCTGCGGCGACGAACTGCGCTTCCTCGAGATGCCGCTGCGCGAGAAGATCGCCGCCGCCGCTTCGCGCGGCAAGGTCGAGCTGCGGCTCAACCTCTCGCAGCAGAACGCCGGTCCGCGCGAGCTCGCGCCGAACGCCGAGCTGGTGGCCCAGCTGGCGCGCCTGGAGAGCGCCGTACGGGCCGCCCTGCCGGGCGCGGCGCCGCTGTCGGTGGCGGAAGTCCTGCGCTGGCCGGGCGTCATCGCCGACGAGAGCCTCGACCCGGACGCGCTGCTGGCCGCCGCCATGGCGCTCGCCGACGAAGTGCTGAAGGAATTCCTCGCCACCCGCGCCCGCGAAGGCGAGAAGCTCGCCGTCATGATCCTGGAGCGCACCGGGCGCATGCGCGAACTGACCGCCCAGGTCGGCCCGCTGCTGCCGGCGGCGATCGCCGACTACGAGGCGCGCCTGTCGGCCAAGCTGCGCGAGGCCGTCGCCAACCTCGACGAGGAACGCGTGCGCCAGGAGATCGGCGTGTTCGCCGCGCGCGTGGACGTCGCCGAAGAGCTTTCGCGCCTGGCGACGCATCTCGACGAGCTCGAGCGCATCGTGCGCAAGGGAGGTGCCGTCGGCAAGCGCCTCGACTTCCTGATGCAGGAACTCAACCGCGAGGCCAACACGCTGGCCTCGAAATCCGTCACCACCGAGATCACCGCCATCGCGCTCGAGCTGAAACTCCTGATCGAGCAGGTGCGCGAGCAGGTGCAGAACCTGGAGTGAGCATGCCGGCAAGCCAGAATCCGGGCAGCCTTTTCGTCGTTTCCGCGCCCTCCGGCGCCGGCAAGACCACGCTCGTCAAGCTGCTGCTCGAGCGCGACCATCAGGTGCGCCATTCGATTTCCTACACGACCCGCGCGCCGCGCCCCGGTGAGCAGAACGGCCGCGAATACCACTTCATCGACGTGCCAACCTTCATCGCCATGCGCGAGCGCGGCGAATTCCTCGAGTCGGCCGAGGTGCACGGCAATTTCTACGGCACCTCGCGCATCTGGCTGGAGGAACAGATGCACGTCGGCCATGACATGCTGCTCGAGATCGACTGGCAGGGCGCCCAGCAGGTCCGCAAGCTCTTCCCCGAAGCGGTCGGCGTCTTCGTCATGCCGCCGTCGATCGAGGAACTGGAGCGCCGGCTGCGCGGCCGGGGGCAGGACAGCGACGATGTCATACAGCGGCGCGTCGCCGCTGCGCTGGGCGAATTGGAGCACGTCGGGGAGTTCGACTTTGTTATAATCAACAATAACTTGCAGGAGGCGCTCGAGGATTTGTGCGCCGCCGTGCGGGCTTCCCGCCAGCGCTTCGCGAAACAGGCGGCCCGCCACCCGGAAGTTTTCCGTTTCCTGAATACCCGCTAGAGGATGCCCCATGGCCCGCGTGACCGTTGACGATTGCCTGAAAAGAATCCCGAACCGCTTCCAGCTGACCCTGGCCGCCACCTATCGTGCCCGCCAGATCACCATGGGCAGCACGCCCCAGGTCGAGGCCGGCCGCGACAAGCCGACCGTGGTCGCGTTGCGCGAAATCGCCCAGGGCCTCGTCGGCCTCGAGATCCTCAACCGCGGGCAAGCCTGACCCGCATGATGCGGACGATTCCCGATGTCCGCGTCGCATCCGTCCGTGCCCGCAACGCCGCCTGAGGCCGACGAAACCCGCATCATCCCGCTCGACATGCATCCGCCGGTCGACCTGGCGGAGGATTTCGAGCGGTTCCGGAACCGCATCGCCGGCTACCTGAAGCCCGAGGACGTCGAGCGGGTGGAAGCAGCCTACCGCTTCGCCTTCGACGCCCACCGCGGGCAGTTCCGCTTCAGCGGCGACCCCTACATCTCGCATCCGCTGGCCGTCGCCGAGACGCTGGCCGAATGGCAGCTCGACACGCAGGCGCTGATCGCGGCGCTGCTGCACGACGTCATGGAGGACACGGCGATCGCCAAGGCGCAGATCGCCGAGGCCTTCGGCAAGGTCGCCGCCGAGCTGGTCGACGGCGTCTCCAAGCTCGACAAGATCGAGAACCAGTCCTACGAGGAAGCGCAGGCGGAGAACTTCCGCAAGATGCTGCTGGCGATGGCGCGCGACATGCGCGTCATCCTCATCAAGCTGGCCGATCGCCTGCACAACATGCGCACGCTCGACGCGCTGCGCGCCGACAAGCGCCGTCGCGTGGCGCGCGAGACCATCGAGATCTACGCGCCGATCGCCAACCGCATCGGCTTCAACACGCTTTACCGCGAACTCCAGGAGCTGGCCTTCCGCCATCTCTATCCGGTGCGCTACCGGGTGCTTTCCAAGGCGCTCAAGGCCGCCCGCGGCAACCGCCGCGAAGTGGTCGGCAAGATCCTCGACGCCATCAAGAAGCGCTTGCCGGAGGCCGGCCTGCATGCCGAGGTGCTCGGCCGCGAGAAGACGCTCTACAGCATCTACCGCAAGATGCGCGAGAAGAACCTGTCGTTCTCGCAGGTGCTCGACATCTACGGCTTCCGCGTCATCGTCAAGGACGTGCCGAGCTGCTATCTCGCGCTCGGCGCGCTGCACAGCCTCTACAAGCCGGTGCCGGGCAAGTTCAAGGACTACGTGGCCATCCCCAAGGCCAACGGCTACCAGTCGCTGCACACGACGCTGATCGGGCCCTATGGCACGCCGGTGGAAATCCAGATCCGCACCGCCGAGATGAACCACGTCGCGGAGTCGGGCGTCGCCTCGCACTGGCTCTACAAGGACGACCATCCGCTCACCGACGTGCAGAAGACCACGCACAAGTGGCTGCAATCGCTGCTGGAGCTGCAGTCGGCCTCGGGCGATTCGACCGAGTTCCTCGAACACGTGAAGGTGGACCTGTTTCCCGGCGAGGTCTATGTCTTCACGCCGCGCGGCAAGATCCTCGCGCTGCCCCGCGGCGCGACTCCGGTGGACTTTGCCTACGCCGTGCATACCGACATCGGCAACCGCTGCGTCGCCTGCCGCATCAACTTCGAATCGATGCCGCTGCGCACCGAGCTCAGGAACGGCGACCGCGTCGAGATCATCACGGCGCCGCTGGCCGCTCCCAATCCCGGCTGGCTCGGCTATGTGCGCACCGCACGCGCACGCGCACAGATCCGCCACTTCCTCAAGAACCAGCAGCATGCCGAGTCGACCGCGCTCGGCGAGCAGCTGCTGGCGCAGGCGCTGCGCACCATGAACATCGACCTGCGGGGCGTTGCGGGCACCGTATGGGATCGCTTCCTGCGCGTCTGCGGCGTCAAGTCGAAGCAGGACGTGTTGGCCGACATCGGCCTGGGCAAGCGCCTGCCGGCCATCGTCGCGCGCCGCCTGGCCGGCGGGCTCGACGACAAGAAGGCGGAAACGGACGCCCAGCCGAAGGCCTCGGGCACCATCACCATTCACGGCACCGAGGGCGTCGCCGTTCAGCTCGCCAAGTGCTGCCGTCCGATCCCGGGCGATCCCATCATCGGCATCATCCGCAAGGGCCAGGGCCTGATCGTGCACACCCACGATTGCCGCACGCTGTCGCGCTCGCGGCGCGACCGCACCTCGTGGGTCGACGTCGACTGGGCGCCCGACGTGAGCCGCAACTTCGACGTCAACATCCGCATCGTCGCGAACAACCGCCCCGGCGTGCTCGCCAAGATTTCCGCCGCCATCGCCGGCGACGACTCGAACATCGTGAATATCAGCATGGACGACGACGGCGGCGGCACCACCTCGCTCTACTTCACGCTGCAGGTCTCCGACCGCCTGCACCTGGCGCGCATCCTGCGCAGCCTGCGACGCATCCCCGAAGTCGTGCGCATCGCGCGGCTCAAGGACTGACCCTCGACAGAAAGGAAACCCCATGGCCAACTACGTCTCCGACCACACCGTCTTCATGCGCGAGTGGCTCGAGAAGAACCCGCAGGAACTGGACGTCCAGAAGACCGGCCGCGCGCTCTGGTGGGACAAGGGCGCCCAGGACGCCGAGACGGTGAAGCGCCTGGCCGAAGCGCGCGTGCCGCGCAAGGCCTACTACTACGACGCCAACTGAGCCGTCCCGCCGTGGCTGAATCGCCGGACATCGGCCCGGCTGCCGACGCGGCCGATCCCGCCAGCGCGGGGGACAGCGTCTTCCTGGCGCGCCAGCCGATCCTCGACCGGACCGAGCGTCAGGTCGGCTATGAACTGCTGTTCCGCAACGGCAACTGCGAGGAAGCCAACGTCGTCGACGGCCGGGCGGCGACGGCGCACGTCATCAGCAACGCCTTCACGCACCTCTCCATCTCGTCCATCCTCGGTCCCTACCGGGCTTTCATCAACGTCGACCGCGACTTCCTGCACGACGAGGCGATCCGCCTGATGCCGGCCGAAAAAGTGGTGGTGGAGGTGCTCGAAGGCAGCCTGGTCACCCCCGAAGTCGTCGTCCGCTGCGGCGAACTGAAGTCCTTCGGCTACACGCTGGCGCTGGACGACTTCAGCCGGATCACGGCCGACTACCGGCCGCTGCTGCCCCTGATCTCGATCATCAAGGTCGACCTCACGCTGGTGCCCGATGACGAGTTGCCCGCCCTGGTCGGGCAGCTGCGCCCGCTCGCCGAAACGCTGCTGGCCGAGAAGGTCGAGACGCGCGAAGAGTACGAGCGCTGCCGCGATCTGGGCTTCGACCTGTTCCAGGGCTATTACTTCTGCCGGCCGATCATCGTCAGCGGCCGCAAGCTGCAGCCGGGCCAGCTCGCGACCCTCAAGCTGATCTCCATGCTGGCGCACGACGCCGAGACGCACGAGCTGGAGCGCACGCTCAAGGAAGATGCCGCGCTCTCCATGTCGATGCTGCGCCTGGTGAACTCGGTGGGCATGCGCACGCGCACCACCATCAGCTCGCTGCGCCAGGCCATCGTGATCCTCGGCCGGCAGCAGTTCGGCCGCTGGCTGCAGCTGCTGCTGTTCGCCGACCCCGCCAATCCCGACGCCAATCCGCTGCTGACCCTGGCCGCCACGCGCGGCCGGCTCGCAGAACTCATCGCCGAACGCGTGCGACCGGGTGACCACCGCATGCGCGACGCGGCCTACATGGCGGGCGTGCTGTCGCTCGCGCCGACGCTGCTGGGACGGCCGCTGGAGGAAATCCTGCCGCTGCTGCGCCTCGCCCCGCCGCTCCAGGAGGCCCTGCTCACGGGCAAGGGCATGCTCGGGGCGATCCTCGCGATGTCCGAGGCGCTGGAATCGGGCATTCCCGAAGAACTCCAGGCGGCGCACGAACGTCTGGGCCCGGTGAGCGCCGAGGCGCTGAACGCCTGCCACGGCGAGGCGATTGCCTGGGCCAACCAGATCGGGCAGGCGACCACGGAAGACTAGGGCGACGGAAGACTGGTCCGCCGCCGCTGCCTGGCTACTGCCGTACGTGGTCGATCAGCAGCTTGACGCCGGACGCGCCGACCTTCGTCTTCCGCGTCGCCGAGAAGAGGTCGCCCGGCTGCGGCGTGGCCTCGCCGCTCTTCGAAATCCGCGCCTCCACCTCGACGGCCGCGACGCCCGAAATGGGGCGCTCGGGCGTCATCGCCAGCGAGTCGTCGAGCGAGAAATCGCGCGGCAGGTCGGCGACGCGCAGGCGCAGCACCGCGAGCGGCATGCGCGGGCCGCCGGCCTCGCGCGCGACCACCATGACGACGTCGTCCGGCGCTGCGCGCTCGCGCACGGCGGGAGCGAGTTCGACGCGGCCGCGCACCACCTTCGCGGCATTGGCGGCGCCGACGGGCGACGCGATGCCGCCCTTGGCGCGCGCATCTGCCATGGCCGCGGCGATCTGGCGCGCATCGTCCGATTCCGGCGGCAGCAGCTTCTGCAGCCGGGACCAGGGCACCAGCGCCTGCTTGTAGCGGCCCGCCGCGTAGTCCGCGGTGCCGGCCAGCCAAAGGGCTTCGCCGTTGTCGGGGTCGAGCGCCAGGGCCTTGTCGATCAGCTGCCGCGGCTTGCCCTCGAACTTGCCGTTGGACTTGGTCGCCAGCACGTCGGCGTAGTCGGCATAGGTCTGCGCATCCTTGGGATCGAGCGACATGATGTGCTCGAACGCCTTTTCGGCCTCGTCGAGGCGGCCCATGGCCTTGTAGGAGCGCGCCAGCATGCTCCAGCCTTCGGCGTTGCCCGGGTCCTTCGCCATGCGGTCGGCGAGCGTCTGCACCATGCGGTCGATGTCCTGCGCCGTGAGCCGCTTCTGCGCCACGGGGTTGGCGCCTTCGGGATGCCCGAGCGTCAGGTAGAGGCCGATGCTGGCGATCGGCAGCAGCAGCGCCAGCGCGATCAGCGTCTTCTTCGGCGCCTTCAGCGCGGGGGAGGCGTCCTCGCCGCGGCCTTCCTCGAGCACGCGGCGCTGCAGTTCGTCGTGCGCCTGGCGGTAATCCTCCTCGCCCAGCGTGCCGGCGGCGCGGTCGCGCTCGAGTTCGGCGAGCTGGTCGCGGTAGATGGCGGCGTTGAGCTGCCGATGCGAGGCGGTGGCGCCGCCGCGCGCGAACTGCCACAGGAAGGGGCGCAGCAGCAGGAGCAGCGTGGCGCCGAGCGCGACGACGGCGCCGATCAGGAATCCAGTCATTGTCCGCCCTCTTCCTTGAGCAGCGCTTCGGCGCGCTTGGCATCCTCGGCCGACAGCGGCGCCAGTTCCTCCACCGCGCGGCTGCGACGCCGCAGGTAGGCGATCAGGACGACGACGCCGACCGCCAGCAGCACGAAGGGACCGGCCCACAGCAGCCAGGTGGTCGGCTGCAGGCGCGGCCGGTAGAGCACGAAGTCGCCGTAGCGGCTGACCATGAATTCCTTGATCTCCTCGTCGCTCTTGCCTTGCCGGATCAGCTCGCGCAGTTCGCGGCGCAGGTCCTGCGCGAGGTCGGCGTGGGAGCCGGCCAGCGATTCGTTCTGGCAGACCAGGCAGCGCATCTCCTCCGAGATGGCGATCATGCGCTTCTCGACGACGGGGTCCTCGGCCAGCGGCGGGGCGTCCTTCGGCCAGGCGGCGCCGCAGGCGAGTGCGAACAGCAGCGATGCGACGATGCGCTTCATGATTTCTTCAGTTCGGCGATGAGGGGGAGGATTTTCTTCTCGAGCGCGTCCGGCGTGATCGGCCCGATCTGCTTGTAGCGGATGACGCCGGCCTTGTCGATCACGTAGGTCTCCGGCACGCCGTAGACGCCGTAGTCGATGCCGACGCGGCCGTCGCCGTCGAAGGCCGAGAGGTCGTAGGGGTTGCCGGCGCGGCGCAGCATGCCCAGGCCGTCCTCGCGCTTGTCCTTGTAGTCGAGCCCGATCAGCGGCGCCACCTGGGCGCGCGAGAACTCGACCAGCAGCGGATGCTCCTCGCGGCAGGAGACGCACCACGAGGCCCAGACGTTGAGCATCCAGACCTGGCCCTTCATGTCCGCGGGCGAGAACGTCTTGTCGGAGGCGCCAAGCTGCGGCACGCGGAACGCGGGCGCCGGCTTGCCGACGAGCGGCGAGGGCACTTCGCGCGGATCGCGGTTGAGGCCGACGGCGAGGAAGCCGATCAGCACGACGAACAGCGCCAGCGGGATGAGGAACTTGGCTTTCATGAGGCGGCACCTTGGAGGGTGGCCGCGGCCTTGGCGGCAGCGGCCTTGATGCGGATGCGGTAGCGGCGGTCGGACACCGAAAGCAGGCCGCCGAGCGCCATCAGCAGGCAGCCGCCCCAGATCCAGTCGACGTAGGGCTTGTAGTAGACGCGTACCGCCCAGGCCTGTCCTTCCAGCGCTTCGCCGAGCGAGACATAGACGTCGCGCGTGAAGCCCGCGTCGATCGAGGCGTTGGTCATCGGCATGGCGGAAGAGAAGTACTCGCGCTTCTCGGGGTAGAGTTTGCGCAGCGGGCTGCCGTCCTTGAGCAGCTGGAACTCGCCCTGCGCGGCCTTGTAGTTGGGGCCCTTCACCGTCTTCACGCCGTTGAACTGGAAGGTGTAGCCGCCGACGACCGCGGTGTCGCCCGGCTCCATGCGCACGTCGCGCTCGTCCTGGTAGCCGCCGACCATGGTGATGCCGACGACGAACACGGCCACGCCGAGGTGGCCGAACTGCATGCCCCAGAACGACGGCGGCGGATTGCCGCTCTTCATCCGCTCTATGACCTGCTGCACCACCGACACGCCCACCCAGACGGCGAGGAACATGCCCAGACCCGTGAGCCAGGTCCAGCCGCCCATCAGCTTGGGCGCCGCGACGCCGGCGACCAGCGCGGCGACGGCGGCGATGCGCAGGTGGCGGGCGACGGCTCCCGCTTCGGCGTGCTTCCAGCGCGCCAGCGGACCGGCCGCCAGCAGGAAGACCAGCGGCGCCATGATGGGCACGAACACGGCGTTGAAATAGGGCGGGCCTACCGACAGCTTGCCGAGATTCAGCGCGTCGATGATCAGCGGGTAGAGCGTGCCGAGCAGCACCGAGCCGGCGGCGACCACCAGCAGCACGTTGTTGACCAGCAGCAGCGTCTCGCGCGAGATGAGCGCGAACTTGCCGCCCAGGCTCACCGCTGCGGCGCGCCAGGCGAACAGCAGCAGCGAGGAGCCGATCACGATCGCCAGCAGGATCAGGATGAAGATGCCGCGGCGGGGGTCGGTGGCGAAGGCGTGCACCGAGGTGAGCACGCCCGAGCGCACGAGGAAGGTGCCGAGCAGCGAGAGCGAGAAGGCGCCGATCGCCAGCAGCACGGTCCAGTTCTTGAAGCTGCCGCGCTTCTCGGTGACGGCGAGCGAGTGCATCAGCGCCGTGCCGACCAGCCAGGGCATGAACGAGGCGTTCTCGACCGGGTCCCAGAACCACCAGCCGCCCCAGCCCAGCGTGTAGTAGGCCCACCAGGAGCCGAGCGCGATGCCGAGCGTAAGGAAGATCCAGGCCGTGATCGTCCAGGGGCGCGACCAGCGCGCCCAGGCGGCGTCGAGCTGCCCAGCGAGCAGCGCGGCGATGGCGAAGGCGAAGGCGACCGAGAAGCCGACGTAGCCCATGTAGAGCATCGGCGGGTGGAACACCAGGCCCGGGTCCTGCAGCAAGGGGTTGAGGTCGCGGCCGTCCTCGGCCGCGGGCAGCAGGCGGTCGAACGGGTTGGAAGTGAGCAGGATGAACAGCAGCAGGCCGGCGGCGACCAGGCCCAGCACGCCGATCACGCGCGCCACCATGGTCTCGTCGAGCGTGCGCGACAACTGCGCGACGGCGAAGGTCCAGCCCGACAGCAGCGTCACCCAGAGCAACAGCGAGCCTTCATGGCCGCCCCAGACGGCGCCGAGGCGGTACATCAGCGGCAGCTGCGAGTTCGAGTGTTCCGCCACGTAGACGACCGAGAAGTCGTTGGCGTAGAACGACCACGCCAGGCAGCCGAAGGAAAACGCCGTCAGCAGGAAGTTGGCCTGCGCGGCCGGGCGCGCCAGGATGATCCACTCGCGGCGGCCCTGCTGGGCGCCGAGCAGCGGCAGGATGCCCTGCACCGCAACCACGCAGAGCGCCAGGATCAGCGCGAAATGTCCGAGTTCGGGAATCATGGCTTGCCCTTTGCGGCGGCCTGCGCCTTGTCGATGGCCTGTTGGGCTTCCTTGGGGGTGTAGTTCTCGTCGTGCTTGGCCAGCACTTCGGAAGCGACGAACTGGCCGTCGGGGCCGAGCTTGCCCTGCACCACCGCGCCCTTGCCCTCCTTGAAGAGATCGGGAAGGATGCCCGTGTAGGCGACCGGCACGTCCTTGACGGTGTCGGTCACGATGAAATGCACCGTGAGGTTGTCGCGCTTGAGCGAGCCTTCCTTGACCAGCCCGCCGACGCGGAAAGCCTGGCCTTGCGGCGCCTTGCCGGCGGCCACTTCCGTCGGCGTGACATAGAGGGCGATGTTGCTGTTGAGCGCATTGAGCGCCAGCGCGGCCGCAATGCCGAGCGCGGCCAGGCCGCCGCCGATGATCGCTGCGCGTTTCTGCCAGGGTCTCACGTGGGGGTTCCTTATGTATTCAGCGCACCGGAAGACCGGCGTCAGGCTGCCTTGTTGCCTTCGTTGTCGAGTTCGTCGGCGAGCGCCGCCCGCCGCAGGCTCCTGAGGACGCCGCTTTGACGCTTCTTCACCAGGATTGGTTCCAAAACAAGGGCAAGCGCGCAGACGCCGAAGCTGCCCCAGACGTAGAGCGCATAGCCGCCCATGGCGAAGAACTCGGCGGGGCTGTTCCAGATCACGACTTCACCTCCGGCAGCTGCTTGACCCACTCGGTGTGCGCTTCGCGCTCGAGGATGATGGCCCGCACGCGCATCAGCGCGACGGCGATCGAGTACATCCAGAAGCACAGCGCCATCAGCAGCATGCCCCACAGCATGGTGGCCGCCATCGACGGCGCCTTGGTCAGCGAGACGGAGGAACCCTGGTGCAGCGTATTCCACCACTTGACCGAGAAATAGATGATGGGCACGTTCACCACGCCGACCAGCGCCAGGATGGCGCCCGCCTTGTCGGCGCGGCGCGGATCGTCGATCGCGGCCTGCAGCGCGATGAAGCCCAGGTAGAGGAACAACAGGATCAGCTCGGAAGTGAGGCGCGCATCCCAGACCCACCAGGTGCCCCACATCGGCTTGCCCCAGAAGGCCCCCGTCCACAGGGAGAGGAAGGCCATCAGCGCGCCGGTCGGCGCCAGCGCCTGGGCCATCATGCCCGACAGTCGCGTGTTGAGCGACAGCCCGAGGCCCGCCCAGCAGGCCATCACGATGTAGATGAACATCGACATCCACGAAGCGGGCACGTGGATGAAGATGATGCGGTAGCCGTCGCCCTGGACGGCATCCGTCGGCGCCGCGAAGAAGCTGATCCACAGCCCGGCGATGCCGAAGACGGCCGCCAGCGCCCAAAACCAGGGCACCATGCGGCCGGCGAGCGGGTAGAAACTCTGCGGGCTCGCGTACTTGAACCAGTGGATCAGGCGGTTTTCCTTCATGCGTCCTTCATTCCAAAGCGATGCGCAGCGCCGCCGTCGCGGCCCACGGCGCGAAGAACACCGCAAGCGCCAGCAGCGCCGCCAGCAGCGAGAGGTGCCCGCCGGCGCCCAGTCCCGCGACGTGCGCCTCGACGGCACCCGCGCCGAAGATCAGCGCCGGCACATAGAGCGGCAGCACCAGCAGGCTCAGCAGCACGCCGCCGCCGCGCAGGCCGAGGGTGAGGGCCGCGCCGATGGCGCCGATCAGCGAGAGCAGCGGGGTACCGAGCAGCAGCGCCAGCACCAGCACGCCGAGCGCTTCGGCATCGAGATCGAACTGCAGTCCCAGCACCGGCGCCAGCAGAACCAGCGGCAGGCCCGAAAGCAGCCAGTGCGCCGCTATTTTACCGCCGACCAGGAGCCCCAGCGGCGTGGGCGAGAGCACCATCTGCTCCAGCGTCCCGTCGTGATGGTCGGGCGCGAACATGCGCTGCAGGCCCAGCATGGTGGCGAGCAGGGCGGCGACCCAGAGCACGCCCGGCGCAATCTTCTTCAGCAGCGCCGGTTCGGGACCGATGCCGAGCGGGAACAGCGACACCACGATGATGAAGAAGAACAGCGCCGTCAGCACCTCGCTCTTGCGTCGCATGGCCAGCAGCAGGTCGCGGCGGACGATGGCCAGCATTGCTTTCATAGGCCCCCCACCCCCCGGGGGCCCCCCCCCCCGCGGGGGGGGGGGGGGGGGGGGGGGGGGCGGGGGGCGCGGGGGGTTGGGGGGCCC
>JBLNBJ010000217.1:0-8371 GCA_050259835.1 Ignavibacteria bacterium | reverse complement strand
ACTTGGTCGACAGCACCGTCGTGATCGCCGCCGTCAGCGTCGTCTTGCCGTGGTCAACGTGACCAATCGTGCCCACGTTCACGTGCGGCTTGGTCCGCTCAAACTTGCCTTTTGCCATGATCGGTTACCCCTGTGCTGGTAAAAAAGTTCGCCTCGCGGCGACCCAACATTCCAATAAACAAAAACCTCTGGTGCCCATGGGCAGGATTGAACTGCCGACCTCTCCCTTACCAAGGGAGTGCTCTGCCACTGAGCTACATGGGCCAAAATTCTTTCTTGGAGCGGGTGAAGGGAATCGAACCCTCGTCTTAAGCTTGGAAGGCTTCAGCTCTACCATTGAGCTACACCCGCCCGCGATTCCTAAACTTCACTACTCCCTGCCACGCCCAGAAGCCAATCAAGGCGCCGCAGTACTGCAAATTCACTGGTGGAGGGGGAAGGATTCGAACCTTCGAAGGCAGAGCCGTCAGATTTACAGTCTGATCCCTTTGACCGCTCGGGAACCCCTCCGGCGAAACGCGCTATTATCTTCGGCAATAAAATTCTTGTCAATGGCGATCACGCACATTGACGCTGCGGAGAACTGAAATGGAAGCTCGTCCAGCCGCCACGGCCGCCGAAGTCAATCCGATGGGGACGGAAGGCTTCGAATTCATCGAGTTTGCCGCGCCGGAGCCCCTGGAACTCGACGGCAGCTTCCGAACCCTGGGTTTCGCGCCCATCGCGCGGCACCGCTCCAAGGACGTGACCCTGTATCGGCAAGGCGGCATCAATTTTATCCTCAACGGCGAACCGGACAGTTTCGCGCAGGCCTATGCAAGGATTCATGGCGCCTCGATCTGCGCCATGGCGTTGCGCGTGCACGATGCCCGCGCAGCGGCCAATCGCGCCAAGGCGCTCGGCGCCGACGTGCTGCCCGGCAATGCGCGCCCGGGCGAACTCAACATCCCCGCCATCCGCGGCATCGGCGGCAGCCTTATCTATCTCGTCGATCGCTACGAGACGCCCGAGTCGCGCATCAGCCTCTACGACGTCGATTTCGTCCCGATCCGCGGCGCCGAGCCGCATCCGCAGGGCCAGGGGCTCGTCGGCGTCGACCATCTCGAATTGGCGGTGCACCCGGGGCGCGCAGCAACTGCGGCCGAGTTCTGGGAACGCCTGTTTTCCTTCCGCGCCGCCGAAGACGGCGAGCTCGCCAGCCCTTGCGGGCGCATTCGCCTGCGCATCCGCGAAGCAGGCGACGCCGATGCCTGCCACGGCGAATGCATCCAGGGCGTCGTCCTCGGCGCACGCGACATCGCAACCGTGGCGCAGCGCAAAGCCAAGGTCGGCGCACTCGACTTCGGAGTGGTTCAGGCATGAGCGTGTCGGCGCGGCTTTCATGCCAATGTCAACACCAGGGTTGCGACTTCCATTAGACTCACGGCCGGGCGTCACCCGAGGCGCCGTACCCGAAAACCGATCCCATGCTTCGTCGTCCTTCCCGCCGTAACGCCGCGCTGATTGCGGCAACGGCCCTGATCGGTCTCCTTTCCATCGTTTTCCTCCGCAAGAGCGACACCCCCGTCTCCGCTTCAGCGACGTCGCCCAAGCCGGCCCTCACCGTCGCCGCAGTCGAGCCACGGCGACAATCGATGCCCGTGCGGATCAGCGCCAACGGCAACGTTGCCGCATGGCAGGAAGCGGTGATCGGCACCGAGGCAAACAATTTGCGTGTCGCCGAAGTCCGGGTGAACGTCGGCGATCGCGTCAAACGCGGTCAGGTGCTGGCGACCTTCGCCGCCGAGACGAGCATCGCCAGCCTCGAAGAGACTCGCGCCGCCGTCGCGGAAGCGGAGGCCACCGTGGCTGAAGCCGCTGCCAACGCGCAGCGCGCCCGCGGCCTCCAGGCCAAGGGCTTCCTGAGCGCGCAGGGCGTGACGCAGTATCTGACGACCGAGACGACGGCGCGCGCCCGTCTGGATGCGCAGCGCGCCGCCCTGCAGACCAAGCAGCTGCGCCTCGCGCAGACGCGCGTGCTGGCGCCCGACGACGGCATCGTGTCGGCCCGCAGCGTGACGGTCGGCGCCGTGTTGCCGGCCGGCCAGGAACTCTTCCGCCTGATCCGCCAGGGCCGCCTCGAATGGCGCGCGGAAGTCGCCGCGGCGGATCTCGCGCGCATCAAGCCCGGCATGCGCGCCGCGGTGACGCCGGCCGGAGGCGAGACCGTTGCCGGCATCGTCCGCATGCTGGGGCCCACGGTCGACGCGCAGACGCGCAACGCCCTGGTGTACGTCGACCTGCCCGAACCGGGCGCTGCCCGCGCCGGGATGTTCGCGCGCGGCGAGTTCGAGCTCGGCGATGCCGAAGGCCTCACGCTGCCCCAAAGCGCTCTGGTGCTGCGCGAAGGCTTCAGCTACGTCATGCGCATCGGCGCCGAGGCCAAGGTCGCCCAGACCAAGGTGATCTTGGGACGGCGCTTCGGCGACCGCGTCGAAGTCGTCGAGGGGCTGGCGCCCGGCACCCGCGTGGTCGCGTCCGGCGGCGCATTCCTCGCCGACGGCGACACCGTGCGCGTCGTCGAGGCCGCGGAAGCATCGCCTGCGAAGTGAGGCGGCCGCGCCCATGAACGTCTCCGCCTGGTCGATCCGCCGGCCGACGCCCGCCATCCTGCTGTTCATCCTGCTCACGCTGCTCGGGCTGATGGGCTTCCGCGGCATGAAGGTGCAGAACTTCCCCGACATCGACCTGCCCATCGTGATGGTCAGCGCAACCCTGCCCGGCGCCGCACCGGCGCAGATGGAGACCGAGGTCGCACGCAAGATCGAGAACTCGGTCGCTACCCTGCAGGGCATCAAGCACATCTACACGCAGGTCAAGGACGGCGTCGTCACGCTGACCGTCGAATTCCGCCTGGAGAAGCCGCTCGCCGAGGCCGTGGACGACGTGCGCGACGCCGTGCAACGGGTGCGCACCGATCTGCCTGGGGACCTCAACGAACCGGTGATCCAGAAGATGGATCTGGCCGGCATGCCGATCCTCACCTACACCGTGTCGTCCACGCGCATGGACGACGAAGCCTTGTCATGGTTCGTCGACAACCAGGTCGCCAAGACGCTGCTCGCGGTGCGCGGCGTAGGGGCGGTGGCGCGCGTCGGCGGCGTGACGCGCGAGATCCGCGTCGAGCTCGATCCGGCCAAGCTGCTGGCGCTGAACGCCACGGCGGCCGACATCTCGCGCCAGTTGCGCCAGGTGCAGCAGGAAGCTTCCGGCGGCCGCGCCGACGTCGGCGGCGCTGAACAGTCGGTGCGCACCATCGCCACCGTGCGCTCGGCGCAGGAACTCGCGGCCATGGAGATCGTTCTCTCCGACGGCCGCCATATCCGCCTGGACCAGGTGGCGAGGGTCGAGGACACCGTGGCCGAACGCCGTTCGGCGGCGCTGCTCGACGGCAAGCCGGTGGTGGGCTTCGAGATCACCCGCTCGCGCGGGGCGGGCGAGATCGAGGTGGCCAAGAACGTGCAGCCGGCGCTGGCCGCGCTGCGCGCGGAACACCCCGACATCACGATCACCGAGGCCTTCAACTTCGTCGACCCCGTGCGCGAGAACTACCACGGCTCGATGTCCTTGATGTTCGAAGGCGCCGTGCTTGCCGTGGTCGTGGTTTGGTTCTTCCTGCGCAACCTGCGCGCAACGGCGATTTCCGCCTTGACCCTGCCGCTTTCCGTCATCCCGACCTTCGCGGTGATGTACTGGATGGGGTTCTCCATCAACGTCGTCACCACGCTGTCGCTGTCCCTGGTCGTCGGCATCCTGGTCGACGACGCCATCGTCGAGATCGAGAACATCATGCGCCACCAGGGCCTGGGCAAGACGCCCTACCAGGCCGCCATGGAGGCCGCCGACGAGATCGGCCTCGCCGTGATCGCGACGACCTTCACGCTGATCGCCGTCTTCCTGCCGACGGCCTTCATGAGCGGCATCGTCGGGCGCTTCTTCGTCCAGTTCGGCTGGACCGCCGCGCTCGCCGTCTGGTTCTCGCTGGTGGTCGCGCGCATGCTCACGCCGATGATGGCGGCCTACCTGATCCGCCCCACCGCCCACGCCTTCCACGAACCAGGCTGGGTCCGCTGGTACCTCGGCATCGCCGCCTGGTGCCTCAAGCATCGTCTGGCGACGCTGGGCATGACGCTGCTGTTCTCGGTCGCCTCGTGTACGCCGCTGGTCGCCGGCAAGATCGACGGCGGATTCCTGCCGCCCGACGATCTCTCGCAAACCCAGGTCTATCTCTCCTTGCCGCCCGGCGCGACCTTCCAGCAGACCTACGCCGTGGCGGAACGGGCGCGCGAGCTGGTGCAAGGCAACGCCTACGTGCGCATGGTCTACACGGCGATCGGCGGCGGCAGCTCCGGCACCGATCCCTTTGCGCCTCGCGGCGGCGGCGAGGTGCGCAAGGCCACGCTGACGCTCAACCTGACGCCGCGCGGCGAGCGTCCCGGCGTCACCAAGCAGGACATCGAACGCCAGTTGCGCGATGCATTGGGGGTTCTGCCGGGCGTGCGGATCAACGTCGGCTTCGGCGGCTCGTCGGGCAGCAAGTACGTGCTGGTGCTGACCGGCGAGGACGGCGAAGCCCTCGCTGCCCATGCCCCCAAGGTCGAGAAGGAACTGCGCACCCTGCCCGGAATCGGCACCGTCGTCTCCAGCTCGAGCCTGCAGCGCCCCGAACTGGTCGTGCGCCCCGATGCGGCGCGCGCCGCCGACCTCGGCGTCACGTCGGCGGCCATTGCCGAAACCCTGCGCATCGCGACCGCAGGCGATTACGACCAGGCCCTGGCGAAGCTCAACCTGTCGCAGCGGCAGATTCCGGTCGTCGTCCGGCTGCCCGACGCGGCGCGAGAGGACCTCGCGCTGCTCGAGCGCCTTGCCGTCCCGGGCGCCCGCGGCCCGGTGCCGCTCGGCAACCTCGCTACGCTTTCGCTCGACGGCGGCCCGGCGCAGATCGACCGCTACGACCGCGCCCGCAACATCAACTTCGAGATCGCGCTCGACGGCCAGCCGCTGGGCAAGGTGCAGGAGCTCGCCGATGCGCTGCCGAGCCTGCGGAACCTGCCGCCCGGCGTGAAGAAGGCCGCCGTTGGCGACGCCGAGACCATGAACGACCTGTTCGGCGGCTTCGCCCTGGCGATGGCGGCCGGCGTGCTGTGCATCTACATCGTGCTGGTGCTGCTGTTCCACGCCTGGGTGCAGCCGGCCACCATCCTCGTTGCCCTGATCCTGTCGGTGCCCGGCGCCATCCTCGCGCTGTTCCTGACGCGCACCGACATGACCATGCCCGCGCTGATCGGCATGATCATGCTGATCGGCATCGCCACCAAGAACTCGATCCTGCTGGTCGAATACGCGATCATGGCCCGCCGCGAGCATGGCATGGAGCGCCTTGACGCCGTGCTCGACGCCTGCCGCAAGCGCGCCCGGCCGATCGTCATGACGACCATCGCCATGGGCGCCGGCATGCTGCCCATCGCGCTCGGCTTCGGCAACGATCCCAGCTTCCGCGCGCCGATGGCCATCGTCGTCATCGGCGGCCTGGTCACTTCCACCTTCCTCAGCCTGCTCGTCATCCCCGTGGTGTTCAGCTACGTCGACGACCTCGTTCAATGGTTCCAGCGCCGCGTCCGGTTCGCGGCCGGGCCGAGCGGACTGGAAGGATAGAATCCGGCCCCAAACTACCACTCGGGAGATGGTCATGTCGTTCAAGCGCTGTTTCGCTCTCGCCCTGTTCGGTTTCAGTCTCGCCGCCGCCGCCGACATCAACGTCGGCGTCACGCTCTCCGCCACCGGCCCGGCCGCGTCGCTGGGCATCCCCGAGAAGAACAGCTTCGCCCTCGTGCCGACCACCATCGCCGGCCAGAAGGTGAACTACATCCTGCTCGACGACGGCTCCGACACCACCGCGGCCGTGAAGAACGCGCGCAAGCTGGTGGCCGAGCACAAGGTCGATGTGATCGTCGGTTCGACGACCACCCCCAACTCGCTGGCGATGGTCGATGTGGCGGCAGAAGCGGAAACACCGATGATCTCCATGGCCTCCGCCGCCCGCATCGTCGACCCGATGGACGACAAGCGCCGCTGGGTGTTCAAGAACGCGCAGAGCGACAGCCACATGGCGACGGCCATCGTCGAGCACATGAGCAACGCCAAAGTGGCCACCGTCGGCTTCATCGGCTTCGCCGACGCCTACGGCGAAGGCTGGTGGAACGAGATCAGCAAGCTCGCCGAAGTGCGCAAGATCAAGGTCGTCGCCAACGAACGCTTCAACCGCACCGACACCTCCGTGACCGGCCAGGTGCTCAAGATCCTGGCGACCAAGCCGGACGCCGTCATGATCGCCGGCTCCGGCACCCCGGCCGCGCTGCCGCAGAAGGCGCTGCGCGAGAAGGGCTACAAGGGCGCGATCTACCAGACGCACGGCGTGGCCAACGGCGACTTCCTGCGCGTCGGCGGCCGCGACGTCGAAGGCACCTTCCTGCCCGCCGGACCGGTGCTGGTGGCGGCGCAGCTGCCCGACGGCAATCCCGTCAAGAAGGTCGCGCTCGACTACGTCGCGCGCTACGAGGCCGCCAACGGCAAGGGCAGCGCGACCACCTTCGGCGCCCACAGCTGGGACGCTATCCGCCTGCTGTCCGCCGCCGTGCCCGAAGCGCTCAAGAAGGCCCAGCCCGGCACGCGCGAATTCCGCAAGGCGCTGCGCGACGCGCTGGAAGGCGCCCGCAACGTCGTCGGGGCGCACGGCATCTACAACATGAGCGCCCAGGACCACAACGGCTTCGACCAGCGCTCGCGCGTCATGGTGCAGGTCGAGAACGGGGCCTGGAAGCTGGTGAGGTAAGGGCTCGCGGTGGCGGGCGAACCGGCGCCCGCGACCGCCCCACCGGTTTCTCCGCCGGATTCTCCCTTCCCGCAGCGCGGCAACGCGCCCTTTCGGCACGGACTACAATGGGCGTGCCGCCATCCGCGGCCGATATGACGAGCGCGCCCACGAGGCTGCGCCGACGAGGAGGAGAGCCATGAACGCGCCCTTGCGCCAGGTCACGCTCGACGACAAGTACACCGTCGGGTCCGGCCGCATCTTCCTCACCGGGGTTCAGGCGCTGGTGCGCCTGCCGATGCTCCAGCGTGAGCGCGACCTCGCCGCCGGACTCAATACCGCGGGCTACGTTTCCGGCTACCGCGGCTCGCCGCTGGGCGGCCTCGATCAGGCGCTCTGGAAAGCCAAGGCCCATCTCGCGGCCCATCACGTGGTATTCCAGCCGGGCGTAAACGAAGATCTCGCCGCGACTGCACTGTGGGGCACGCAGCAGGTGAACCTGTTCCCCGGCGCGAAGTACGACGGCGTCTTCGGCATGTGGTACGGCAAGGGACCTGGCGTCGACCGCTGCGGCGACGTGTTCAAGCACGCCAACTCGGCCGGTACCTCGAAGCATGGCGGCGTGCTGGCAATCGCCGGCGACGACCACGCGGCGCGTTCCTCCACCGTCGCGCACCAGTCGGAACACGCGTTCAAGGCCGCCATGCTGCCGGTGCTCGCGCCGGCCGGCGTCCAGGACTATCTCGACTACGGACTGCACGGCTGGGCCATGAGCCGCTACTCGGGCTGCTGGGTGGCCTTCAAGGCGGTGGCCGACACGGTCGAATCCTCGGCCTCCGTCGACATTTCACCCGACCGCGTGCGCATCGTCATCCCGACCGATTACGAGCTGCCGCCCGGCGGCCTCAACATCCGCTGGCCCGACGACCGCTGGACGCAGGAGGAACGCCTGCTCGACCACAAGCTCTACGCGGCGCTCGCCTATTGCCGCGCCAACGGGCTCAACCGCGTGGTCATCGATTCGCCGACCCCCCGGCTGGGCATTATCGCCTCCGGCAAGAGCTATCTCGACGTGCGCCAGGCCTTCGACGATCTCGGCATCGATGACGAACTCGCGGCCGAGATCGGCATCCGGCTTTACAAGGTCGGCATGGTCTGGCCACTCGAGGCCGACGGCGTGCGGCACTTCGCCGAAGGGCTCGACGAAATCCTCGTCGTCGAGGAAAAGCGCCAGATGATCGAGTACCAGTTGAAGGAGGAACTCTACAACTGGCGCGAGGACGTCCGGCCGCGCGTCATCGGCAAGTTCGACGAGAAAGGCGAGTGGGCCTTGCTGCCGAAGGGCAACGGCGTTCTTTCGCACGGCGACTGGCTGCTTCCCGCCGCCGGCGAGCTGACGCCGGCGCTGATCGCCAAGGTGATCGCTGCACGCATCGACCGCTTCTTCACCTCGCGCCGCATCCAGGAACGGCTGGCGCTGATCGAGGCGAAGGAACGGACAAGCGCGCCCGCCATCCCGGT
>JBLNBJ010000216.1:0-5522 GCA_050259835.1 Ignavibacteria bacterium | reverse complement strand
TCACCTCGTCCACGGTCCGGTTGAAGTCCTTCATCAGGCTGAAGTCGAAGCGCGACGGGATCCGGATGACGTCCGAGTCGTTTTGCGTGGTCGTGGCAAAGCTCATGTCGGTCTCCTGGCGAATGGCGGGGGCGGAGTTGAAACGGCGCCCATGATCGGCGAACGCCGCCGGAAAAACAATTGAGCGAAAGCCATAGCGGCTGCGCGGTCCCGCGGACATGCAGGCGGACTTCGCCGTCTGGCTATAGAATCCGCCGCGCCAGCTTTTCTTCCCGGGGGTAGCGGCGGCGCCGCGGAAATCTCTTGTTAGAAGATTCGGAATACCTGCGCTCCAACGTCCTCGACTCGATCGCCGAGTCGGGCGGTCTCGTCGTGCTTCAGCTCATCGGGCGCAACGACGGACTGTACGACATCTACCGCGCCAAGCGCGGGCGCTTTCCGGAGCCGGTTGCGACCGACCTCTCCCTCGAACAGGCGCGCGAGTTCTGGGCGAAGGCGCTGCGCGAGATGTTCGTCTCCATGTCGAACGACGGGGAAGAGCTCGAGATGCTGGTGGCGGGCCGCATCGAGTCGCTGTTCCGCGCGCGCGCGGACAACGCCGACTAGCGGAAATCCGGCAGCGCGGATACGCGGCTTGCGGTATTGCGGGCGCCGCGGCCGGGGCGGGATGATGCGGCCGGTACCGCATTTCGCGGACAAGAAGCCCCGTTCCCAGGAGACGCCCATGAGAAAGCTCGCCACCCTTCTCGCCATCATGGCCGGCTGCGCACAAGCCGCCGACATCGGCGCCGGCTCGTTCCAGCCGGCCGCCGAGACCACGACCACCACGACGACCACCACGGATTCCGCGCCGGCCGCGCGCCGGCATGTGCACAAGCACCGCGTGCATCGCGCCACGCACCACCACAAGCGGGTGATCCGACGCGAGGTGCGCACAACGACCACCGAGTCGGGGCCCGGCAACGGCGCCCGATGAACCGCTAGGGATTCTGCGCGAAGCGCCGCTCAGGCTTCCGGCATGAAGCCGCGGCGCTGCAGCTCGAGGCGGATCTTCTCGAGCGCTTCCTTGCGCAGTTGCGAGATGCGCCCTTCCGACAGGACCAGCGCCTCCGACACCTGGCGCGCGCTGCGACCCTCGCGATAGATCGCCGACATGAGCCGGTTTTGCGCATCCGGCAGGGCGTCGACCGCCCACTCGATGGCGGCGAGCAGTTCGCCGCGGCTGCGCTGGCGCTCGGGTTCCGCGCGCTCGTCGATGACGTCGAAGATCGCCGCGTACTGCTCGTCCATCGGATCGAAGTAGAGCAGGCGGCAGGCGTACACGTCGAACAGCAGCTTCTGGTAGTCGCTGAGTTGCATGCCGACCGCGGCGGCGATCTCGGATTCGAAGGGACGCCGCCCGAGACGTTGTTCGAGCGCCGCCACCGTCGCGTTGGTGCGCCTCGTTTCCCGGCGCAGGCCGCGCGGCGCGTTGTCCATGGCGCGCAGGCTGTCGAGCATGGCGCCCTGGATGCGCTGGTAGGCGTAGGCCGTGAAGCGCTCGCCCTTTTCCTTGGATTGGCGCACCGCGACGATCAGCGCGATGACGCCTTCCTGGATCAGGTCGTCGACCATGCCGCTGTCCGAGAACTTCGCGGCCAGGCGGGCCGCGAGCGCGCGGATCATCGGCGTGTATTTGACGACGGCTTCGGTGGTGGTTTCACCCATGTCGCCAATCTTATCCCCGCACGGCCGCCGCGCGTCATGCGGCCAGCAGAGCCTTGCCCGGCATGGTGCGGCGGATCAGGTGGTCGAAGGCCGAGAGGCTGGCCTTGGCGCCTTCGCCCATGGCGATGATGATTTGCTTGTAGGGCGCGGTGGTGGCGTCGCCGGCGGCGAACACGCCGGCCACCGAGGTCTGGCCGCGCGCATCGATCTCGATCTCGCCGCGCGGGCTCAGCGCCAGCGTGTCCTTGAGCCAGCCCGTGTTGGGCAGCAGGCCGATCTGCACGAAGATGCCTTCCAGCGCGATGCGGAAGCCTTCGCCCGTGAGCCGGTCGGTGTAGGCGATGCCCGTGGCCTTGGCGCCGTCGCCGAGCACTTCGGTGGTCTGCGCCGAGGTGATGACCGTCACGTTGGGCAGGCTGGCCAGCTTCGACTGCAGCACTGCGTCGGCGCGCAGCCGGGCGTCGTACTCGAGCAGCGTGACGTGCGCGACGATGCCGGCGAGATCGATGGCCGCCTCGACGCCGGAGTTGCCGCCGCCGATCACGGCGACATGCTTGCCCTTGAACAGCGGGCCATCGCAATGCGGGCAGAAGCAGACGCCCCTGGCCTTGTATTCGCGCTCGCCCGGCACGTTCATCTCGCGCCAGCGCGCGCCGGTGGCGAGGATCACCGACTTCGCCTTCAGCGTCGCACCGTTCGCCAGCCGCACTTCGTGGTGCTCGGCACCGGGAACGAGGGCCTCGGCGCGCTGCAGGTTCATCACCTCCACCTCGTATTCCTTGACGTGCTGCTCGAGCGCGGCCGCGAGCTTCGGGCCTTCCGTCCGGTTCACCGAAACGAAGTTCTCGATGCCCAGCGTGTCGAGCACCTGGCCGCCGAAGCGCTCGGCCACCACGCCCGTGCGGATGCCCTTGCGCGCCGCGTAGATGGCAGCCGCGGAACCGGCGGGGCCGCCACCGACGACCAGCACGTCGAAGGGCGCCTGTGCGGACAAGGCGGCCGTCTGCTGCGCTTCGCCGCCGGTGTCCAGCATGGCGACGATTTCCTCGAGCGACTTGCGGCCCTGCGCGAAAGGCTTGCCGTTCAGAAAGACTGCCGGCACGGCCATGACGCCGCGCTCTGCGACCTCCTGCTGGAACAGCGCACCGTCGATCATCACGCTCTCGACGCCGGGATTGAGCACCGCCATCGTGTTCAGCGCCTGCACGAGGTCGGGACAGTTGTGGCAGGAAAGCGAGATGTAGGTCTCGAAGCGCAGGCTTCCCTTGAGTGTGCGAATCCTCTCCAGCACCGCGGCATCGGCCTTGGGCGGGTGGCCGCCGACCTGCAGCAGCGCGAGCACCAGCGAGGTGAACTCGTGGCCCATCGGCAGGCCGGCGAAGCGGATGCGGCCCGGTTCGCCCGGACGCGCGACGGCGAACGAGGGCCGGCGCGCATCGGCGCCGTCCGTGCGCACCGTGATCTTCGGCGAGGCCAGCGCAATGTCGCCGAGCAGCTCGACCATGCGGCGCGAGGCTTCATCGTCGCCCAGCGTGGCGACGAGTTCGATCGGGTGCTGCAGGCGTTCGAGGTAGCCGGCGAGCTGGGTCTTGGTGGTCGTGTCGAGCATTTCGTTCTCCATTGAGCGGATTGCTGGCAAGGCGCGGGCCTTGCCGCTGCCATCCGTCCCGGGATGGCCGGGACGGGCGAGCGGGCGATCAGATCTTGCCGACCAGGTCGAGCGAGGGCGCCAGCGTGGCGTCACCTTCCTTCCACTTGGCCGGGCAGACTTCGCCCGGGTGGCTCGCGACGTACTGCGCGGCCTTGACCTTGCGCATCAGTTCGCCGGCGTCGCGGCCGATGCCGCCGGCGTTGATCTCGATGATCTGGATGCGGCCCTGCGGGTCGATCACGAAGGTGCCCCGCTCGGCCAGTCCGGCCTCCTCGATCATCACGCCGAAGTTGCGCGTCACCGCGCCGGTCGGGTCGCCGATCATCGGGAAGCGGATCTTGCCGATGGTCTCGGAGGTGTCGTGCCAGGCCTTGTGCGTGAAGTGGGTGTCGGTGGAGACGCCGTAGATCTCGACGCCCATCTGCCGGAATTCGGCGTAGTTGTCCGCCAGGTCGCCAAGCTCGGTGGGGCAGACGAAGGTGAAGTCGGCCGGGTAGAAGAAGACGACCGACCACTTGCCCTTGAGCGCGGCTTCGGTGACCTCGACGAACTTGCCGTCATGGTAGGCCGTGGCCTTGAAGGGAAGGATCTCGGTATTGATGAGCGTGGTGTTCATGGTGTTCCTCTCGGGGTTGGTGTTGCGACGAAAGTCATCGTACGGAGGCGCCGTCGATCGATCCAATGAATCGTCGCTACACGCGCCATAGCGAGCGGCTATCTCGACGGCCGGCCCGTGGTCGGCTGCCGTGCCGCTCCGGAAGCGCCGAACGCTGCGGCGCAACACGCCGTGACTACCGGTTTCCGGGTATCGGGACGCCGATGTTTTTGCTAATCGCGGCTCGGCGATTTTCGGAATCTGCGCCCGGACGGGCGTTTTATGGCTTTCGTCGAATTGCCTTCGGCCGCACGCTGCCCGATGATGGCTGCGCCCCGACCAAGCAACGATGAAAGGAGACAGGCATGCGCCTTTCGGGATTCCTGCACTTCCTGGTGACCGGCGAACCGTTCTCGCCGCGCGAGATCAACAGCGTCAACGACGAGATCAACTTCAGCGAGGCGATCGACGCCCATGTCGGCTGGAAGAGCCGCCTCACCGCGGCGCTCGACCAGCGCGATGCGCCGCCGCAGCTGGCGCACGAAGCCGGCGACGACTGCGCCTGCGCGCTGGGACGCTGGATGTCGGGCGCCGGCTATCGCCGCTACGGGCATCTCGCCTCGTTCGCCGAAGTGAGAAGCCACCATTCGCGCTTCCACAGCCTGGCGCGCGACATCGTGGAACTGCATCGCGGCGGCGACGCCGGGCGCGCCCATGAGCTCGTGCGGGGCGAGTTCGAGGAGGCCAGCCGCAACATCGTCGCGGGACTGCGCCGCTTTTCGGGCGTTTTCGAGGGCTCCTGCGGCTAACGGATTTCCGCTACGCGCGCCCGGGTTTCGGGTATTTCCGCGAGAACGGCGCACGCATAGAGTCTCCGTCATGCGTCGAGACGAAACCTGCCGATTCCCGATGATCAGCCAACGCGGACGTGCCTTGCCGTGCGGCGTGGCCGACTCGGGACGGACGCGGTACATGGCCAGATGGACGGCGGCGCTCTGGCTGTTGGTTTGCGCGGCCTTGTCGGCGGGCTGCGCCAGCACCACCTCGGAGGGCGCCGTCGGCGGCTCGCGCAAACAGCTGCTGCTCGTTTCGTCCTCGCAGATGGACAAGATCTCCGCACAGGCCTACGACAAGCTCAAGGAAGAAGCGCGCGCCGACGGCACGCTGAACCGCGACCCCGCGCTGCTGCGCCGCGTGCAGGGCATCGCGGCGCGCCTGATTCCCCAGACGGCGGTGTTCCGCGCCGACGCGCCGGGTTGGCCGTGGGAAGTCAATGTGATCGACGACGAACAGATCAACGCCTTCTGCATGCCGGGCGGCAAGATCGTCGTTTACTCCGGTCTCGCCAAAGGGCTGGGCCTCAGCGACGACGAGATCGCGGTGGTGCTGGGCCACGAGATCTCGCACGCGCTGCGCGAGCACTCGCGCGAGCAGGTGTCGCAGAAGATCGCGGCCAAGGCCGCCATCAGCCTCGGCGCGGCGGTGTTCGGGCTGGGGCAACTGTCGACCGAACTCGTCGACGTCGGCTATCAGGCGCTGCTGTCGACCCGTTTCAGCCGCACCGACGAG
>JBLNBJ010000215.1:0-4969 GCA_050259835.1 Ignavibacteria bacterium | reverse complement strand
CCTGCTGCGCGTAGGTAAAGGAGGAGGCGGACGAATTTAAGTTCTTGTCCGCCGGGGGACACGGAGCGCAGCAGGGCACCCCGTCGGCCCGAAGCGCGCCCCGGTTTGAGCCACGCCAAGGCCCCCCTGAAACAACCCGCAACAATAATTCAATGGCAAGCGCGGCCCCCACCCGATAGCATTCAGGCTGGCCGGAATCCCGCACGGCATCGCGGTCGGCCGGCATATCACAAGGACGCGCATGAACAAGAAGAGACTCGGGTTCGGACTGGCGGCGCTGCTGGTCGCCGGCGCCGCCGCATTCTGGTACTTCGACAAGGGCAGCGAACCGGCCCCGCAGGGCGGCTTTGGACGCAAAGGCTTCGGCGACCGGCCGATGCCGGTGCAGGCCGCCGCGGTGACGCGCGGCGACATCGAAGTCGCGCTCACCGCGCTGGGCACCGTTACGGCGCGCAACACGGCCACGGTGAAGGCGCGCGTCGACGGCCAGCTGGTGCGCGTGCCGTTCAAGGAAGGCGACGTCGTCAAGGCCGGCCAGCTGCTGGCCGAGATCGATGCGCGGCCCTTCCAGGTGCAGCTCGACCAGGCCAAGGGCCAGCTGGCGCGCGACGAGGCCCAGCTCGCCAACGCCAGGATCGACCAGCAGCGCTACGCTGCGCTGCTGGCCAAGGACTCGATCGCCAAGCAGCAGGTCGACACCCAGGAGGCGCTGGTGCGGCAATACGAGGGCGTGGTCGCCGCCGACCGCGCCCAGGTGGAGAACGCCAAGCTGCAACTGGACTTCACGCGCGTCACGGCGCCCACCGCGGGCCGCGTCGGCCTGCGCCAGGTGGATGCCGGCAACATGGTGCATGCGTCGGACGCCAACGGCATCGTCGTCATCACGGAAACGCGGCCGATCAACCTGGTCTTCGCGATTCCTGCCGAGAGCCTGAGCCGCGTGCTGGAACGCCTGCATGCCGGCGACACGCTGGCTGTCGACGCCTTCGATCGCGACGGCAAGACCAAGCTCGCGAGCGGCAAGCTGCTGACGGTCGACAACCAGATCGACGTCACGACGGGCACGGTGAAGCTCAAGGCCGAGTTCGCCAACGACGACAACGCGCTCTTCCCCAACCAGTTCGTCAATGTGCGGCTGCGCGTCGAGACGCGCAAGGACGCCACGCTGATGCCCGTCGCCGCCGTCCAGCGCGGCACGCAGGGCACTTTCGTCTATGTCGTCACGCCGGAGGGCACGGTCGCGGTGCGCCCGGTGACGCTCGGTCCGGCGAGCGGCGAGGTCGTCGCCGTGGAGAAGGGCGTCAATGAGGGCGAGCAGGTGGTGATCGACGGCGCCGACAAGCTGCGCGACGGCGCCAAGGTCGAGGTGACCACCCCGGGTGCCGGCGTGGCGGCGGCCAAGGAAGGGCGGGCGCCGGGCGCGCCAGGCGGAGCGGCGGGTCCCGGTGCGGGCAATGCCGGCGCGGGCGGCCCCGGCAACCTCTCGGCCGAGGAGCGCCAGAAGCGCTGGGCCGAGATCAACGCGCGCATCGATCGCGGCGAGTTTGGCGAGGAAATGAAGAAGCTGCCGGAAGAGGAACGCAAGAAGCGCATGCGCGAGATGCGTCGCCAGGGCGGTGGTCCGGGCAGCCAGGGCGGCGCCCCGGCCCAGTAACGGCAGCGCATGAACCCGTCGCGCGCGTTCATCCTGCGGCCGGTGGCGACCTCGCTGCTGATGGTCGCCATCCTGCTCGCCGGCCTGGTCGCCTACCGCGTGCTGGCGATCTCGGCGCTGCCCGAGGTGGATTACCCGACGATCCAGGTGACCACGCTCTACCCGGGCGCCAGCCCCGACGTCATGACGTCGTCGATCACGGCGCCGCTCGAGCGCCAGTTCGGCCAGATGCCGGGGCTCAACCAGATGTCGTCCTCGAGTTCGGGCGGCGCCTCGGTGATTACGCTGCAGTTCTCGCTGGCGCTCACGCTCGACGTGGCGGAACAGGAGGTGCAGGCCGCCATCAACGCCGCCGGCAGCTTCCTGCCGACCGACCTGCCGATGCCGCCCGTGTACAGCAAGGTGAATCCGGCGGACGCCCCCATCATCACGCTGGCGATCACCTCGACCACGCTGCCGCTGCCGAAGATCGAGGATCTCGTCGACACGCGCCTGGCGCAGAAGCTCTCGCAGCTGCCGGGCGTGGGCCTCGTCAGCGTCGGCGGCGGGCAGCGTCCCGCCGTGCGCATCCAGGCCAACCCGAAGGCGCTGACGGCCGCCGGCCTGAACCTCGACGACGTGCGCACCGCCATCGGCAACGCCAACGTCAACATGGCGAAGGGCAGCTTCGACGGCCCGATGCGCGCCTCGACGGTGGATGCCAACGACCAGCTGCGCTCGGCGTCCGAGTACCGCGACCTCGTGATCGCCTGGAAGAACGGCGCCCCGATCCGCCTCAAGGACATCGCCGACGTCGTCGACGGCGCCGAAAACGCGCGGCTGGCGGCCTGGGCCGACAAGGCGCCCGCCATCATCCTCAACATCCAGCGCCAGCCCGGCGCCAACGTCATCGAGACGGTGAACCGCATCAAGAAGACCCTGCCTGCCCTCCAGGCCGCCCTGCCCGGCTCGGTGGACGTGCGGCTGCTGACAGACCGCACCACCACCATCCGCGCCTCGGTGCACGACGTGCAGGTCGAGCTGCTGTTCGCCGTGGCGCTGGTCGTAACGGTGATCTTCGTCTTCCTGCGCAACCTGCCGGCGACCTTCATCCCCGGCGTCGCCGTGCCGCTCTCCCTGGTCGGCACCTTCGGCGTCATGTACCTGGCCGGGTTCTCGATCAACAACCTGACGCTGATGGCGCTGACGATCGCGACCGGTTTCGTGGTGGACGATGCGATCGTGATGATCGAGAACGTGGCGCGCTACGTCGAGGCCGGCGACTCGCCGCTCGAGGCGGCCTTGAAGGGTTCCGAGCAGATCGGCTTCACCATCATCTCGCTGACCTTCTCGCTGATCGCCGTGCTGATCCCGCTGCTGTTCATGGGCGACGTCGTCGGCCGGCTGTTCCGCGAGTTCGCCGTCACGCTGGCGGTCTCGATCCTGATCTCCGCAGTCGTTTCGCTGACGCTGACGCCGATGATGTGCGCCCGTTTCCTGCGCCGCATTCCCGAGGAGAAGCAGACGCGCTTCTACCACGCGGCCGGCGCCTTCTTCGACCGCGTGATCGCGCGCTACGGCGAGATGCTGAACTGGGTGCTCGACCGCCAGCGCGCGACCCTGCTGGTCGCCGTCGGCACGCTGGTGCTGACGGTGCTGCTCTACGTCTTCATCCCCAAGGGCTTCTTCCCGGTGCAGGACACGGGCGTGATCCAGGCGATCACCGAGGCCCCGCAATCGGTTTCCTTCCCCGCCATGGCGACGCGCCAGCAGGCCGTGGCCGACGTCATCCTGGCCGACCCCGCCGTCGAAAGCCTCTCCTCCTTCATCGGCGTGGACGGGGTGAACGTCACGCTCAACGCCGGCCGCATGCTGATCAACCTGAAGCCCAAGGCCGCGCGCGACGCCGACGCCTCGGCCGTGATCCGGCGCCTGCAGCCGCAGATAGACAAGGTAGCGGGCATCACCGCCTACATGCAGCCGGTGCAGGACCTCACCATCGAAGACCGCGTCAGCCGCACGCAGTACCAGTTCAGCCTGACCGACGCCAACCCGACCGAACTGTCGCAATGGGTGCCGCGCATCGTCGGCCGGCTGGCGACGCTGCCCGAACTGCGCGACGTCGCCAGCGACACCCAGGACCGCGGCCTGCAGGCCTACGTCGAGATCGACCGCAGCAGCGCCGGGCGCCTGGGCATCACGCCGGCGATGATCGACAACGCGCTCTACAACGCCTTCGGCCAGCGCCTGATCTCGACCATCTTCACGCAGTCGAACCTCTATCGCGTGGTGCTCGAGGTGAAGCCCGAGCTCCAGCAGGGCCTGGCCGCGCTCGAAAACCTCTACATCGTGGCGCCGGGCGGCGCCCAGGTGCCGCTCTCCGCCGTCGCGCGCATCAGCGAGCGCCCGACCCAACTGGCCGTCAACCACATCGCCCAGTTCCCGGCCGCCACCGTGTCATTCAATCTCGCCCCCGGCACTTCGCTCGGCGAAGCCGTCAAGGCGATCCGCGCCGCGACGCAGGAACTCGCCATGCCGCCGAGCTTGGAGATGCAATTCCAGGGCGCGGCGCTCGCCTTCCAGGCCTCGCTCGACAACACGCTGCTGCTGATCCTTGCCGCGATCGTCACGATGTACATCGTGCTCGGCGTGCTGTACGAGAGCTACATCCACCCGGTAACGATCCTGTCCACGCTGCCCTCGGCCGCCATCGGCGCGCTGCTGGCGTTGATGGTCTCCGGCAACGACCTCGGCATCGTCGCGGTGATCGGCATCATCCTGCTGATCGGCATCGTGAAGAAGAACGCGATCATGATGATCGACTTCGCGCTCGACGCCGAGCGCACCCAGGGCAAGAGTCCGCGCGACGCCATTTTCGAGGCCTGCCTGCTGCGCTTTCGCCCGATCCTGATGACCACGCTGTCCGCCCTGCTCGGCGCGCTGCCGCTGATGCTGGGCACCGGCGTCGGCTCCGAACTGCGCCATCCGCTTGGTCTCACGATGGTGGGTGGGTTGCTGGTGAGCCAGGTGTTGACGTTGTTTACGACGCCGGTGATCTATCTCGCGTTCGATCGCGTGGCGCGGAGGATGAGGAAGGAATGAGTGCCGCTAGGACACGGACGGTCGTGAGCGCTCGGGCCGACGGGGTGCCCTGCTGCGCTCCGTGTCCCCCGGCGGACAAGATCTTAAATTCGTCCGCCTCCTCCTTTACCTACGCGCAGCAGGGCACCCCATCAGCCCGGCGTGGGACCGCACGAGAGTCGAAGCGCCAATACAACTGGGGCGTCGAGCCGAGGGTGGCGGGTGGTCGTCGACGCGTAGGTAAAGGAGGAGGCG
>JBLNBJ010000214.1:0-32302 GCA_050259835.1 Ignavibacteria bacterium | reverse complement strand
ATCGGGCGGAGCGCGCCACGCGACGGAAGGCCGCCCTCGTTCGCCATCAATCGACGACCAAGTACGAGCAGAGGGGGTTGAGCGGGCTGCGCCGGATGGCGTAGCGCGACAGACCCAGGGTCTCCATCACGGCGAGCGTTTCGCCCGGGAATTCGAGACAGTTCAGCTCATCGAAGGCGAGGATGCTGCCGCGCGTCACCCGTTCAAGCACCGCCTCGAGGCACTTCCTGGTCGGCTCGTAGAGGTCGAAGTCGAAATAGGCGAACGCGACGACCGTTTCCGGATGCGCCGCGAAATACTCGCCCACCGTCTTGCAGGCGTCGCCGACGACGAGTTCGAACTTCTGCTTGTGCGCGATGGGGCTTTCCGATTCGTGGTACTTCAGGATCTGCTCGAGATGTTCGCGATAGTTTTCCGATACGCCGTAGTCGCCGGCTGCGACGCGGGAGCCGTCTTGCGCGCTGACCGTCGGGAAGCCGCTGAATGTGTCGAATCCGACGATCTTCCGGTTGTAATTGAAGGGCTCATACATTCCGCGGAAGGCCGAGTAGAGGGCTAGGTTCTGGCCCCAGCGCACGCCGAACTCCATGACGACGCCGTGAACGTTGACGATCCGCTGGTAGAGCTCGTGCATGAAGAGGATGCGGGAAAGCGTCTGGCGATTGAGGTAGAGGCCGAGATTGCTCAAGAGTTCGTTGTCGGGAATCGGCGTGGCGCGCAGCATTTCCACGAAGTGCTGCCGTGCGCCGATTTCGCCCGACGTCGATCCTCCCAATGTACGGATGTCAGCCATGTCCGGCCTTTCAGTCGAGATTGAAGAAAGCGATCAGTTCGCGGCCGAGGCCCATGTCCGCCATGACACGGTAAAGCTCGTTGGTCAGCTGCGGCGAGATGTCGTGGAGCAGGTTCTCGAACTCGACCCGCGCGAAGTGGCAACGCTTGCCCAGCGCCCGGTTGCGGATGTAGTTGGTGTCCGGGTTGAGCAGGTTGATGTCAATCGGGAATCCGCCCATGACGGCGGCCGTCTTCCACCCGGCGTCCCGCGCGAGCGCTTCGAGGCCCGTCCGGTTGAAGTAGGAGATGTGGTCGGGCGCCACCACCCAGAAGGGCTCGGGAATGTCGCCGGCTTCGAGCAGGCGCGTCTGCAGGATCGAGAAGTCGTTGGGCACTTCGACGATCAGCACGCCGCCATCGGCGACCAGGCCGCGCAGCTCGCGCAGCAGCGCCAGCGGATCGAGCACGTGCTCGAGCACGTTGTCCAGCAGCACCAGGTCGAACTGGCGGGAATCGGCGGCCAGGGCCGCGACGCTTGCCTGCATGTCGCCGGTCCTCAGGCGCGGCAGCTGCTCGGGGTTGTGCTGCCGGCAGCCGAAGTCGCTGTAGTCGAGACCGAGGCAGTCCCATTCCTTCTCCGAGAAATAGCGCAATGCCCAGCCTTCGCCGGCGCCGACGTCGAGGAAGCGCCTGCCGTGAGCGGCCGGCGCTTTCAGCAGCCCGCTTGCCGCGACGTGCTTCTGTTCCAGCTTGTTGAGGAAATACCGAATCTCCCTGTCCTCGTATTCCTTGGCATAGGTTGCCTGGGACTGCTGGTAATACTTCCGCTCGTAGTACTCGCGCAGCGATTCGGCGGTCGGCTTTTCGGCAAGCTCGAAGTAGCCGTAGCGGTTGGAAACGACCGGCGGGGACGTCATCGCAACTTTGCCCTCATCTGTTGGTACACGGCCTCGGTGCCGCGTATCCCGTCAGCCGGCATCATAGCGAATCCGGTTGCTGCAATCCGGCGCAGCCGGTCGGCGTCGCCTCGCGCGCCGGACATCGCTGCGGCCATGTCCGCGGCGGAAGCTTCGGCGTGCTCGCCCAGCAGGATGAGCCCGCCCGCACCGGCCACCGCCCGCGTCGTCTCCTGCTGGTTGTCGGCGACGATGACGACCAGGCTCGGCAGCCCCAGGTAGAGTCGTTCGAGGATTGCGCTGCCGCCCGCGCCGAGGGCCAGGTCGGCCGCGCACAAAAGCTCTGCCAAGTTGCCCACCTGGCAGGGGAATGCAACGTTCGGCATCGCGGCGCAGCGCAGCCGCAGCGCTTCTGCCCGTGGATTGGCGGCGCCGACCACGACATCGAATGCGACGTCGGTCCAGCCGAGCAGGCTGATGGCGTCGAGGGCCTTGTCCGTTTCGGCGGTTGGATCGCTGCCGCCGAAGAAGACGAGTACACGACGTACGTCTCCGATCCGGGGCGGCAGGCTGCGTCGGGCGACGTCGAACTCGTCCCTCAGCATGGCGAAGCGCGGGCCGAGCAGGAGGGTGCAGGATTCCGGCACGAGACCGCCGTAGCGGCCGGCGGAATCTGCGTAGTAGTTCTGGTCGAGCAGCAACTGGCAGCGATGAGGTCGGTTCGCCAGATCGTCAATGCACAGCACGAGGCGGGCAAATGGCGCCATTTCGATTTCCCAGCGCGCATCGAGGCGGTAGTGGTCGACGACCAGGACCTCGGCGGGCCTCCCCATTGCACGTTGCGTCGCGGCGGCATCGGACTGCCAGTCTTCCTCGGCCGGCAGCACACATAGTTCGTGGCCGTGGCCCCTTACCAACCCGGCCAAGGGGCCGATCGCTTCGCCGCACAGGAAGACGCAGGCGGCGCCGTGGCGAGCGGCATGGTCCGCCAGCGACAGGCAGCGCATCAAATGGCCGCTGCCGAGGGCTGCCGAGGCATCAGCGCGGAAGGCTATCCTCATGGGGCGTCCTACTCGCCGCGCTCCCTGAGGACCTGCCACAGCACTTCGGCGCGCTGCCAGTCCTCGTCGGTGTCGATGTCCTGCACGCGGTAGCGAGGGATCACGACGGGGGCGGCGCGCTCGGTGAAGACCCGTTCCTGCTCCTTCCAGGCCTCGGGCGTGCCCCAGCAGAACTGCGCGGCGTCGTGCACGGCCTCGGGCAGATCCTGGGAACGCGTGAGATAGTGTTCCGGGAAGATCATCCGGACCCCGTTCCCCGCCCTCAGCAGGCCGCGGAATACGGGCGACGGGAAGGTCGCGACTGCAAATGCGAAATCCATGTCCTGGTCGCGAAGCGTCTCCCAGCCGCGGCGGATGTCCGCGGACCGGACGAAGGCCGCCGTCGCATAGAGGCAGCAGACGCCATCGAGTTCCCATCCTTGCGCCTCGGCCCATTGGACCGCGTGGCGCATCACGGGGATCGTGCCGACATGGTCGTCGGCCAGTTCCGGCGGACGGCGCAGCGGCTCGCCGCCGTACTGCGCGCCCACCGCCAGGATTTCGTCGTCGTCGCTGGACACCAGGACATGGTCGAACAACCGGGCCTCCCGCGCTGCACGCAGCGGATGCGCGATCATGGGCAGGCCGGCGAAGGGCTTGATGTTCTTGCGCGGAATGCGTTTGCTGCCGCCGCGCGCGGGGATGATGGCGATCCTCATGATGCGGCGTTCAATGCCCGCTCCAGCGAAGCTGCCACTTCGTCCTGCTGGGCATCCGTCATGGCGGGATAGAGCGGGAGGGTGATCGCTTCGCGGTAGTACTGCTCGGCGGCGGGGAACTGGCCGGCGCGGAAGCCGAGCCGCGCATAATCGAGTTGCAGGTGTACCGGGATGTAATGGACGTTCACCCCGATGCCCGCTTCGCGCAGCGCCTCGAACACCTGGCGCCTGCGTTCCGCGGCCACGCGTACGACGAACAGGTGCCATGCCGACGCCTCGTCCGCATCCGGCCGCGGCAGGGAAATCGGCAGGTGGGCCAGCGCCGCGCGATAACGGCGCACCAGTTCGCGGCGGCGCGTGAGGAAGCCCGGCAGCCGCGTCATCTGGCTGGCGCCAAGGGCGGCCTGGATGTCGGTCATCCGGTAGTTGTAGCCCAGTTCGACCTGCTGGTAGTACCAGGGCCCGTCCGGCGCGCCCGTCATGGCGCTGGGATCCCGAGTGATGCCGTGCGAGCGCAGGAGCGCGCATCGCTCCGCCAGCCGATCGTCGCGCGTGAGGAGCATGCCGCCCTCGCCCGTGGTGACGAGCTTGACCGGATGGAAACTGGTGACGGCGAAAGCGCTCCGCCGGCATGCGCCGACCATCGCCTCCGCGTCTTTGGCGCCGAGCGCGTGGCTGGCATCCTCGATCACGCTGAAGCCGAACTCCTCGGACAAGGCGCCGATCGCGTCCATGTCGCAGCAGCGTCCGGCGAAGTGCACCGGGATCACGACCTTGGGCAAGCATCCGTCGCGCCGCGCCTGCACCAGCCGGTCGGCAAGGCGAGTCGGGGAGAGGTTAACCGTCTCGGGGTCGATATCGATGAAGTCGACCTGCGCGCCGCAATAACGTGCGCAGTTGGCCGAAGCCACGAAGGTGATCGGCGAGGTCCACACGCGGTCGCCCGGGCCGACGTCGAGTGCCAGGCAGGCGAGGTGAAGGGCCGCGGTGCCATTGGCGACCGCGACGCCGTGAACCGCGCCGCAGAACTGCGCCACGCTGCGCTCGAAGCGGGGTACGGCGGGGCCTTGGGTCAACCAGTCCGACTCAAGGACCGCCAGCACGGCCGCCTTGTCCTCCTCGTCGATCCATTGGCGGCCGTAGGGAATCATGTGCTGGCGTTGATGGCACTGATCTGCGCGGTGTCGAGGAAGTCGGGATTGAGGTCCGACGAATACTTGAAGCCGGAGTCGACGAGGTGTCCCGCCGCACCCGTGGCATCGACCGCGTAGTCGCTCCGACCGACGAAGCGTATCGTCGGGCAAATGACGTAGTGGTTGGCGAACTCGATGGTGTGCGGGCTGTCGTCGCGCGAGATCATCAGTTCATGGAGCTTCTCGCCGGGTCGGATGCCAACGATCCGCTGCGGCAATTCCGGCGCCATCGCGCTGGCCAGATCGACGATGCGCACCGAGGGAATCTTCGGCACGAACAGTTCTCCGCCGTACATCCGGCCAAACCCTTCAATGACGAAATCCACGCCTTGCTGGAGCGTTATCCAGAAGCGCGTCATGCGCTGGTCGGTGATGGGAAGTTCCTTCGCTCCTTCCGCGATCAGCTTCCGGAAGAAGGGCACCACCGATCCGCGTGAGCCGACGACGTTGCCGTAGCGAACGACAGCGAAGCGGGTCGGGTGCCGGCCGGTGATGTTGTTGGCGGCGACGAACAGCTTGTCCGAAAGCAGCTTCGTGGCGCCGTAGAGATTGATCGGGCTGGCGGCCTTGTCGGTCGATAGGGCGATCACCTTCTGCACCCCGGTTTCGATGGCCGCGTGGATGACGTTCTCGGCGCCATGAACGTTGGTGCGGATGAATTCGCCCGGGTTGTACTCGGCCGCCGGAACCTGCTTGAGCGCGGCGGCGTGGACAACGTAGTCAATGCCGCTCATGGCCTGCATCATCCGCTCCCGGTCGCGCACGTCGCCGAGGAAGAAGCGCATGCAGTGCTCCGGGAATTCCTGCTGCATTTCGAATTGCTTGAGTTCGTCACGCGAAAGGACGACCACACGCCGCGGCTTGTAGCGGTCGAGCAAGGTGCGGATGAACTTCTTTCCGAACGAGCCGGTTCCACCGGTGACGAGAACCGACTTGTCGTCAAACATGGCTCACCTTCGAAATTGGCATGGCTTTCATGACGATCCTTTAATTGGGGCGCAGCCATTATAGGCGGACGGCACGGTCGTGCCGTTCGCGGCGCCCGTTGCCCACATGCCACGGAACGCCTGCTCCAGGTTGCGGGCAAAGCGCGTTGCATCGCATAGCGGCGAGGCGGCCAGGGTGTCGCGCAGAGTGCTGCGGAGCTGCGCTAGTCCGGCCCGGTCGCTGGCGAGACGTACCGCCTTGGCCACGTAATCGGCTTCGTCGGTTGCGATCCATTCATCGAGGCCCGCGGTGCGCAGGATGCTTTCGCCGGCGCGCGCAATGAAGCGATCGCCGCAGCGGCCCAGCACGGGCACGCCCATCCAGAGCGCTTCCACTGTCGTCGTGCCGCCCGGAAAGGGGAAGGGGTCGAGGGCCAGGTCCACGCGCTGGTACGCGCGTAGGTACTCGGCGCGCGAGGAGGGGCCCTCGAGCAACAGGCGGTCCGGCTCGATGCCGCAGGCGCGGAAGCGCGCACGGACGGATTCCCTCATCCCGGGGTCGGCCAACTGCTTCGACTTCAGAAACAGCCGCGATTGTGGAATCTCCTGAAGCACGCGCGACCAGCAACGCACCACGCCGTCGTTGATCTTGGACAGGTTGTTGAAGCAGCCGAAGGTCGGCCTTCCTTCATGCAGTGCGGGCAGCGGCCCAGCATCGGCGTTCTCCTGCGGCGGCGTGAAGCACAGGTAGCTGTCGGGCAGGCGCCAGGGGCGCTCCACGAACCAGCGTTCGTCGCCGGGCGGGATGACGTGCCGATCGCAGAGCAGGAAGTCCATCGAACGCAGACCGGTGGTCGAGAAGTACAGCCAGCTGACCTGGACCGGGGCGGGCTTGCGCGCGAACAGCAGCAGGCGGTTGTCGGCGGTGTGGCCGGCGAGGTCGACCAGAATGTCGATGCCGTTGGCCTCGATTTGACGGGCTGCCTCGGCGTCCGACATGCCGGCGATCGGTCGCCAGGCCAGGTCGGTCCCGCGCAGCCGCGTGCTCAACCCGTCGGTACGCGCGTTGGTCGGATAGAGCGTGATTTCCACCTGCCCCCGGTCCAGCTTGGACAGCACGTTCTCGAGGAAGAAGCCGACGGGGTGATTGCGCAAGTCCCCCGAGACGAAGCCAACGTGCAGGCGTCGGGCCGGATCGCGCGGTCCCGCGTGGAGCGGCCACGCGGCGCGCAGCGGCGCTTCGAAGCGCTCGGCGAAGCCCAGGTGCCGGTCGTAGATCTCGGCCGAGGACAAGGCAGGATCGTATTGCGCGGCAAGCAGCGCGTTGCTCATCGCTTCGGCGTAGTCGGCCCGGCACGCCAACGCGTTTCGGTAATGGCTGTAGGCTTCGGCGAAGCGGCCCTGGTCCTGCGCGATGGTGCCGAGGTTGTTATGCGCTTCCGCAAGGCTCGGCCGCAGCTCGACGGCCCTGCGGAAGCAGGCGAGCGCCGCGTCTAGCCGGCCCTGCTCACGCAACAAGGCGCCCAGGTTGTTGTGGGCTTCCACGAAATCCGGCTTGGAGGCGATTGCCTGCTCGAAGCAGGTTCGCGCTTCGTCAAGCCTGCCCTGCTCCTGCAGGAGCAGGCCCAGGTTGCTGCAGCCCTCCGGACTGCCGGGCTCCAGCGCCAGAACGTGCCGGAAGGAAGCCTCGGCCTCCTGGATCCGGCCCGTGGCACGGCGGAGGTTTCCGAGGTTCACGTGCGGCTGAGCCAGGCTCGGCTTCAGCGTTGTGGCTGTCGTCAGGCAGGCCTCCGCTTCCTCGAATCTGCGCTGCAGCAGCAGCACGGAGCCCAGATTGTTGTGCGCCTCGGCGTAACCGGGGTCGAGGCCGAGCGCCTCCCGATAGCATGCCGTCGCGGCGTCCAGTTCGCCGCGGGCTAGGTGGGCATTGCCGCGATCCTTGCACGTCTTGGCATCCGACCCCGTCTGTTCTGCAATCGCGGGAGCGGTACGCTGCGCGGACACGAGCCGGCTGATCCAGTTGAACATGGGCGCCATGTTATCGTTATTGCCCCTGCCATCGGATGCCCCGGAATGTTCGGCCTGCTCGCCCGCTTCTTGAAGACTTCAGCGAAAGCGGAACCGGGCACCGCCGCCGGCCAGGTAGACGCGTCCGGCCCCGAGTCATGGAAGGCGAAGGGAAACGGGCTCTTCGTCGCCGGTCGGATGGAAGAGGCGCTGGCCTGCTATCGCAAGGCGCTGGAGATTGATCCCGACTACGGCGACGCGCGGTGGAACGCGGCCCTTGCCGCGCTGTTCCTCGGCGATTACACAGCCGGATTTTCCTATTACGAGAGCCGCTTCCATGCGGGGCCCGCGGCGCACCGGCAGCACCTGCAGGACGTGACCGCCATGATGGCCGGCAAGCGGTTCTGGCGCGGCGAAGCCCTGCGCGGGGAAAGACTGCTGGTCTGGACGGAGCAGGGATTCGGGGACTCCCTGATGTTCATGCGATTTCTGCCGCAGCTCCGCGAGCGTGGGCGCTGCCGCCTGCTGGTCGCGTGCGAGCAGGAAATGGTTCGCGTCATGGAGCGGATGCCAGGGGTGGACGAAGTCATCAGCAAGGATCTGGCGCTTTCGCCGGACTGCTTCGACCTGCATTGCTCACTGCTCAGCCTTCCCCATCTTCTGGGCCTCGCGCCGGCCGCGTTGTCGGCCGCACGCTACATGACGGTGCCGGAAGACATGGCGCGGCATTGGGCCGCACGGCTCGCCGGCCTTCCGAACCCCAAGGTCGGCGTGGCCTGGGCAGGCGGCGCGCAACTTCCCGAAGACTCCGTGCGCAGCCTGGCCTTGAAGGAGTTCAGGCCGCTGGCCGAAACGTCCGGCGTCACCTTTGTGAGCCTGCAGAAGGGAGCGCCGGCAGCCCAGTTGGCCGAACTCGACTGGCCCATCGTCGATTGGATGGGGGAATGCCGCGATTTCCTCGATACCGCCGCTCTGGTGCAGGGACTCGATCTCGTGGTCAGTGCCGACACCGCGGTCGCCCACCTGGCGGGGGCCCTCGGCAAGCCGGTGTGGCTGCTCAATCGCCACGAGAGCGAATGGCGCTGGATGCTGGGGCGCGAGGATTCGCTCTGGTATCCGACGATGCGCATATTCCGGCAGCCGGCACCCCGCGATTGGGCCGCCGTGATGCTGCGGGTCGCGGAGGAACTGCGGAAGCTAGCCGCCGCCTGGAGCCGGAGCGGGCGGAGCCAGCCGCTCTAGGTATGCTTTGCCCTGACGCTGCAGTTCTTCGTTGGTCGTCTTGATTCCTTCGAACTCGAGACGCTGGAACAATGCGCCGCTGATCCACTTGTCCATGAAGTAGGCGACGTCGTCGCGCATCACCTGTCGGATCTCCATGCTGCCGGGCAGCCGCGCCTCACCCATCTCGTGGATGCATCGCGCGGCGGGCTGGCAGACGATCCGCCATCCTCGCGCGCGTGCCGTGAAGCTGTAGTCGCTGTCGGAGCAGATGAACCGCATGTTTCCGTCCAGCAGACCAATGTCGACGAGCACTTCGCGCCGGATCATGGCGGCGGCGCCGCTGGCCCAAGGCGTTTCAAAGGGGCCGGGGGCATCCTTCAGTGCGCCGACAAAGCATTGCCCATAGGGGAAAGAAACGCTTGCTCCACCCCAGATGACCTGCGAAGGATCCCGCGAATCGAGCTGGATCGGGGCGCAGATGCCGACTGAGGCTTCGCGCTCCATGTACGAAACGAGTTGCTCGACGGCATCCTCGTTCAGGTAGCAGTCCTGGTTGAGGATCAGGAAGTAGCGGATCGCCGGGTTGCGAAGGCCGTGGCGCAGCCCCTCATTGATGGCCGCGGTGAAGTAGATGTTGTCCTCGGAATTGTCCCGTACGTACGTTTCTATGCGGTTCGCCGCCGACTGTCGGGCGACGGCTGCCAGGCATTGGTCCAATTGCCGGGGGTTCCGGAACGCGGGGATGACGACGAGGACGTCGCGTTCGTCGGCGGGACGCGAATCGAGGACTCGGCGAAGCAGGCCGAACGCCATCAGAGATGGAGGAGAAGTTCCTTCGTCATCTCCTCGACGAATTCGTCCTGGTAACCGTAGTCGACGAGCTTCCAGCGGAAGGCGTTCGCGAGCTTGGCCTTCTTGTACATGTTCAGCCGGTTGGTCTGCTTGAACTGCTCGACCTGGGCGAACAGCTTCGCCAGCGCTTCGGGAGCCTTGCGCGCGTGCTTGGTCGGAATGCGATCTGCCAGGAAGCCCGCCAGCGACTTGCCGAACTCGGTGGCTGCATGCGCGTTGAACCAGTCGAACATGGAGATGCCCCGCTTGAAGTGACTGCGGCAATTCTATCAGCAGGGCCGGCGGCTACGCCCAATCCGGCCCCAGCGCCACCCGCAGCACCGTCTGCTGTCCGCCCTCTCGCGAGCGGTTGGAGAACCACCAGACGGCGCCCTTCTTGATCGTCCAGTCCGCTTCCTCGCCGCCGAGCAGCAGGGCGGCGACGCGACCGAGCGTCGGTTGATGGCCGACGATCAGGACGCCGCCGTTGTGCTCCGGCCAGTTTGCCGCGGCGAGGATGTCGGCGACGTCGGCGCCGGGCGCGAGCCGGCGATCCACTTCGAACGGCAATCCCAGCGCATGCGCCGTCATTTGCGTGCGCTGGGTCGGGCTGACGAGGATGCGCAGGTTCTTGGGCTGGTGGTCGCGCAGCCAGCGCGCCATCTGGCGCGCCTGCTTTTCGCCGCGCTCGGTCAGGCGGCGCCTGGCGTCGGACAGTTTCGGGGTGGCGTCCTCGGCCTCCGCGTGGCGCCAGAGGATCAGGTCCATCTTGGTCTCCGCCGGTTTCTTGCGGGCGATCATCGGCTCTCCTGGTTACGATGGGATGACGGAAGTTTCGGCAGGCGCAGCGCGTCGAGGCGGCGCAGACCGCGCGGGATCGATTTGAGCAGCGCCGTGTAGCGCGCGGCGTGCCAGCCGCCGATCAGCGTGACGGCCTCGCGCAGGCGCGGGTCGTCGCCGGCGCATTCGCCGAGCAGGCGGCCGGCATTGGCGAGGTCGTTGATGTGGCCGAGCGCATCCTGCAGTTCCGCCAGCGTCGTGACCCCGGCCCGGTGGCGGCCGTGTCGCGCCATCGGCGCGAAGAACTCGAGCGCGTAGCGCAGCCGCTTGATGCCGATGCGCAGGGCATGCAGTGAGCGCGGGTCATCGACGTCCGTGGCCTTCGCCAGCGCGCGCAGCTTCTTGTGCAGGCGGCGCAGTCGGCGGGTGGCGAAGGCGCCGAGCGTCTCCGCCTCGGCCTCTTCCGGCATCCGATGCAGCAGGTCGCCGGCGAGCAGCACGAACTGGCCGAAGGCGGGCGCGCGCAGGGCTTCCTTGGCGGCATGCCGGTGGTGGAAGCGGCGCTCGGTCACGAGCCCGACCAGGGCCGCCAGACGCGGCTCCGCCGCCAGCGCCTTCATCACGGGGGCGGCGATCTCGTCGAGCAGGACGTCCATGTCGCGCGCGGCGCCCAGGAGCGCCATCTGCGCGCGCAGCGGCGGCAGCAGTTGCGCGGGCAGATCGGGCGGCAGCAGCGGTGCGAACAGGCGCAGCGCGGCGCGCAGCCGCCGTGTCGCGACCCGCATCTGGTGGATGTATTCGGGGTCGTCGCTGTCCACCGCGCCTTCGTGGTTGCTTTGCAGATGCTCGAGGCAGTCCAGCGCGATGAGCCGGAACCCGGCCAGCGGGGGCAGTTCAGGGTCGAGTTCGACGTCCGTCGCCCTCACCGGTGCGCGCGGCGTGCCGGCGAACAACCGGTAGCCGCGTTCGGCCTTCGACAGCAGCGCAGGCGCCAGGCTGAGGCCCGCGGCGAGTTCCTGTGCCAGGCGGAAGACATGCGCGGCGTCGCCCCGCACGATTTCGATCTCGAGCTCGGAGATTTCCTCCCGGCGGCCGGCGGCGGCGATCCAGCCGCGGTCGCGCGCGAGCAGCAGCACGACGCCGGGCGCCGGCTCGATGCGCCAGGTGGTGCGCCGGAAATTGGTTTCGAACAGGGGTGCCAGCCGGTCGCGGTCGCGCTCGAGGCGGCGCCGCAGCTTCGGGGCATCCACGGCCGAGAAGTCGAAGCGCCCGCCGTAAGGCGTTTCCCATTCCGGACGCGTCGAGAGGCCGACGGCGGAGCTCCCGGCGCACTTCACCGTCTGCAGCCAGCGGCGGCCCTGGCGGCGCAGCCGCAACGCGACGCCGCGCGCATGCAGGTCCAGCACTGGGGTGTCGTAGTAGAGATTGACGAGCGTCTCGGTCTTGCGCCCGACGGCGCGCTTGAGCAGCGGATGGCGCAGGAAGGCGCGCTCCGCGGAAGCGGGGAGGGCGAGCTTGAGTTCGACTTCGTCGGCCATGGGCCGCCTGGCGTGGGGTTGCGGGAGATGCAGCTTACCACCGCGCCCGGGCGGAGAATATGACGCTAGATGATGCCGGGATTGCCTTCCATGCCGACGAGCCGCGGTGCGTTGAGGCGGCGCGGCGTCACGGTCTTGCGGCTGCGCAGCCAGCCTGCGACGACGTCCCAGACCGGCTCGCCCGTGACGCCTTCGCCGACGGCGGCCCAACCCGCGACCTTGTAGCTCTTGCCGGCCTCGAGCGGCTTGTCGCCGATCCGCATGTCCTGGATGCGATTTCCCATGGCCGCGTTCGGCACGCAGGTGTAGCTCATGCCGCCGACGCGCACCATGTCGCCGCCCTGCTGGTAGTAGGGATCGGGATTGAACAGGTTGTCGCAGACGTCCTCGAGCACGGCCTTGATCTGCGCGCCCGTGAGACTGTTCAGCGTGGTGGCCGGATAGCTGATGGCGGTCTGGTCCATCAGGTGCTCGAAGGTGACCGTCTCGCCGGGCAGCAGCGTGGTGCCCCAGCGGAAGCCCGGCGAGAAGGCGACGTCGGCGCCCTTCGTCTCGATCAGCGCGTCGAGGATCAGCTGGTCCCACGAACCATTGAAGTTGCCGCGCCGGTAGAGCAGGGTTTCGGTCACGGCGAGCGGCTCGTGCAGCTTGTCGAGATGCGGCGCGCGCACCTTGTCGATGTACGCGGCCATGTCCGCGTCGGCCGGCAGCAGTTCGGAGAACACCGGCAGCAGCTTGTAGCGGAAGCCCGCGACGCGGCCAGCCCGGACGTCGAAATCGAGCACGCCGAGGAACTTGCCGTTGGAGCCGGCATTGGTCACCAGCGTGGTGCCGCGCGCGTTCTTCACGGCGACCGGCTGCGGCACGCCGTCGTGCGTGTGGCCGCCGAGGATGGCGTCGATGCCCGTGACGCGGCCGGCGAGCTTGAGGTCGACGTCCATGCCGTTGTGCGAGAGCACGACCACGACCTGGGCGCCCTTGGCGCGGGCCTGGTCGACCGTCTTCTGCATGTCCTCGTCGCGGATGCCGAAGCTCCAGTCGGGCATCATCCAGCGCGGGTTGGCGATGGGCGTGTAGGGGAAGGCCTGGCCGATCACGGCGACCTTGACGCCATTCATCTCGCGCATCGCGTAAGGGGCGAACACGGCGTCGTCGAAATCGGCGGTGCGCACGTTCTGCGCCAGGAATTCGATATGGCCCTTGAGATCGCCGTCGACGAGTTGGCGCACGCGCTCGTGGCCGAGGGTGAACTCCCAGTGCGGCGCCATCATGTCGACGCCCAGCAGCTTGCAGGCATCGACCATGTCCTGGCCCTTGGTCCACAGCGCGGTGGCCGAACCCTGCCAGGTGTCGCCGCCGTCGAGCAGCAGCGCGCCGGGCCGCCCGGCGCGCAGGCGCTTGACGAGCGTGGCGAGGTGGGCAAAGCCGCCGATGCGGCCGTAGGTCCGCGCCGCCTGCTCGAAATCCAGGCAGCTGAAGGCATGCGCTTCGCGCGTGCCGGGCCGCACGCCGAAGGCCTTCAGCAGGCGTTCGCCGACCAGGTGCGGCACCTTGCCGGCGGCGCCGGCGATGCCGAGGTTCACGCTCGGCTCGCGGAACCAGACGGGCAGCAGCTGCGCGTGGCAATCGGTGAAGTGGAAGAGGTGGACGTTGCCGAAGCGCGGCACGTCGTAGAAGCGCTCGGCGGCGGCGCCGTCCGGGGCCGCCAGCAGGTCGCGCGCGTCGAGCGCGAGACCGGCGGCCGAGGCGACGGCCAGCGCCTGCAGGAACTCGCGGCGGCTGATCGAGGGCATGGCCCGCGCTCCTACTGGTTGGCCGGCGAGGCGGGATCGAGGATCAGCGCCACGAGGTCCTTGATCTGCTCGACGGTCAGCGCGCCGATGTGGCCGAAGCGCGGCATCGGCGAGCAGAGGTTGTGGGACTTCGAGTTGTAGATCTTCGTGTAGACGTACTTCTCCATCTCCGGCGTGTTGCCGCGCAGCTTGGCGAAGTGCCGGAGGCTCGGGCCCAGCGTGCCGAACGACAGTTCCTTCGGCGAGATCTCGTGGCAGTTGTAGCAGTTGCCGCCGACCGGCAGGCCGGGGCGGTCGGTCCAGGTGAAGCCGGTGCCGCTCTGGGCCAGCGTTTCGCCCTTCTTCCAGTCGCCGATCAGCTTGCCGTCGGCGGGAAACTGCACCGTGGCCGCCTGTTCGGCCTGCAGCATCTGCGCCAGCGCCAGCGGCGGGTTGTTGCCGTACTTGTTGCAGACGTGCTGGACGGCGTCGTTCTCGAGCCGGTCCATGGTGGCCTGGCCCTTGTCGTGGAAGTCGCGCTTGATGACGGCGATGGCCTGAGCGCGGTAGTCGTCGGCAGCCTGAGCGAGGCTCCAGACGACGACGAGGGCGACGAGCAGAAGCAGGGGGGGGATGTTTTTCATGGCGGGCTTCCTCAACGCTTGATTCCGGGGCCTTTGTAGATGTTGCCGTTGGCGTTCACACCGAGGTAGGTGAGCAGGTCGGTCACCGCGTCGGAGAGATAGCCCGGCTCCGGGAAGCGCTGCTGGCGGAAGCAGTCGTTCATACGCCACTGCAGCGTGTGCATCAGGCCGCCGGTCATGCGGTAGCCGGGCCAGCCGGCATAGGCGCGCATGGCGTCGCGTTTCGTGGATAGGTTCGGCAGCTGCTGCATGCGGATGCGGCGGCCGTCCTCGCCGTGGCAGGTGGCGCAGGCGAAGTCGTAGGGGCCGGCGCGGTACTGGAAGATCTCGCGGCCGAGATTGTAGGCGGCGATCTCCTTCGGGTGCTTCTGCGGGATGGCGACCTTCATGCCGCGCGACTGACCGGCGACCCAGGTGACCAGCGAGACGAGGTCCGGCGTGTAGTTCGGGTTGCTGAAGGGCTTCTTGACGAGGTCTTCGCGGGAGAAGCCCTGCAGCTTCTCCAGGCACCAGGCGATGCGCCGCTCGATGTCCATCACCTGGTCGGCGTCGGCGAAGTAGCGCGGCGTCTGGACGTAGGCGCCCTTGACGACGCCGGGCCCGAGGCCGAGGTCGCACTGCTCGAGCGACACGTTGTTGGGGCCGCGCCTGGCCTTCCAGAGGTCCTCGCCCTTGGCCTCGAACAGCTCGGCGGGGTTGTCTTCTTCCATGATGGCGCGGAACTTCTCGAATTCCGCGGTGGCCGCGTCCTTGGTGGCGGGCGCTTCCTTCTTCGGGGCCTTTGCCGCCGCATGCTGCGGCACGACAGCCACGGCGAGCGCCGCGGCGAACAACGCCATGATGCGTCTCATCGTCTCTCCTCGCGTGATGGGCGGCGGATGCTTTGTCCGCCGCCTCGTCTGGTCCGGACGGCTGTTCCGCCGGACTCGATTCTAGCCTTGCCTGCCTAGCTGACGGTCGCTTCGTCGGCCCGCTTGTCGCCGAGGTTATCCACCCAGTTCACGGTGACCTTGTCGCCGGCCTTGGGGCCCTTGACCTTGAAGCCGAAGACGGGATTGCGCGAGACGGAAGGGCCGCAGCCGCCGTCGATGACCGTCTTGCCGTTCACCGCGATAGTGAAGCTCTGGATGAAGTGGGCGGGAACCAGCTTGCCGTCGCTTTCCTTGCGCTGGCCGGTTTCCATCGGGTGGCTCATGAGCACCTTGATCTCGCAAACGTCGCCGCTCATCGAGGCGCGGATTTTCATCGGATCTGCCATGTTCTTTCCTCTTGTCTGTTCGTGGAGACGCGCGTCAGCCGCCGCAGCCGCCCATGGTTACCTTGACTTCCTTCTGCGTCACGTAGGCCTTGCCGTTGGCGATGGCGACGGCCTTGACGAGCGAGGTCTGGCTCATCTTGACGTTGACGCGCGCCTCGGGCAGCGCGCCGTTGGAGAACTGGAAGCTGGCGGAAAGCGGCATCGGGTTCTTCTCGACGAACACCGCCAGCGAAGTGGTGCCGGGAATCTTGCTGGCGACGGTGACTGACACCACGGCGCCGTTCTCGGCGATCTCGGGCGCGGTCAGCACGATGTCCTTGCTGTCGGCCGGCGCCGCGGCGCCGATGCCCTTCAGGCCGCCCGCCAGATCCTTGGCTTCGAAGGCAACCTTGTTCCATTCTGCGGCGAAGACCCGGGTCGGCTTCAGCACGCCGGCGGCGAGCGCAGCGGTCAGCAGGCCCGTGCTGCCGATCCCCTTGAGCAGGGTTCTGCGGGTTACATCCATATCGTTCCTCCCAATGAATTGAAGTATCGGCCGTACGACCTTGGTGAAGGATTCTGCGATGCCTTATCACACGGCGCAAGTCGCGCCACTGATGCGCGGATAAGCGGCGCTCATCCCTGCGGGGCGTCGGCGATCCAGTGCCCCGACTTGCCGCCGGACTTCTCCAGCAGGCGGATGCCCTCGATGCGCATCCCGCGATCGACCGCCTTGCACATGTCATATATGGTGAGCAGGCCGACGCTGACGCCGGTGAGGGCTTCCATCTCGATGCCGGTGCGGCCGATGGTTTGCGCCGTGACTTCGCAGTGCACGGTGCTTGCCGCTTCGTCGAGCCTGAAGTCCGCGGCCACATGCGTGAGCGGCAGCGGGTGCGAGAGCGGGATGAGCTCGCCCGTGCGCTTGGTGGCCTGGATCGCCGCGATGCGCGCGACGCCCAGCACGTCGCCCTTGCCCGCGGTGCCGGCCTTGATGAGCGCCAGGGTTTCCGGCTGCATGGCGATGAAGCCGGTGGCCCGCGCGACGCGCGCGGTCTCGGGTTTGCCACCGACGTCGACCATGTGGGCCTGGCCGCCGGCGTCGAAATGCGTAAGGGACATTGGAATTCCTATTGCCCGCCGCAGCAGGGCGGCGGGATGTTGAGATCTAGCCAGTAGCGGGCGAGTTGGGCGAGCATCTCGGTCATCTTGCCGCCGTCCGCCGGTTTGCGCACGAAGCTGTTCGCGCCGAGTTGCGCCGCCATGCGGACGTCTTCGGCGCGATCGGAGCCCGACAGGACGGTGACGGGGAGCAGCCGGGTGACGGCTTCCGCGCGGATCTGCCGCAGCACCTCGAAGCCGCCCAGTCGCGGCAGGTTGAGGTCGAGCAGCGCGAACAGCGGCATGGCTTCGCGCCCGGCGTATTCGCCGCGGGCATGAAGGTAGTCGAGCGCCGCTACGCCGTCCGGGCACACGATGACATGGTCGCGCGGCACGACGCGTGCGAGCGCGTCGACGATCAGCGCGGCGTCGCCCGGGTTGTCCTCGATCAGCAGAATGGTCGGCCCGTTCATGCTCACAAACTTTTACACATTAGGCACTTACGATACCGCAAAGGCGCGCGGCCGCGGAAGTTTTGCGGCTATCATACGCGCATGCGTCGTTCGTTGATCTTGCTTGCCGCCGTTGCTGCGACATGGGGTGCCCCGGCCGTCCTGGCCGAAGGCCTGCCGGACCTGGGCGAGTCCTCCCAGACCGATTTTTCCCCGCTGGTGGAGAAGAAGGTCGGCGAGTCCATCATGCAGGAAATCCGCCTCAAGGAGCCCTCCTACCTGGGCGACCCGGAGATCGACGGCTACCTGAACCGGCTCGGCTATCGGCTGGTCGCGAACATCGAAGGCGCGCACCAGGACTTCGAGTTCTTCGCGCTGCGCGACAGCACGCTCAACGCCTTCGCCCTGCCGGGAGGCTTCATCGGCGTGCATACCGGGCTGATCCTGGCGACGCAATCCGAATCGGAACTGGCCTCCGTCCTGTCGCACGAGATCTCCCACGTCACCCAGCACCACATCGCGCGCGGCGTCAGCCAGCAGAGCCAGTCGTACATGAACACGCTGATCTCGCTTGCCGCCGCCATCCTGGCCGCGCGGCACGGCGGCGGCGACGTCGCGCAGGGGGCGCTCATCGCCGGGCAGGCCGCGAGCACGCAGCAGCAGCTCGGCTACACGCGCGATTTCGAGCGCGAGGCAGACCGCATGGGGATCCAGTTGCTCGAACGTTCGAACTTCGACGTGCGCGGCATGGCGGCCTTTTTCGAGCGCCTGCAGCGCTCGAGCCGCATCTACGAAACCAGTGCGCCGGGCTATCTGCGCACCCACCCGCTCACGACGGAACGGATCTCCGACATGGAGAACCGCATCCAGGCGATGCCGTATCACCAGGTGCCGGACTCGCTCGACTTCCAGCTGGTACGCGCGAAGTTGCGCGCGCAGGATGGGGCGGTCCAGGATGCGCTGACCGAGTTCGAGACCCAGGTGCGCGACCGCAAGTACAACTCCGAAGTGGCGGCGCGCTACGGCTATGCGGAAGCGCTGCTGCGCGCGAAGCGCTTCGCGGCGGCCGAGGTGCAGCTGGGCGAACTGCGGCGGCTCAAGGCGGTTTCGCCCATGGTGGAGACGCTGGCTGCCGAATTGCGCAGCAAGCAGGACGACCCGGCCGGCGCGGCGAGGCTGCTGAAGAGCGCTGCCGCCCGTTATCCGCAGGAGCGCGCGATCGCCTATGCGCTGGTCGAGGCGCTGCTGGCGTCCCGGCAGCCCGAGGAGGCGCTCAAGGTCGCCAGCACCGACCTGCAGGCCTACACCACGGATTTCCGCATGCATGCATTGCAGGCCAAGACCTACGCGGCGCTGGGCAAGCGCCTGCAGCAGCACCGCGCGCAGGGCGAGGCGTATCTCCTCCAGGGCCAGCTGATGCCCGCCATCGAGCAGTTCGAACTGGCCCAGAAATCGGATGACGGCGATTTCTACGAGCACTCGCAGGTCGATGCCCGGCTGCGCATGCTGAAGCGCCGCCAGGCCGAAGAGGCCAAGCAGAAGAAGCCGCTCTAGCGGGCGTTTTGCGCCCGTCGGGCTTCGCCGGGCCCAAGAATCGGCAGTTCTTATTCATCTATCGAAAATTCGAGTTGGTCGCCGTCTGGCGGAATTGTTAGCCTTCGAACCTCACAAAAAAGGGGTTCTCAGGCCCCAATTCCCAAGGAGGAACGGCACCATGGCGTTGGTCAGGCCGCACGGCGGCGGAAGTCTGAAACCCCTGCTACTCGAAGGTAGCGCTCTCAAGGCCGAACAGGCTCGCGCCCAGTCCCTCCCCAAGCTGAAGGTCAGTTCGCGCGAAGCGGGCGACATCATCATGCTCGGCATCGGCGGCTTCACTCCGCTCGACGGCTTCATGACGCATGGCGACTGGGAAGGCGTCTGCGACGGCATGAAGATGGCCAACGGCCTGTTCTGGCCGATCCCCGTCACGCTGTCCACCGACGACGAAGGCATCAAGGCCGGCAGCGAGATCGCGCTGGTCAGCAACGAATCCGACGAGATCCTGGCGACCATGAAGGTCACCGAGAAGTACTCGATCGACAAGGCGCACGAGTGCATGCAGGTCTACAAGACCACGGACACCGAGCACCCCGGCGTCAAGATGGTCATGGCCCAGGGCAAGTACAACCTGGCCGGCCCGATCAAGGTTCTCTCGACGGGCGGCTTCAAGGAGAAGTACGGCGAGCAGTTCATGACGCCGGCCGAAACGCGCGCCGCGTTCGACAAGATGGGCTGGAAGCGCGTCGCCGCCTTCCAGACCCGCAACCCGATGCATCGCTCGCACGAGTACCTGGCCAAGATCGCCATCGAGACGATGGACGGCGTGCTGATCCACTCGCTGCTGGGCAACCTCAAGCCGGGCGACATCCCCGCCGAAGTTCGCTCCGAAGCGATCGAAGTGCTGACCAAGAACTACTTCGCGCCGAACACCACCATCCAGGCCGGCTACCCCCTCGACATGCGCTACGCCGGTCCGCGCGAGGCGCTGCTGCACGCGCTGTTCCGCCAGAACTACGGCTGCTCGCATCTGATCGTCGGTCGCGACCACGCGGGCGTCGGCGACTACTACGGCCCGTTCGACGCGCAGAAGATCTTTGACGAGATCCCGAAGGGCTCGCTCGAGACGGTGAACATGAACATCGACTGGACCTTCTGGTGCAACAAGTGCGGCGGCATGGCCTCGCAGCGCACCTGCCCGCACACCAAGGACGACCGCATCCTGCTGTCCGGCACCAAGGTTCGCTCGATGCTGTCCGAAGGCCAGGACCTGCCGGTCGAGTTCAGCCGCCCCGAAGTGGCGGCCGTGCTGAAGAAGTACTACCAGGGACTGACCGAAGAGCAGAACGTCAAGGTCGTGCTGAAAGGCCACTCGGCCGCGTAATACGAGCCGGCAGCTTCGCAAGGGGCTGCCGGCTTTGAATTTGGAGAGCCGTACCGCCGGAAGCGGAAACGCTGGTAGCTGGCCCCGGCCAAGGTGGAACCGGATCTAAATGACGGACCGCTGAACAAGCGGATTGATAGCTATAAGGAGAGTAAGCAATGCCAACCTTCGTTCGTACCGAAAAGTGCGATGGCTGCAAGGGTCAGGACAAGACCGCCTGCATGTACATCTGCCCGCACGACCTGATGAAGCTGGACAAGGACGGTTCCGACACCGGCCACGCCATGAAGGCGTACAACCAGGAACCGGAGCAGTGCTGGGAGTGCTATTCCTGCGTCAAGATCTGCCCGCAGGGCGCTATCGAAGCCCGTCACTACGCCGACATCGTGCCGCTGGGCGGCTCCGTGCAGCCGCTGCGCGGCTCCGACTCCATCATGTGGACCATCAAGTTCCGCAACGGCGTCATGAAGCGCTTCAAGTTCCCGATCCGCACGACGGCCGAAGGCTCGATCGACCCGTTCGGCGGCAAGCCGATGCCCAAGCTGGCCGAACTCGAGAAGAGCGGCTCCTTCACCCGTGAAGTCATGGGTGGCTTCCGTGCCGGCAACCCCGCCGAGCTGATCCGCAAGTAAGAATTCAGAGCAAAGGAAAAGACAATGGCTGGTACTTTTGACAATCCGGAAGTCGTCCAGGAAGAGGTCGACGTTCTGCTGATCGGCGGCGGCATGGCTTGCTCCGGCGCCGGTTACGAAATCATGCGCTGGGCCGAGGCCGTCAAGGCCGAGACCGGCAAGGATCTCAAGATCAAGCTGGTGGACAAGGCCGCGATGGACCGTTCGGGCGCCGTCGCCCAGGGCCTCTCCGCCATCAACACCTACATCGGCGACAAGCAGGACCCCGCCGACTACGCCCGCATGGTCTCCAACGACCTGATGGGCATCACCCGTGACGACCTGGCCTACGACCTGGGCCGCAACGTCGACGACTCCGTGCACCTGTTCGAAGAGTGGGGCCTGCCGATCTGGAAGACGGACGCCAACGGCGTGCGTCACGACGGCGCCGAGTCGCAGCGCGAAGGCCTGCCCGCCCTGAAGGACGGCGGCCAGCCGGTCCGTTCGGGCAAGTGGCAGATCATGATCAACGGCGAATCCTACAAGTGGATCGTCGCCGAAGCCGCCAAGAAGGCGCTCGGCCTCGACCGCATCCAGGAGCGCGTCTTCATCGTTCACCTGATCAACGACAAGAACGATCCGAAGCGCATCGCCGGTGCCGCCGGTTTCTCGACCCGCGAAAACAAGATCTACATCTTCAAGGCCAAGGCCGTGCTGCTCGCCGCCGGCGGCTGCGTCAACCTGTTCCGTCCCCGCTCCGTCGGTGAAGGCCAGGGCCGCGCCTGGTACCCGGTGTGGAACGCCGGTTCGACCTACTCGATGGCCGCTGAAGCGGGCGCCGAGCTGACCATGATGGAAAACCGCTTCGTGCCCGCCCGCTTCAAGGACGGCTACGGCCCGGTCGGCGCCTGGTTCCTGCTGTTCAAGGCCAAGGCCGCCAACGCCTACGGCGAAGACTACATGGCCAAGAACAAGGAAATGCTGAACGACTACCCGCCCTACGGGCAGGCCGCCGTTCCCGCTTCCTGCCTGCGCAACCACCTGATGCTGAAGGAAATGAAGGAAGGTCGCGGCCCGATCTACATGGACACCGTCACCGCGCTGGCCAAGCTGCGCGAGACGCTGAGCCCGAAGGAAGTCAAGCACCTCGAAGCCGAGGCCTGGGAAGACTTCCTCGACATGTGTATCGGCCAGTGCGGCATCTGGGTCGGTGAGAACATCGAGCCCGAGAAGAAGATGTCCGAACTCATGCCGACCGAGCCCTACCTGCTCGGCTCGCACTCCGGCTGCTGCGGCATCTGGGTGTCCGGCCCGACGGACGTCGGCGCGCCGACCACCGAAGAGCTGCCGGGCGTTCCGGATCACCTGCCGAAGGGCTGGAACTGGGGCTACCGCTCGATGACCACGGTCAAGGGCCTGTTCACCGCCGGCGACGGCGTGGGCGCCTCCGGCCACAAGTTCTCCTCCGGCTCGCACGCCGAAGGCCGCATGGCCGCCAAGGGCATGGTCAAGTACGTTCTCGACAACCCGGATCTGAAGCCCGAGCTGGACGAGACGCCCGAGGAAATCGCCGCTGCCATCTGGAAGCCGGTCAAGAACTTCCTCGAGCACAAGAACTACTCGACCGCCATCGACGTCAACCCGAACTACATCACGCCCAAGATGCTGCAGTTCCGCCTGCAGAAGATCATGGACGAGTATGTGGCCGGCGTCGCGACCTACTACAACACCAACGACAAGATGCTTGCCGTTGCTGAAGAGAAGCTCGAGATGCTGAAGGAAGACTCGCAGAAGATGCGTGCGAAGGACCTGCACGAGCTGCTGCGCGCGTGGGAAAACTACCACCGCATCCTGACGGCCGAAGCTCACATGAAGCACATCCAGTTCCGCGAAGAATCCCGCTACCCGGGCTTCTACTATCGCACCGACAAGAACTTCGTCGACGAGACCAACTGGCACTGCTTCGTGAACTCCATCTACGACAAGAAGGCCAAGAAGTGGACCTGCTTCAAGCGCAAGCACGTCGATCTGGTCGACAAGTCGAAGCTGTTCAAGGCCGCCGCGCCGCACTAAGCTGCGCCTAGGCTGGTAAACTCGGGCCGGTGGTCGCAAGACCGCCGGCCCGTTTTAGTTTCGGCGTCACGCTCGCTGCGCGAGCATGAGCCTGCACTGAAACTCCGCTACGCTTCGTTTTATTCTGGCAAGTCCCATATCCCCGCAGTTCCGAGGTTTTCCATGTCCCAGCCGAACGTTCCCTTCCCGCAAAGCCCCGTCGTGCCCAACATGGTCGACGGCAATCATGTCATCCAGTTCTCCTGCCACAAGGGCATCGGCTGCTGGAACGCCTGCTGTTCGAACATCGACATCTCGCTGACCCCGTACGACATCCTGCGGCTGAAGAAGCGCCTCGGGCTTTCGTCAGCCGAATTCCTCACGCAATACACCTTCCCCTACGAGTTCGAGAAGGACGACATCGCCGGCGTGAAGTTCCGCCCGGTCGAAGGCGGCACCGCCTGCCAGTTCATGAAGCCGGAAGGCTGCGGCGTCTATGAAGACCGCCCGACCGCCTGCCGCTACTATCCGGTGGCGCTGGTCTCGATGCGCAAGGAAGGCGAAGCCTTCGACACCGCATCCTACGCGCTGGTGAAGGAAGACCACTGCAAGGGCCACGAGGTCCAGCGCAGCCTGACCATCGACGAGTACCGCAAGGAGCAGGGCGTCGACGAGTACGACGAACTCGCGCGCGGCTGGCGCCAGCTGATCCTCAAGAAGAAGTCTTCCGGCCCCACCGTCGGCAAGCCCTCGCTCAAGAGCCGCCAGCTCTTCTTCATGGCCTGCTACGACCACGACCAGTTCCGCGCCTTCGTCGCCTCCGATTCCTTCGGCCAACTGTTCGCGCTAAGCCAGGAAGAGCGCGAGAAGATCGTCGGCGACGACGTCGAACTGATGCAGTTCGGCTTCCGCTTCCTGCGCCAGGTGATGTTCGGCGAGGAGACCATTCCGCTCAATGAGGATGCCGCCAAGGCGCGCATCGAGAAGGTCAAGGAAAAGCGCATGCAGGAAGAGCGCGAAGCGGCCGAGCGCCTCGCCAACATGGAAGACGGCGACTACCCGTTCGAAGACGAGGAGTAAGCGCCGGGCACCCCGGCACCTTGTCATGGAATTCGCGCAGCCCCTGTCCGACGAGGAACTCGACGAACTCGACCGCTTCCTGTCGTCGGACGCCATGCCGGAAGAGAGCATGGACGTCTCCATGCTCGACGGCTTCCTGACCGCGCTGATCGTCGGGCCCAACACTCTCCTGCCGAGCGTCTGGCTGCCCGAGGTCTGGGGCGCGACGTCCGGGCAACCCGTGCAATGGGAATCGCCGCAGCAGGAGAAGCGCATCGTCGGCCTCGTGATGCGCCATATGAGCGACATCGTCTGGCAACTAAAGGAAGCCCCGGATCACTACGAACCGCTGCTGTTCGAGAACGACCGCGAAGACGAACCGAGCCCGATCATCGACGAGTGGTGCACGGGCTTCATCCGCGGCGCCACGCTCGACGGCGATGCCTGGGCGCCGCTGTTCGAGTCTGAAGACCACAGCGGGCTTCTGTTCCCGATGATGCTCTACGGCACCGAAGCCGGCTGGCAGGAACTGCAGGGCAATCCGGAACTCGGAAAGCGCCACAAGGAATTCGCAGACTCCCTTTCGGATTGCGTACTGGCGATCCAGGACTACTGGCTGCCCGTGCGCAAGGCCAAGTCCACCATCCGCCATGAGCAGGCCGTTCCCGGGCGGAACGATCCCTGCCCCTGCGGCAGCGGCAAGAAATTCAAGAAGTGCTGCGGCAGCCCGGCGAAGCTGAACTGAAGGACTGCCGTTCCACGAGCCGGGCGCTCTGTGGTCAATGCATCTGATGCCTGCGGTACCACCGGGCGAACTCGTCTGCCGGCAGCGGCCGGCTGAACAGGAAGCCCTGCGCCTCGTCGCAGCCCGATTCCTGCAGGCCGTGCAGCGCGTCTTCCGACTCGATGCCCTCTCCGATCACATCGAACTCGAGCATGTGACCCAAGGCAATGACGAGCTTGGAAATCCTCCGATTGACGGAAGGGCCGCCGGCCGCCCGCACGATCGTCTGTTCCATCTTGACGCGGTCGACTGGCAAGGCGTTCAGCTGCCCAAGGGTGAAGGGCGTCGCGCCGAAGCCGTCCAGCGCCGTCCGGACCCCGATCGCCTTGAAGCGATGGAAGGCGTCCATCGCCTCGTCTCCGCGCGCCATGACGCTCCCGGTGACTTCCAGTTGCAGCAGCGAGGCCTCCATGCCGATCTCGGAAACGATATCGCGGACCTTGTCCGGAAAGGCTGGCTGCGTGAACTGGCACGGGGAGACGTTCACCGACACGACGAAGCGGCCAATGCCGTCCTGCGCCCAGGCTTGGTGCTGTCGGCAGGCCGTGGCGAGGACCCATTCGTCGAGCCGGGCGCCCAGGCCGGAACGGTCGAGGTCATGAACGAGGCGGTACGGGCACTGGACGCCGTCGGCCGTGACCATCCTCAGGAGAGCCTCCGCAGCGACGAGGCGGCCGTTGCGAAGATTCAGGATCGGCTGGTAGTGCAGCGCGAGACCGCCGCCGTCGACGGCCGTTTGCACCGTTGCGGCCGCCACCTGCGATTCCTCGGTGCGCTTCCTTAACCTAGGCGAGAACGTCTCGCACTTGCCCGGACCGGCCTGCTTTGCCTCGTACATCGCCGAATCGGCCTTTTGCAGCAATTCCGACATGCCGGTGCCTTGCTCGGGGAAATAACTGATGCCGATCGATGGCGATACGGAGAGCTCGAGCGCGTTCACGCGGATCGGCCGGCTCACCGCCTCGCTGATGTGCTGCGCCACCTGCGCGACGCCCTCCACGCGCGGCAACAAGACCACGAACTCGTCGCCGCCCAGGCGCCCTACCAGGTCTTCCTGCCGCGTGCATTCGCGCAGGCGTCGCGCCGTTTCGCGCAGCACTGCGTCGCCCGCCTCGTGGCCGTGGAGGTCGTTGATCGGCTTGAAGCGGTCCAGGTCGATGAAGAGCAAGGCACAGGCGCGCCGATCCCGCTCGGCGGCGCTGAGCAGATGGCCGCCGTATTCGAAGATCAGGGCGCGGTTGGGCAGCCCCGTCAGCGGATCGTGCAGCGCTGCCGTGCGCGAGTGCTCCTCGGCGACCTTGCGGGCATCGATGTCGGTATGCGTACCGACCAGCCGGGTCGCCCGGCCGTCGGCATCCCGCCGGGCCGCCACCGCTTGGCAGAGCAGCCAACGCCAGTTTCCGTTGCGCGCCCGATAGCGCAGCTCGACCCCGGCATAGCTTTCCTGCTCGCCGCGGATCACGCCGTCCAGCAATTGCATGATGCGGGGCCGATCGTCCTCATGGATCAGCGCCATCCAGCCGTCGAGCGTGGCCGGTTCGCCTGGCGGGTACCCCAGCATCGTATGGAGCAGGTCGTCGGCCGGAAGCAACTTCCCTGTCGCCACGTCGACCTCCCAGACTGCCGACTGGCTGGCGCTGAGCGCCAGCGCGAGACGGCATGCCCCGTCCTGCAACGCCAGTGCCGCGCACTTGCGATCGCTGACGTCCGTCAGCGTCAGGACGCCGAGGATGATCCGGCCGCCGCCGTTTCGCACCGGGGCGCCGTTGTGGCTGATGATGCGGGTCTCGCCGCCTTCCTTGCGGCGCACCATGACTTCGTAAGCCGTGAACGCCTCGCCGCGGCACACGCGCCGGATTGGCCATGCTTCGCGCGGCAAAGCCCGTCCATCGAGGCCGAGGAGGTCGAAATTCTCGGCGCATTCCGGGAACTTGCGGCGGCCGCCTTCGGCTGGCCCGCCCAGGATCTCCCGCGCAGCCGGATTGCCGTCAAGGATGCGGCCGTCGAGATCGAATATCACGACGCCCTCGTACAAGCTGTCGAGCACGCCCTGCAAGCGCGCCTTGCTCTCTTCAAGTTCGCCCTGTATCCGCCGCTGTTCGGTGATCTCGATGTTGATGCCCAGCATGCGTGCCGGAGAACCGGATTCCCCCGAATGGATCACCGCCCGACCGGCGATCCAGTGGAGGCTCCCGTCCGGCCACACGATGCGCCATTCGGCTTCGAAGTTGCCGCTTTCGATGGCATCAGCCAGCCGCTCGTTCAGCGCGGCGCGGTCCTCTCGATGAACGGCGCGGAGCCACCTGTCGAAGGAACTCGAAGACGCCTGGGCGGGCAAGCCGTAAAGCGCGGCCATTTCCGGCGTCCACCGGAACGAATCCGTCGCGATGTCCCAGTCGAGGATACCCATGCGGCCGATCGTGTGGGACAAGCGCAAAGTCTGTTCGCTGTCGCGCAGGCGCTGGTTTGCTTCCTGCAACTGCTGATTCGCTGCCCTTATCTCGTTGGACCGCTGGAACATCTCGATTTCCAGCACTTCCAGGCGCGCCTGCAAGGCTTCGGCCTGGCCGTCGTCCTGCACGGTCTTGCCCGAGATGCGCATGAAGTCGGTTACATCCAGCACCCGGTGGATGATGTAGATGACCTTCCCGTTCTCGTCGAGCACGGGCGTATTGACCGGACTCCAATAGCGCTCCTCGAACGAATCCTGTTGCCCGGGCGGGCGACGGATGTCGTAGCGCTGCACCGGCATGGTGTCCCGCTGCCGCGTGGCCAGGACGCGTTCGAGCGATGCCCGCAGGGTCGCGACGCCGGTCGCGCCGGCGTCGTCGGGATTGTCTGGGAAGACCTCGAAGAGCGGGCGTCCCTGGATATTCTCCGGACGAGTCATCGTCGCTTCCTGGTAGGCCGTGTTGGCGGCAACGATGGTGAAGCCGGGATCGAGGATCAAACAGGGGCTCGGAACGGCATCGAAGATGCGCCGGAGATCGGTTTCCGATATCGACCGGAAGCCGCCGTCGTGCGAAACAGCCATCACAGTCTGCCAGGTTTGCCGAACAACTTTGAGCCTTCCATTAGGCAGGCGCGTCTTCACTTTGTTTCACCGACCGAAAGAACAATCACCCGTAGTCGCTGTCACACCTTTTGATGGTGTGATCGCGCTATTACGGAGGACCGTGTATGGGCTCGTTGTCCGCGACGCTGCGGAAATTTGTCGCTCCTGAATTCATCTTCGGCAGCGGCAGCCGGAAACTGGCCGGGCGGTACGCCGCCAATCTCGGCGCCAAGCGCGTGCTGCTCGTAACCGACCCGGGGGTGATGGCGGCCGGCTGGGCCAGCGAAGTGGCGGAAGTCCTGGCCGAAAGCGACATCGCCTACTGCGTCTTCTCAGCCGTTACGCCGAATCCGAAGGCCGAGGAAGTGATGGATGGCGTGCGGCGTTACGAAGCCGAGGGCTGCGACGTCATCGTCGGGGTCGGCGGCGGCAGCGTGATCGATTGCGCGAAGGGCATCGGCATCCTGGCCGCCAACAAGCGGAGCATCCTGGATTTCGAGGGCGTGGACAACGTACCGCTGCCGCCGCCGCCCCTGGTCTGTATCCCGACGACCGCCGGAACCTCCGCCGACGTGTCGCAATTCGCCATCGTCACGGACACGGCGGAGCGGGTGAAGATCGCCATCATCAGCAAGGCCGTGGTGCCGGACGTTTCATTGGTCGACCCCGACACCTGCCTCACGATGGATCCGCACCTGACGGCCTGTACCGGCATCGACGCCCTGGTGCATGCGGTCGAAGCCTTCGTCTCGCAAGCCAGCGGGCCGATGTCCGACCTGCATGCGCTGGAGGCGATACGGCTGATCCACGGCAATCTGCTGAAGGTGCTGGCGGATCCCGGCGACATCGAGAGCCGCGCGAGCATGATGCTCGGCAGCCTGCATGCCGGGCTGGCCTTCTCGAACGCGAGCCTCGGCGCCGTGCATGCGATGGCGCACAGCCTCGGGGGCTTCAAGGACCTGCCGCACGGCGAGTGCAACGCGCTGCTGCTCGACCACGTCATCGACTTCAACTACCCGCTGGCGGAAGAGCGCTTCATGCGCATCGCCCACGAAATGGGGCTCGACTTGCGCGGTATGGACACCAAGGCCAGGCGCGCGGCCCTGCTCGGTGAAGTCCGGCGCCTCAGGTTCGCCGCCGGAATCCGCCACACCTTGTCGCAGCGCAATGTCGTCGGCAGCGATCTTGGCGACCTGTCGCGCAAGGCGCTGGCCGACCCCTGCATCGTCACCAACCCGCGCAAACCGGTGTTCCGAGACCTTGAAGCAATCTATGAAGAAGCGTTGTGAACCGGGAGATTGGGATGCCCTGCGCGACAAGGTGATCGGCCTCGGCGAACAATCGCACAAGAAGAGTCACTATGCGCTGTTGCGCGACCGGCTGCTCGAATTGGAGAGGTTTCGCCACCTTCTCGACGCCAGCGACGAGATCATCCTCGTCGTGGCGGCGGCGAGCGGCCTGATAATCGATGCCAACGGCGGCGCCTGCCGCCGCCTCGGCCTGAGCAGGGAGCGCCTGTTGGGGCGCGCCTTGAGCGACTTCTGCGCGTGCTCGGTTCAGGAGTTTGCCGACCAGTTGGCGAGCGATGCCGGACAGGGGCGGCATGTATCCCTGCGCATGAGCGGCGAGGACCGCAGGCCGTTTGCCACGGAAGGATCGGTGGTCCTGGAGTTCGTCGACGGCGCGCCGCTCATCAGCCTGGTGGTGCAGGACGTCACCGTGCTGAAGGGCGAACGCGACCGCAGCCAGCTCTACCTGGATACGGTCCAGTCCATCATGGTGGCGCTCGATGAGAACGGCTTCATCACGATGCTCAATCCCTTCGGCTACCGGCTGCTGGGTTACCCGGCGGGCACCCTGCTCGGCCGCCACTGGTTCACCACATGCCTGCCCCAGCCGGAGGCGAACCGCACCGTGGTACCTTACTTCGAACAGTTGATCCGCGGCGGTTCGGAGGCTTTGGAATACTTCGAGAACCACGTCGTCACCGCGTCCGGCGAGCGGCTGCTGGTCGCCTGGCACAACGCCGTGCTGCGCGACCACGGCGGCCAGGTCGTCGGCACGCTGTCGGCGGGCGAGGACATCACCGAACGCCGCGCCTCGGAAGAGGCGTTGCACAACCTCGCCTTCTTCGATCCGCTTACCGGCCTGCCGAACCGGCGGCTGCTGCTCGATCGCCTGCAGCACTGCATGGCGGGAAGCGTGCGCAACCGGAACTACCAGGCGCTGCTGTTTCTCGACCTCGATCAATTCAAGACCCTCAACGACACGCAAGGCCACGAACAGGGCGACCGCCTGCTGGTGGAGACGGCGCGGCGCCTGGAACGCTGCGTCCGCGCGGGGGATACGGTATCGCGCATGGGCGGCGACGAATTCGTGCTGCTGCTGGAACAGCTCAGCGCCGACGAGACGGAAGCGGCAACGCAGGCCGAAGCCGTGGGCGAGAAGATTCTGACGGAACTCGGTGCGCCCTACGAATTCGGCAAGGAAGCCCATCGCGGTACGGCGAGCATCGGCGTCACGTTGTTCGAGGCCGATGAAATGCCGGTCGAGGACCTCCTCAAGCGCGCCGATCTGGCCATGTACCAGGCCAAGGCCAGCGGCCGCAACACCATGCGCTTCTTCGACCCGGCGATGCAGGCGGCGGTGACTGCGCGCGCCCGCACCGAGAACGGCTTGCGGCGCGCGGTGGCAGCTCGAGAATTCGTTCTCTACTACCAGCCGCAAGTCGATGCGGGCGACGCGTGCATCGGCGTGGAAGCGCTGCTGCGCTGGCGCGATCCGGCGCGCGGCTTCATCCTGCCCGGAGAATTCATCGGCCTGGCCGAGGAAACCGGACTGATCCTGCCGATCGGCCGCTGGGTGATGCGAGAAGCCTTCGCGCAGCTGGCGGAGTGGCAGCGCAGTCCCGATACCGCCCACCTGTCCGTCGCCGTCAACATCTGTGCTTCGCAGTTCAGGCTGCCGACCTTCGTCGGTGATGTGCGCGCGCTGATCGATGCCAGTGGCGTCGATCCTGCCGGCTTGAAACTAGAGCTCACCGAGAGCACGTTGGTGGCGGACGTGGAAGACGTGATCGCCAAGATGTCGGCGCTGAAGCGCAGCGGCGTGACCTTCGCGCTCGACGACTTCGGCACCGGCTATTCCTCCCTGGCCTACGTAAAGCGCCTGCCGCTCGACCAGATCAAGATCGACCAATCCTTCGTCCGCGACGTCCTGGTTGACCCCAACGATGCCGCAATTTGCCGCGCCGTCATCGGCCTGGGCCATAGCCTCGGATTGCAGACAATCGCCGAAGGTGTGGAAACCGCGGGCCAGAGCGCCTTTCTCAAGGCCGAAGGCTGCGGCGGGGCGCAGGGCTATTTCTATGCGCCGGCCATGTCGAGTCAGGACTTGACCGGTTGGCTCGGCCAACGATGCGCCGGAGCCTCAGCAGCCCCCGGCTAGCGTTCGCCGCACCGGCTGATGACGAAACGGTGCTTGCCTGACGCCGTGCGGGGAATCTCGCCCACGTAGTTCAACCGGAGTTCCATGCGCGCATTGACGTCGCGCGCGATGCGCTCGCGCAGGCGCGCGACGGCGGCTTCGTCGAGCGGTTCGGGCGCCACCAGGTTGAGGTCGATGCGCTCGGACGTTTCCTGCACGAACTGGTATTGCTCGATCTGCGTGAGTCCGTAGAGCAGGCCGTTGAAGTAGGAGGGATGGAAGGTCTTGCCGTCCCCGGTCCGGACCAGGTCGTTGCGCCGGCACATGCCCATTTCCATCAGCGGGAACGGCCAGCCGCAGTCGCACTCGCCGTCCAGCAAGCGGCCGGAGTCGCCGATCTCGTAGCGGATGAAGGGCATCAGCCGGTTGGTGAGCGAGGTGACGAGCAGCCGGTCTTCGCCGTCCTCGGGCAGCGACTCCAGATACACCATGTCGGTGAACACGTGCATGCGGCCCTTGCGGCACTCGCAGGCGATGTTCGGCACTTCGCGGCTGCCGTACTGGTTGAACACCTTGCAGCCGAAGGCGCGCTCCATCAGTTCGCGCTGGCTGTCGTCGAGCACCTCGGCGGTGGGGTAGATGCCCAGCAATTCGCGCGGCGTGGCGATGCGCTTGGCCAGCACGTGGCGCGCAAGTTCGGTGAGCACCGAAGTGTAGCCATGCAGCAGCGTTGGCCGATAGCGACGCACGGCCTCTGCCCAGGCGTTCAACTGGGCCGCCGTGTACTCGTAGGCGCTGATCGTCCGCTCGGCGGCGATGAAGTCCTCCCAGCCGGCGTTGAAGACGCCGCCCGCGACGGTGTCCTGGCGCGCGCCCCAGAAGTTCATGATCTTCTGTCCCGGCCGCCAGCCCGAGCCCATGTAGGCCCGGCACATGCCGGCGCGCATCAGCTCGTGCTTGAAGTCGTCGTACCAGAAGGCGAGCGGCTTACCCGTCGAGCCGCCGGTGTAGCCGATCTTCGCCTGTGCGCGGTCGGCGTCGCGGGCCAGCAGGGCCTGCAGGTCGCGGACGACATCCTCCTTGCGCAGCCGCGGCAGGTCGGCGATCGTCCAAGCGCCGTCGGGATCGATGCCGGCGGCGGCGTAGCGGTCGCGGTAGAAGTCCACGTGGTCCACGGCGAACCGCACCATGCTGCGCAGCGCCGCGTCGCGGCGGCTGAGCGCCTGCGCACGGTCGGGCGCCTGCTCGCGCAGGAGCTGGG
>JBLNBJ010000213.1:0-3948 GCA_050259835.1 Ignavibacteria bacterium | reverse complement strand
TCGAGGGCGCGGCCGGATTCGGCGCCCCCGTGGCGATCACCGCCGCGCTGCTGGTCGGCCTGGGCTTCAACCCGCTCTACGCCGCCGGCCTGTGCCTGATCACCAACACCGCGCCGGTCGCCTTCGGCGCGATGGGCATCCCGATCATCGTCGCCGGCCAGGTGACGGGCATGGAAGCCTTCAAGATCGGCGCCATGGCCGGCCGCCAGCTGCCGCTGCTTTCCGTGCTGGTGCCGTTCTGGGTGATCATGATCATGGACGGCTGGCGCGGCGTGAAGGAGTGCTGGCCCGCCATCCTGGTCTGCGGCGTGAGCTTCGCCGTGTCGCAGTTCTTCACGTCCAACTTCATCGGCCCGGAACTGCCCGACATCACGTCCGCGCTGATCAGCCTGATCTGCCTGGCCACCTTCCTGAAGTTCTGGAAGCCCAAGCGCATCTTCCGCTTCGAAGGCCAGGAAGTCACCGTGAAGGCCGAAGCCCATTCGTTCGGCGAAGTCTTCAAGGCCTGGTCGCCGTTCGTCATCCTGACGGTGTTCGTCACCATCTGGTCGCTCAAGCCCTTCAAGGCGCTGTTCGCCAAGGGCGGCGATCTCGCCTGGACGGTCATCACGACGCCGGTGCCGATGCTCGACAAGCTGGTCACCAAGATGCCCCCGATCGTGAAGGCGGCGAGCCCCTATGCGGCCTCCTATTCCTTCAACTGGCTGTCGGCCACCGGCACCGCGATCCTGATCGCCGCCATCGTCACCGTCATCATGCTGCGCATGAAGCCGGCCGAGGCGGTCAAGACCTTCGGCGAGACCTTCGTCGAACTGCTCAAGCCGATCTACTCGATCGGCATGGTGCTAGCGTTCGCCTACATCGCCAACTACTCGGGGCTGTCCTCGACGCTGGCGCTGCTGCTGGCCGGCACGGGCGTGGCGTTCACCTTCTTCTCGCCCTTCCTCGGCTGGCTCGGCGTCTTCTTGACCGGCTCCGACACGTCGTCGAACGCGCTGTTCTGCAACCTGCAGGCCACCACGGCGCAGCAGATCGGCGTCAGCGACACCCTGCTGGTGGCGGCCAACACCACCGGCGGCGTCACGGGCAAGATGATCTCGCCGCAATCGATCGCCGTGGCGACCGCCGCCGTCGGCCTGATCGGCCATGAAGCCGATCTGTTCCGCTTCACCGTCAAGCACAGCGTGCTGCTGTGCATCGTCGTCGGCGTCATCACCACGCTGCAGGCCTACCTGCTGCCCGGGATGATTCCGTAACGGACGGGCATCGAGCCGGCGCGGGCAGCCTCCGCGCCGGCAGTCGGAGAACGCCATGAACGCCTTGCGCGAAACCTACGACTGGGTCGAGCGAACCTTCTGGAACACGCTGACCAAGAAGCTTTCGAGTTTCCTGCTGCTGTTCCTGATCGACCTCGTCTACGTCGGCACCTACCTCAAGGTGCGCGCCGACGTCCAGGCGACGCTGGCGCGCACCGGGGTCGCCGAATCCGCCTCGGCCTCCATCATGGCGGAATTCAACGCCGGGCTGGTCGTGCTGCTGGTCCTCACCGCGCTGGCGCTGGTCTGGAACGTGCTGCAGATCCTCTACCTGCGCCACCTGATCGTGCGGCCGGTGAAGACCGTCACCGCCCTGTTCGAAGACATCGGCCAGGGCGAGGGCGATTTCTCGCGCGACCTGCCGCTGCAGACCCACGACGAGTTCCGCCAGATGGCGGACGCCTACAATCACTTCGCCGAGAAGATGCGCCAGATCATCGGCGAGGTGCGCAAGGCCACCGTCTCGATCGCCCGCGACGCCGTGCGCGTGAAGGTGCGCCTCGACGACACAGTGAAGAGCGTGCGCCACCAGGGCGAAATGACCGACCTCGTCTTCAATGCCAGCGCCGAGGCGACCAAGGCCATCGACGAGGTGTCGCACAGCGCCCAGCTGATCGCCGACTCCACCCACCAGAACATGGAAAACGCGCGCGCCTCGCTGCACGAGATGGAAGACATCAGCGCGCGCATCAACGCCGTCAGCGAAAAGGTGCTGCGCTTCAATCACACGGTCGAAGACCTCTCGCAGCGCTCGGAGAGCGTCAATCAGTTCGCCGCTTTGATCCGCGACGTGGCCGAGCAGACCAACCTGCTGGCGCTGAACGCCGCCATCGAGGCGGCGCGCGCCGGCGAGGCCGGCCGCGGCTTTGCGGTGGTTGCCGACGAGGTGCGCAAGCTCGCCGAGCGTGTGAATACCGCGACCTCGGAAATCGCGGGCAACGTCGAAGCGATGCAGACGCAGGTGAAGAACACCCGCGCCGAGAACGAAGAGATCAACGCCGACGTCCAGCACACCCGCCAGGTGGTCGACCGCTCGGCCCAGCAGTTTCACGGCATGGTGGCCGACTTCGAGCGCACCGGCGAACAACTGCTGCACATCGCGGCGGCGATGGAAGAACTCTCCGCCACCAACAGCCAGGTGCACGACAACGTCGATCGCATCCACGTCCTCTCGGGCGAAGTCGCAACCCACATGGAAGATTCCGAGCAGCGCACCGGCACGCTGGCGACCTCCACCGAGTCGGTGCAGGAACTGATCTCGCGCTTCACCATCGGCCGCGGCACCTTCGACGCCGTGGTCGCCCGCACGCGCCAGTTCCGCGACGCCGTGCAGCACGAACTGGAGGCGATGGCGCGCAAGGGCGTCGACGTGTTCGACAAGCGCTACCAGCCGCTCGGCAACCACACGCCGCCGAAATACCGCGTCTCCTGGGGCGACGAATTCACGCGGCGCTGCCAGCCGCTGCTCGAGGAATGTCTCGCAGTGATCCCCAGCGGCGCCTACGCCGTCGGCGTCAACACCGACGGCTATCTGTCCTGCCACAACCTGAAGTTCTCCAGGGCGCTGACCGGCGATGCCGCCAAGGACCTGGTCGGCAACCGCTGCCACCGCAAGTTCGAGAACCCCGGCGAACTGCGCGCGGCCCGCAACACCCAGCCGCTGCTGCTGCGCACCTACCTGCGCGACACCGGCGAGATCCTCTGCGACATCGCCATGCCGATCGAGATCGGCGGACGGTTGTGGGGCAACGTGCGGGTGGGGACGACGGCGGACGCGCTATTGGATATGAAGCAGTAGCGGGACGGGCGCCCCACGCCCGCCCTCGTCAGCGCCGCACCGATCAGGCAGGCAATGAGGTGCGCCTGCCAGGCAACGCAAACGCCGTCAGGCAGGCTCGAGAATCCCGGCAGGCAGGCATTCGCGTCCAGGAATGTCTTCATGATCGCGACCAGGCCGACACATCCGAGCGCAAACCGCAGACGTCGCACCCTGCGCCAGATGTGGGTTACGCCGACGAAGCCCAAGAGCGCCGACAGCGCTGAAGAGCCCTTGTACACCGCGAGCTCCGGCACCAGCAATGTCAGGCTCACCGAAATCAGCGGTGCGCCGATGAGCAGCACGAGCACCGTCGCCCGCCCACCGATTTCGCTTTCCACGATTGCGGCGACGACAAGCAGCAGCGCGATGTCGGCGGCCGCATGCATGGCAGAAAAGTGCACGAGATGCCCGGTCCAGAGCCGCCATGCTTCTCCGCCCAGCAATGCGTGACGATCGAGCGACAACCAGTTGCCGGCCTCCTCGGGGCCGCAGGCAAGAAGCACGCATATCGCCGAGAAGACAAGCGCGACCCGCATGGCGCTACCCTCTGCGACGCGCGCGATACGCGATCCCGACAAGGGATAGCGCGATCACGATGCTGAACCCGCCGAAGTCGCCGCCACCCGAATATCCCGGCTTGTTCTCGACCCGATAGTTGGCGTCCGACCTGATTCGCTCCTTGAAAGTCTGGAGTTCGGATTGAAGCCGGGGAATGAGTTCTTCCACGGCCTTGTCGTAGCCCTCGACACGCGCAGCGCGGGAGCGCTCGCTGAAGCCGGCCAGCGATGCGCTGCCCTTGATCTGGCTGGTGCC
>JBLNBJ010000212.1:0-69970 GCA_050259835.1 Ignavibacteria bacterium | reverse complement strand
GGATGTTCTCGCCGGGGGGGCATGTGGGGTTGCATGGCGGCATCGGTTCGACGTAGACCGTGCGGAAGGTTCGAGATGTACCCGTATGGTTGGCCAGCGAGGAACCGACGTCGAGGGTGATGGCAAAGGGCTTGTTCATAATGCCTCCGAAGGGCCGCCCCGAGAGGGCATGCGCCCCCCTGTGGGGGGCAGCGAGCGGATGTTGCGAGCGTGGAGGGCCATTTCTCAGTGCTCCTCCGCCAGCAGGCCGTACTTGCGGATGTTGCGGTCGGCCATCGCCTGCAGGCGGGCAATCACGTCGATGCGCGGCGTCTTGCCGAACAGGTGCGCATAGCGCTTCTGGGGCCGCAGGAATTCCTCGACGGGAAGCTTCTTGCGGATCTGCAGGCGGCTGACGATCTCGCCATGCTCCGCGGCGAACACCGGGAAGAACCCGGTCTCCTTGGCGAGCCGCGCCATCTTGATGGTCTCGTTCGATTGCGTGCCCCAGCCGAGCGGGCAAGGCACGAGGATGTGGATGTAGCGCGCGCCGTGCACCTCCATCGCGCGGCGCACCTTGGCTTCAAGGTCGCGCAGGTCCGCCACGGTGGCGGTGGCGACGTAGGGAATCTCGTGCGCCATGGCGATGGCGGGCAGGAATTTGCCCTGCCCAAAAGGATTGCCGGGCTCGTCGCCGACAGCCATGGTGGTAGCCGTGCGCGCCGCCGGCGGCGTGGCCGACGAGCGCTGGATGCCGGTGTTCATGTAGCCGCCGTTGTCGTAGCAGATGTAGAGCACGTCGTCGTTGCGCTCGAACATGCCCGAGAGACAGCCGAAGCCGATGTCGGTGGTGCCGCCGTCGCCGCCCTGGGCCAGCACGCGCACCTCCTTCTTGCCTTTCACCTTGAGCGCAGCGGCTATGCCGGTGGCGACGGCGGCGGTATTGCCGAACAGCGAATGCACCCACGGGATCTGCCAGGAGGTTTCGGGATAAGGCGTCGAGAACACCTCTAGGCAGCCGGTGGCGTTGGCGGCGATCAGGTTGCCGTGCGTGGCTTCCATCGCGGCGTCCACCGCATAGCGGGCGCCGAGCGCCTCGCCGCAGCCCTGGCAGGCGCGGTGGCCGGAGTTGAGCGAGTTGTAGCGTTTCTGGGAAGCCTGCACGCTGCGTTCTTCGGGCGCCAGCAGGCGGTTGCCGACGGTGAAGGTGCCGGTCTGGTAGAACTTGACGGGTTGGAAGGGCATGATTACGCCTCCGAAGGGCCGCCCCGAAGGGGCGTGCGCCCCCCCGTGGGAGGCAGCGAACGAATGTGAGCGTGGGGGACCATATCTGCTCCTCAGGCGATCTTCGCGGCGACGAGGCCGACGTCGCGCAGCAGGTTTTCGGCGATCGGGCCGGAGCGCCGCATCTGCTTCTCGCGCGCCAGTTGCTTCTCGACGACCTCCTTGTTGAGGTCGAGGAAGGTGACCGGATCGAGGTCGTCCTTCTCGGCCTTGCGGAACAGCGCATGCAGCGACTTCATGGTGATCGGGCGGCCGCCGAGGCCCGCGACTACCGTATAAACGTCGATCGGAAGCGCCGAAAGCGCCATGCGCACATTGGTCGAGACAATGCCGCCGAGGCCGACCGCGAGGCTCTTCTCGAGCACCACCACGCGCTTCGCGCCATGCAGCGCGGCGCGCACCTGGTTGATCGGGAACGGACGGAACAGGGTGATGCCGAGCACACCGATCTTGTGGCCCGCCGCGCGCATCTCGTCCACGGTGTCCTTGATCGTGCCCAGCACCGAGCCCATGGCGACGACGATGGTGTCGGCGTCGTCGCACTTGTAGCAGTGGCACAAGCCGCCGGAGTCGCGGCCGAAGATGTCCTTGAACTCCGCCGCGTAGGCAGGGATGCGCTCGAGCGCCTGCATCTGCTTGGCGTGCGCGAGGTAGCGCACCTCCATGAAGGCTTCGGGGCCCACCATGGCGCCGATCGAGACCGGCGAATTCACGTCCAGCACCTGGCGGGGCTCGTAGGGTGGCAGGTAGGCGTCGACCTGCTCCTGACTCGGCATGTCGACGCGCTCGTAGGCGTGGGTCAGGATGAAGCCGTCCATGCACACCATGACGGGCAGGGAGAGCTCCTCCCCGAGCCGGAAGGCCTGGATGTGCAGGTCGAGCGCTTCCTGGTTGGTCTCTGCGAACAGCTGGATCCAGCCTGAGTCGCGCTGCGACAGCGCGTCGGTATGGTCGTTCCAGATGTTGATCGGGGCGCCGATGGCGCGGTTGGCAACCGTCATCACGATCGGCAGGCCGAGGCCGGAAGCGTTGTACACCGCTTCGGCCATGAACAGCAGGCCTTGCGACGCCGTCGCGGTGTAGGTGCGCGCGCCGGCGGCCGAGGAGCCGATCGCCACCGACATGGCGGCAAACTCGGATTCGACGTTGATGAACTCGCAGTTCTGCAATTCCCCGCTCTTCACCAGTTCGCCGAGTCCTTCTACGATGTGGGTCTGCGGCGAGATCGGGTAGGCACAGATGACTTCCGGCCGGCAGAGCGCAACGGCTTCCGCAACGGCATGTGAACCTTCGGTCTGTTTAAGCATGGGCCGCCTCCATCTCGCGCAGCACGGCCTTGTAGGCCTCGGTCGCGGCGGCGACGTTGCCATCCGCCACCTTGCCGGAAAACTTGTCGTGGATCGCCTTGATGACGGACTCGAGCTTCAGCAGCCTGGACACCGCGGCGAAGCCGCCGAGCAGCGGCACGTTGGGCACCGGCCGGCCGACGCACTTCATCGCGATGTCGGTGGCGGGAACGGTGCAAAGGCGCCGCGGGTCGCGGTCCTTGAGAAAGTCGCCGAGCCCCAGTTCCTCGAAGCTCTTGCTGGTGTTGATCAGCACGTAGCCGTCGCGCTTGAGGCCCGAGAAGACGTCGACCTGGTGCAGCAGCGTCGGGTCCTGGATGATCAGGGCGTCGGGCTCCATGATCGGCTCGCGCAGCCGGATCTCCTGATCGGCGATGCGGCAGAAGGCGATGACGGGAGCGCCGGTGCGTTCGGAGCCGAAGCTGGGGAAGGCCTGCGCATGGCGGCCTTCCTCGAACGCGGCGATGGAGAGCATTTCGGCAGCGGTGACGACGCCTTGGCCGCCGCGGCCGTGTATGCGGACTTGGAACATATCCATCCTCCTTTGCAGACGATTCTAGTGTTCCTCGTCCGCGCGGTGACAGCGTTAACTTCCGACGACAACCCTGACCGGAGCCGGGGCTTGGTCGAGGAGAACCCTCCTCTTTTTAGCTCATGTTCGCGGCGCCGCACCACCGAGTCAAACCGACGGCGCGCATTGCGCATTATGGGACGGCTTTTTGCATCCCGCAACCGCTATTGCGGAAATCCGATATATCGGCCTCTGATGCCTTGTCTCAACATGCTGACTCGACAAGAGCAGTAGCGCCCCTTTCCGGGCCGCAACCGGCGGCAAAGCCGTCGGACATAAAAGAAGAACCAGAGGGATGGAGGAGATGAGATGCTGACGTTTTTCGCGCCCGCGGCCGCGCTGATGAAGCGGCTCAGGTATTCGTACAAGTTTGCGCTCATCGGCCTGGTGAGTGCCGTGGCCGTCGGATTCCTGCTGTTGAGCATGATCGCCAACCAGCGCGGCGAGATCGAACGCGGCCGGCGCGAGCTCGCCGGCATCGAAGTCGCCAAGCCGCTGCTGGTCGCCATCCACGCGCTGCAGCAGCATCGCATGCTGGCGGCGAGCATCGCGGCCGGCAACGCGGAGGTCAAGGACAAGATTCCGGCGCAGGAAACGCAGCTGGCCGCAGCGCTGAAAGCCGTAGACGACGCACTCGACGCCCACGGCGCAGCATTCGGCATCGCCGAGGAGTGGCAAGCCGTCAAGAAGGAATGGTCCGATCTCGCCGGCGAGTGGAGCGACCTGACCGGCATGGCGAGCCTCAATGCGCACAACGCGCTGATCGAGCATGCGCTGCAACTGAACAACAGCGTTGCCGACGCCAGCGGGCTGGTCGTCGATCCGTCGCTCGATTCCTATTACCTCGTCGGCACCGCCACCGCGACGATGCCCGACATTCTCGAGCGCCTCGGCAAGCTCGGTGCGGCGGGAATCAGCGTGCTGACCCGCGGCGGCGCCGTGACGGAAACCGTGCGCGGCGACTTCACGCGCGATCTCGGCGGGCTCGACAAGATGAGGGCGGAGCTGCTGTCCGGTATCACCCGTTCGGGGCGCTACAACGAGGCCATCAAGCCTCAGCTCGAGGACTTCCAGCAGAAGTTCTCCGGCCACACCGACGAGGTTGTCGCCGTCGTCGAGAACGAGATCGTCTCGGGCAACCTTCAGTCGACGCCTGCATCCTTCCTCGCCAAGGCGAGCGGCGCCACCGAAAGCGGCTACGGCGAACTGGCGCGGTCCGTGTTTCCGACCATCGAGCGGCTGATCGGCGACCGGGTGTCGCGCCACGAGGCGACGCTCTATCTCAACCTCGGCATCGCGGCAGCGCTGGTGCTGGCCTTCGCCTACCTGTCCGTCGGGTTCTACCTCGCGACGCTCGACGGCGTGCAGAAGCTTTCCGGCAGCGCAGCCCGCATCGCCGCCGGCGATCTGACGACCCGCCTCGTGGTCGACAGCCGCGACGAACTGACGCGCGCCGGCGAGGGCTTCAACGCGATGGCCGTCGCGCTCGCCGGGCTCATCGGCAAGATCCAGGCGAGCGCCGGCGAGGTTTCTTCCGCCGCTTCCCAGATGGCGGATTCGTCGTCCCGCATCAACGAAGGCTCGCAGAGGCAGAGCGAGGCGGCCGCGTCGATGGCGGCGGCCATCGAGCAGTCGACGGTCGGCATCAACCACATCGCGGACTTCGCCCGCGACGCGCAGGCGATGTCGTCCGAGGCCGGCCGGCTGTCGGACCAGGGCAGCGAGATCGTCAACCGCACGGTGGAGGAGATGCGAGGGATTTCCACCACGGTGAAGCAGGCAGCGCAGCTTATCGAAGAGCTCGGGCAACAGTCCGACAGCATTTCGGCGATCGTCAACGTGATCCGGGAGATCGCCGACCAGACCAACCTGCTTGCCCTGAATGCGGCCATCGAGGCGGCACGCGCCGGCGAACAGGGTCGCGGCTTCGCGGTCGTCGCCGACGAAGTGCGCAAGCTGGCTGAGCGCACCAGCAGCTCGACGCACGACATTTCGACCATGATCGCGGCAATCCAGAGCGGCACGGCCGACGCGGTCGCGAGCATGCAGGACGGCGTGACGCGAGTGGCCGGCGGGGTCGAACTGGCACAGTCCGCCGGTGCCGCCATGGAGAAGGTCCGGGCGGGCACGGCCCGGGTCGTCGACTCCATCAACGAGATTTCGCGCGCGCTCGGCGAGCAAGGCGCGGCCAGCAACGAGATCGCGGCCAACGTGGAACGCATCGCGCAGATGGCCGACGAAAGCCACACGGCGATCGCCCAGACCGCGACCACCGCGCAGAAACTCGAGCGACTGGCCATGGGCCTGCAGGACGAGGTCCGCCGCTATCGCGTCAGCCCGGCCGCTTGAGCCCGAGGTATTGCGCATTGTGGTGCGTTCTCTTACAATGCGGAATGACACAGGTCAGCCGGCTTACCCTGCCGGTCTAATCTGTGGGAACCGGTCCGCCAACAGCGGGCCTTAATAACAACGCAGGACGTTCTGGAATTCCGCCGTCATCCGGCGGTTTCCGGACGTGCCTCAACGGAGGAGACGACAAATGTCTGCCCAGCCCCCCGGCCTGGACACGGCCGCGCCTGACCAGGATCCCGATCCCCAGGAAACCCGCGAGTGGCTCGACGCCCTCGATGCGGTGATCACCGAAGAAGGCGCCGAGCGCGCCCATTCCCTCATCGAAAGCCTGATCGACCAGGCGCGGCGCGCCGGCATCAACATGCCGTACAGCGCGACCACCGACTACGTCAATACGATCCCGGCCGACCGCCAGGTGCGGGCACCCGGCGATTACCAGATCGAGAACCGCATCCGCGCCTACATCCGCTGGAACGCCATGGCGATGGTGCTGCGCGCGAACCAGGACGACTCGCATCTCGGCGGCCACATCGCGAGCTTCGCCTCGGCGGCGACGCTCTACGACGTCGGCTTCAATCACTTCTGGCATGCCCCGTCCGACGAGCACGGCGGCGACCTCGTATTCTTCCAGGGCCATTCGTCGCCTGGCATCTACGCCCGCGCCTTCCTGCTCGGCCGCCTCACCGAAGAGCAGCTCGACAACTTCCGCCGCGAAACCGCGGGCCGCGGCGTGCCTTCCTATCCGCATCCCTGGCTGATGCCCGACTTCTGGCAGTTCCCTACGGTGTCGATGGGCCTCGGCCCGATCCAGGCGATCTACCAGGCGCGCTACATGAAGTACCTGCACGACCGCGGGCTGGCGAACACCGAAGGCCGCAAGGTCTGGATGTACACCGGCGACGGCGAGATGGACGAACCCGAGTCGATGGGCGCGATCGGCATGGCCGGGCGCGAGAAGCTCGACAACCTGATCCTGGTCGTCAACTGCAACCTGCAGCGGCTCGACGGGCCGGTGCGCGGCAACGGGAAGATCATCCAGGAACTCGAATCGGATTTCCGCGGCGCGGGCTGGAACGTGATCAAGCTGATCTGGGGCGGCTACTGGGATCCGCTGCTGGCGCAGGACAAGAACGGCCACCTGCGTCGCCGCATGATGGAGTGCATCGACGGCGACTACCAGACCTTCAAGTCGAAGGACGGCGCCTACGTGCGCGAGCACTTCTTCAACACGCCGGAACTCAAGGCCATGGTCGCCAACTGGTCGGACGACGACATCTGGCGCCTCAATCGCGGCGGCCACGATCCGCACAAGATCTACGCGGCCTATGATGCCGCGGTCAAGCACAAGGGCCAGCCGACGGTGATCCTCGCCAAGACGATCAAAGGCTACGGCATGGGCGTCTCGGGCGAAGCGCAGAACATCACCCACCAGCAGAAGAAGATGGGCACGACCTCGGTGGCCGCCTTCCGCGACCGCTTCAAGCTGCCGATCTCGGACGCCGATCTCGAAAAGCTGCCCTATCTGAAGTTCGAGGAAGGCTCGCCTGAGCTCAACTACCTGCGCGAGCGGCGCATGGCGCTCGGCGGCTACCTGCCGTCGCGCCGCCGCAAGGTCGAACCGCTGCCGGTGCCCGATCTCTCGGCGTTCGACGCGCAGTTGAAGGCTTCCGGCGAAGGCCGCGAGTTCTCCACCACGATGGCCTTCGTGCGCATCCTCAGCACGCTGCTGCGCGACAAACATCTAGGCAAGCGCATGGTGCCGATCGTCGTCGACGAATCGCGCACCTTCGGCATGGAAGGCCTGTTCCGCCAGATCGGCATCTGGAACCAGGAAGGCCAGAAGTACGTGCCGCAGGACGCCGACCAGCTGATGTTCTACAAGGAGATGAAGACCGGTCAGATCCTGCAGGAAGGCATCAACGAAGCCGGCGCCATGGCCGACTGGATCGCCGCCGCGACGTCCTATTCGACCCACGGCGTGCAGACCATTCCGGTCTACGTCTTCTACTCCATGTTCGGTCTGCAGCGAACGATGGACCTCGTCTGGGCCGCCGCTGACCAGCGCGCGCGCGGCTTCCTGATCGGCGGCACCGCCGGGCGCACCACGCTCAACGGAGAGGGTCTGCAGCACGAAGACGGCCATTCGCACGTGCTCTCGGCCGCCGTGCCGAATTGCGTTTCCTACGACCCGAGCTTCGCCTACGAGGTCGCCGTCATCGTGCAGGACGGCCTGCGCCGGATGATCGCCGAACAGGAGGACGTCTTCTACTACCTGACGGTGATGAACGAGAACTACGAGCATCCCGCCATGCCCTCATCTGACAACGGGAGCGTCGAGCAGGCGATCCTCAAGGGCATGTATTCGTTCCGCAAGGGCGGCGAGAGCAAGGGCCCGCGCGTGCAGCTGCTCGGTTCGGGCGTGATCTTCCGCGAGGCCATGGCGGCCGCCGAGCTGCTGAAGAACGATTGGGGCGTGGAGGCCGACCTGTGGTCGTGCCCCAGCTTCACCGAGCTCGCGCGCAACGGCCAGGACTGCGAGCGCTGGAATCTGCTACACCCGGCCGATCCGCCGCGGGTGCCGCACATCACGACGCTGCTCAAGGACACGACCGGCCCGGTGATCGCGTCGACCGACTACATGCGGCTGTTCGCCGAGCAGGTGCGCCCCTACGTGCCAGGTCGCTACACCGTGCTTGGCACCGACGGCTTCGGCCGTTCGGACACGCGCGAGAACCTGCGGCACTTCTTCGAGGTGGACCGTCGCTGGATCACGGTCGCCGCGCTGCGCGCGCTGGCGAGCGAGGGCCAGATCGACAAGAGCAAGGCAGCCGAAGCCGTGAGCAAGTACGGCCTTGATCCCAATAAGCCCAACCCCTTGAAGGTGTAAACCATGGCCGCCATTACGGAGGTGAAAGTACCCGACATCGGCGACTTCAAGGATGTCCCCGTCATCGAGATCCAGATCAAGCCCGGCGACAGCGTGAACGCGGAGGACTCGCTGGTCACGCTGGAGTCGGACAAGGCCACGATGGACGTGCCGGCGCCGTCCGCCGGCGTCGTGAAGGAAGTGAAGGTCAAGATCGGCGACAAGGTCTCCGAGGGCGCAGTGATCGTCCTGCTGGAAGCGGCCGGTGCGCGGGCTGTCGCCGCCGAACCCGCCAAGGCGGCGGAAGCCCCGAGGCAGGCCGCCGCGCCCGCGGTGCCCCCGCCCGCGACGCCGTCCCCGGAGGCCGCGCGCGCGGCCGTCGCGGCGGCACCCCAGGCGGCGCCGCGACTGCAGGAGGACTTCCGGCCGACCGAATCCGAACCGACGGTCGCGCCGCCCGACATCCACATGCCTTCGCCCGCCGAACTGATCGAAGCGAGCGACGGACGCAAATCGCACGCGAGCCCCTCGGTGCGCCGGTTCGCGCGCGAACTCGGCGTCGACGTCGCCAAGGTCAAGGGCACCGGCCCGAAGAACCGCATCACCCAAGCCGACGTGCAGGCCTACGTCAAGGGCGTGCTGTCCGGCGGCACCGCTGCACCGGCCGCCGGCGCCCCGCTCGGCGGCGGATTCAATCTTCTGCCCTGGCCCCAGGTGGACTTCGCCAAGTTCGGCGCCATCGAACGCCAGCCGCTGTCGCGCATCAAGAAGCTTTCCGGACCGAACCTGGCGCGCAACTGGGTGATGATCCCGGCGGTCACGTATCACGAGGAGGCCGACATCACCGAGCTGGAAGCCTTCCGCGTCCAGCTCAACAAGGAGAACGAGAAGGCCGGCATCAAGCTGACCATGCTCGCCTTCATCATCAAGGCGGTGGTCGCCGCGCTCAAGAAATTCCCCGAACTCAACAGTTCGCTCGACGGCGACGAACTGGTGCTCAAGCGCTATTGGCACATCGGTTTCGCCGCCGACACGCCGAACGGCCTGGTCGTGCCGGTGCTGAAGAACGCCGACCAGAAGGGCGTGCTCGAGATCGCCAAGGAGACGGCGGAGCTGTCGAAGAAGGCACGCGACGGCAAGCTCGGTCCGGCCGAGATGCAGGGCGCGAGCTTCACGATCTCCAGCGTCGGCGGCTTGGGCGGCACCGCCTTCTCGCCCATCGTCAACGCGCCTGAAGTCGCCATCCTCGGAGTCTCGCGCTCGGCGATGAAGCCGGTGTGGGACGGCAAGGCTTTCGTGCCGCGCCTGATGGTGCCGCTGTCGCTCTCCGCCGACCACCGCGTCGTCGACGGCGCGCTGGCGACGCGCTTCAATGCCTACCTCGCGCAGTTGCTGGCCGACTTCCGGAGGACCGAGCTATGAGCGAAGTCAAGGTACCGGACATCGGCGACTTCAAGGAAGTCCCGGTCATCGAGATCCACGTCAAGCCGGGCGACGCGGTCAATGCCGAGGATTCGCTCGTCACGCTGGAATCGGACAAGGCGACCATGGACGTGCCGGCGCCCTCCGCCGGCACGGTGAAGGAAGTGAAGGTCAAGCTGGGCGACAAGGTCTCCGAAGGCAGCGTCATCGTGGTGCTCGACGCCGCCGGCGCCGCAGCCGCGCCCGCCGCGCCCGAGGCCAGGCCGCAGCCGGCCACGGCACCGCTGTCGGCGCCGACGCCCGCAGCGCGCCCGCCGGCTCCCATGGCGGCCGGCAGCTATTCCGGCAAGGCCGACATCGAGACCGACATGCTGGTGCTCGGCGCCGGTCCCGGCGGCTACTCGGCTGCGTTTCGCAGCGCCGACCTCGGCATGAAGACGGTGCTGGTCGAGCGCTACGGGACGCTGGGCGGCGTTTGCCTCAACGTCGGCTGCATTCCCTCGAAGGCGCTGCTGCACGTGACCGCGGTGATGGACGAGACGGCGCACATGGCCGATCTCGGCGTTTCGTTCGCCGCGCCGCAAGTCGATATCGACAAGCTGCGCGCCCACAAGGCCAGGGTCGTCGGCAAGCTCACCGGCGGTCTCGCCGGCATGGCGAAGGCGCGCAAGGTGGATGTGGTGCGCGGTTACGGCCACTTCCTCGATGCCCGTCATCTCGAAGTCGAGGAGACGACGGGCGGCGCGCAGGAGAAGACCGGCGCGAAGAAGGTGGTGCGCTTCCAGAAGTGCATCATCGCCGCGGGCTCCGCGGCCGTGCATCTGCCCTTCCTGCCCAAAGACCCGCGTATCGTCGATTCCACCGGTGCGCTGGAACTGCGCGGCAAGCCGCAACGACTGCTGGTCATCGGCGGCGGCATCATCGGCCTGGAAATGGCGACGGTCTATTCGACCCTCGGCGCCAAGGTCGACGTCGTCGAGATGCTCAACCGCCTGATGCAGGGACCGGATCGCGACCTGGTGAAGGTCTGGGAGAAGCAGAACGCTCATCGCTTCGACAAGATCATGCTCAAGACCAAGACCGTCGCCGTGGATGCGAAGGACGACGGCCTCTGGGTGAAGTTCGAAGGCGAGAACGCCCCGGCCGAGCCGCAGCGCTACGACATGATCCTGCAGTCCGCCGGGCGCAGCCCCAACGGCCGCAAGATCGACGCCGACAAGGCGGGCGTGGCGGTGGACGAGCGCGGCTTCATCGGCGTAGACAGCCAGATGCGCACGAACGTCCCGCACATCTTCGCCATCGGCGACATCGTCGGCAACCCGATGCTGGCGCACAAGGCGGTGCACGAGGCGCATGTCGCCGCCGAAGCTGCGGCCGGCGAGAAGAGCCATTTCGATGCGCAGGTGATCCCCGGCGTCGCTTACACGAACCCCGAAGTCGCCTGGGTCGGACTGGGCGAGGACGAGGCGAAGGCGCAGGGCCGCAAGGTCAGCGCGGCGAAGTTCCCCTGGGCGGCCTCCGGGCGCGCCATCGCCAACGGCGCCGAATACGGCTTCACCAAGCTGGTGTTCGACGAGGAGACGCATCGCGTCGTCGGCGGCAGCATCGTCGGCCCCAACGCCGGCGACATGATCGGCGAAGTGGCGCTGGCGATCGAGATGGGCTGCGATGCCGTCGACATCGGCAAGACTATCCACCCCCACCCCACGCTGGGCGAGTCCATCGGCCTCACGGCCGAAGTGGCGGAAGGCAGCTGCACCGACCTGCCGCCGCCGCGGAAGAAGTAGCGTGCTTGGCGGTCATGGCGGCGAGCCATCTCGCCGTCATGGCGTTTCATGGCATCATCGACGGCAATCTGAATCACGCCCTCGCCATGAAGACGGAACTCACTTGGCTGCACCTGTCGGACATCCATTTCCGTCCCGCCAATGCATGGCGGGACAATGCCATTCAGGATCGCTTCCTCGACTACCTGACTGGGGAACTCAATCATCTGGGCACGAAGCCGGACTTGGTGTTCTGCACGGGTGACATTGCCTTCGGTGAGATCTCCGAGAAAGAATCGCTGAAGCTGCAGTACGAGACTGCCGGCAAGTTCTTCACCCGGCTGGCCCAGGTTTGCGGTTGCGACAAAAAGCGTATGTTCTTGGTACCGGGCAACCATGACATCGACCGCACCCAGGTCGAGGCATTGCAGCAAAGCGCCTTGAGGAATTGGGCCAAGGACTGCCGGAAACAGCACGCCGGGCTGGACGCCGCCATCGAGCGCCGCAACCGAACATGGGAAACCATCATTCCCCGCCTTGATGCTTACGGCACCTTTGTTGCTGAACATTTTCCACATCTGAATGACCCCGAAGGTCGGCATGTGTACGAGCGCACCGTCCACCTCAGCGGCCTGGATGTCGGCATTGCCGGCTTCAACTCGGCCTGGTCTTGTGCCGGTCCCGAGGATGACCGCCATCTGTGGTTAGGCGCCGAATGGCAATTCAACCGCTTGGCCGAGCCGATACAGCAAGCCCAAGTGCGCATCGGACTCATCCACCATCCGTTCGACTGGTTTAACGAATACGAACGGGAGATTGTGGAAAAGCGCATGACCACGCGCTTCGATTTCTGGCTCCACGGTCACAGCCATGATGCGTGGGTACAGCCCGGGGTTAACCATGCCATCATTCGCGCTGGCGCACTCTGCGCGGATACACCACCGGAATTCGGCTTCAACTTGGTGCGCCTTGACCTGGTAGGGGTTGGCAAAGTACATCTGCATCGTTTCGACCACGCAGAGGGCGGCTGGAAGATGGCTTCAGTAGCTGAACATGCCCCACGTGGAGTGTGGCCGGTTCCGCTGCCGCGCCGCATTGCGAGTCGACTTGCGGACGACCCGCGTTCGTACGCCACTTTTCCGAATGCGGCTGCGCCGGTTGCCGCGCCTGCGACGCCACCGGAAAACCCCGCCAGCCCGGAAAGCAGAGGCATCTTCGGACGCGACGAGTTGCTCGGGCGAGTATCGCAAGACCTGACGAATGCAACGGCGGCCGTCATCTATGGCATGCGAGGCATCGGTAAGAGCACAGTGATTGCCGAACTCGGGCGGCTCGCCCCCTTGGCAGGGTCGGACTCCATACGTCTATCGGCCTGGCCGGACACCACAGCCTCCAACCTATTTCGCAGCCTTGCGCACACAATGGGCGCAACTGAGGAGCTTCCCGACGTTCCAACCGTGGAGACCCCAGCAGCCACCGCCGCCGAACTTCAGCGGCGCTATCCGAATCCACAGCCACTCTGGCTTTGGATCGAGAACGCCCAGCATTTGTTGCACAACGGCGTCTGGCGAGATACGGCCTTGTCCGCTCTGCTGCTTGGCATTTTGAAGGCTTGGGGCGGCCGCTGGCGAATCGTGCTGGAAATGCGGGAGCGTCCTCCGCCCGGGTTGCTCGGCCGCGATACAGTGGAATGCGAGATTTCGGGCCTGAAGCGGGAGAGCCTCGCACGCTACCTGGAAAGCCAAGCGCCGCCCGGAGAGGCGGCACTGTGGCGCTACGGCGGCAACGACCTGCGCGCGCTCCACGGCTGGCTTGGCGTCGACCACGGCGGCCAGGCCCACCCCCTGGCAAGCCGCCTGCTGGTGCAGGTCGCCCTCGGTCGCAAGGAATCGCCGCTGGAAACCTTCAAGCGCCATCGCCAGGAAGCTGTCGCGGAGGTTGAAAAGGGCTTGCTCGCCGATCTCTACGATAACGTGCTGACTGAGGGGGAACGCCGTTTCCTCGATGCGGTGGCGCTCTACCGCCATGCGCTGCCTAACGACCACATCGAGAGGCTTGAAAGGGAACTCGACGCCGCAGGGGCTTGGCAAAGCTTGTTCCGGCGCTGCCTGCTTTCTACTGACGCCCGCCAGGAACGCTTCTATCTGCACGGATTCGTCTCCGAATGGCGTCGCCTCCAACTCCGCGATACGTCGCTGGACGACGACGCCGCTGGCGTTTCGCCGCTTACCGCAACGCATAGCCTCATCGCCAAATGCTGGCTCGATCAACTCGCGAGCCGCCACACGGTAACCCAACCGAACATCGAACGCGCGCTCGAAGCGCTGCACCACCTTGCTGCTGCGGGCGAATCGGAGCGGCTATCCGAAATCGCGCAGGAACTGCTTGGTAGCAATCTGGGTGGTGTAGTACAAAGACTCGGCCGGTTATCCGCTTATCTGCAACAAGCCGGAGAACACCGCAAGAACCGGATCGTACTCGACTACTGGTCGCGACTTCAGCCTGACAACCATCGAGTTCTGCGATTCCTCGGCGAATGCTGGGCCAAGGAGGAGAGCTGGGCTAGTCCGCGTGCCCGCGAGTGCTTCGCCCGCGCTTGCATGCTTGACCCTGGGTTCCCCCCCTATTGGGCCGACTGGGGACGTGCCAGCCAAGAGGCCGGTGAAGTGGCAATTCGAGAGTTCCTCGATGCCCTAACTGTCGCAGCCGAGAGCAACCCCAGTGCGCTGAACGACCATGTCTTGACGGTGCAAGCAAGCTGTCTCGAGCAACTTGGCGATGGAGAGGCAGCTTCGCGCTTGCGGCTCAACCGTATTGCAGCGGGTAGCCGCCACGTCGCGTTCTACAACGACCATGCCCGCTGGCTCATCGATCAGGGCAAGAGCGGCGAAGCATCAGCGGTTCTCGATCAGGCTGAACGGGCCGGCTGCGTCAACGACTTCACGCACACCGTCCGAGTAACTGCCCTTGAGCGCCTCGGAAACGGCGAGGCCGCATCCCGCTTACGGCGCGAACGCATTAGCGCCGGCAGCCGCCATGCTGCGCTCTTCAATGACGAAGCGCGCTGGCTCATAGACCGAGGCAAACCTTCTGAAGCAATCACCATTCTCGATCAAGTGGAACAAGTGGGCAGCGCCACCGACTCTACGCTCTCCGTCCGAGCGATAGCCCTCGAACAACTTGGCGACGGCGAGACTGCCTCTCGCCTACGGCGCGAACGCATCTCCGCCAACAGCCGGAATCCCGCGTTCTACAACGACGAAGCTCGCTGGCTGATTTCGCAGAACAGGGCCAGCGAGGCCGTCGGTATTCTTGATAAGGCCGAGCAGAATGGCTGCGCAGATGACGTCACGCAGGTCGTGCGCACCAAGGCCATAAAGGCCATGGGACACTAACCAGCGGAGAAATTGGGTTCCGGTAGCCAAGGCGAACGGCCGGATCGGGCCATACCAATCAACTGCCCCGGTACCCTGCCGCATAACGCGGCGCGGATGGCCGTGGGAGAAAGGCTAGAATTTCCCTCCCGATTATCTGGAAAGCAGCACAATGACCCAGGACGAACTCAAGCAGGCCGTGGCGCGCGCCGCCTGCGAATACGTGGCGGCCCACCTGCCGAATGATGGCATCCTCGGCGTCGGCACCGGCTCGACGGCGAATTTCTTCATCGACGAACTGGTGGCGATCAAGTACAAGATCGGCGGCGCCGTCGCCAGCTCCGAGGCAACCCGCAAGCGCCTCGAAGGCCACGGCATCCGCATCTTCGACCTCAACGACGTCGGCAGCATGTCGATCTACGTCGACGGCGCCGACGAGATCGACGGCGGCTTTTCCATGATCAAGGGCGGCGGCGGCGCGCTGACGCGCGAGAAGATCGTCGCCGCGGTGGCGCACACCTTCGTCTGCATCTGCGACGCCAGCAAGCTGGTGCCGGTGATGGGCAAGTTTCCGCTGCCCGTGGAGGTGATCCCGATGGCGCGCGCCTACGTGGCGCGCGAGATCGAGAAGCTCGGCGGCAAGCCGAAGCTGCGCGAAGGCTTCACGACCGACAACGGCAACGTGATCCTCGACGTGCACGGCCTGTCGATCACCGACCCGAAGGGCTTGGAAGCCCAACTCAATCAAATCGTCGGCGTCGTCACCAATGGCCTGTTCGCCCAGCGCGGCGCCGACGTGCTGCTGCTCGGCACGCCGGACGGCGTGAAGACCAGCCAGCGCTGAGGGTTTTCTTCGCCGCAAACAACAAGGGCCGCGCAAGCGGCCCTTTTGTTTTGCGGCACCCGCAGATCAGCTGCGCGGCGGCACGTAACCCTGCACCTGCTCGGCGCCCTCGCCGAAGAAGTGCTTCTCGACCTGTTCGGCCAGGTATTTGCGGTGCTGCGGATCGGCCAGGTTCAGGCGGTTCTCGTTGATGATCATCGTCTGCAGCCGAATCCACTGCTGCCACGCTTCCTTCGAAACGTTCTCGAAGATGCGCTTGCCCATTTCGCCGGGCATGGGCGGGAAATCGAGGCCCTCGGCCTCGCGGCCGAGCTTGATGCATTTGACGGTACGCGCCATGGAGCTTCCTTCGTAGGTGGATCGTCCGATTCTAGCGGAAACGAAAGTTGGACGATCGTCGAAGGACGCGCGCGCCCTCGGCGTGCGTCAGACACAGCGGCCCGCGGCGCCTGACGTTATATGACGAAAGCGTATTATTACCAAGGTAATGCCTACAAATCAGCATGTTGTACTCGCAATATCGTTATGCTAATGTCACGCCCGCCCATTCTCCGGAGCCTGTCTGCGCAGCATGAAGAGCACCCGTCCTGCGGCGATCCTTCTTGTCACCCTGGTGGCCGCGTGCGCACACCCCACCACGCCTTCCACTGGCACCGGACATCTCGACGCGCAGGACGTCCCCGCCACTGCGGGCAGCATTCCGCCGCCGGTGCTCGTCAGTTCGGCGCTGCCGGGCCCCAAGGCGGCACCCCGCATCGAGACCTACAGCGTCGTGGTGAACAACGTGCCGGCCCAGGAACTTCTGTTCGTGCTCGCGCGCGATGCCAAGCTCAACGTGGACGTCCACCCGGGCATCAATGGCACGGTGACGCTGAACGCCGTCGACCAGACCCTGCCGCAACTGCTGACGCGCATCGCCAGGCAGGTGGATATGCGATGGGAACTGGACGGCACGACGCTCGCCGTGATGCCCGACTCGCCATTCCTGCGTACGTACCGCGTCGACTACGTGAACATGGCGCGCGACACCAGCGGCGCGGTGGCCGTGACGACGCAGATCGCCACGGCCGCGGGCGCCGAGTCCCTCGCCACCGGGACACCGGGCAGCGGCGGCAACAACTCGCTGACCAAGATCGAGAACAAGGCCCAGCATCGCTTCTGGGAAACGCTGGAACGGAACCTCAAGGACCTGCTGCGGGAAACGGACAAGATCCTGCCCGAGGGCACCAACGAAACGGTCTTCGAGCATCAGGACCAGCAGACCGGCACCGTGGCCCCGACTCCGTCGCCCTCGCAGTCGCACGCACGCAACAGCGCCGCGGCACGCAGGCCCGCCCCCGCGGCCGCGATGCCGACCACGGCGCAGCAGTCGGGCACCACGGTCGTCCGGCGCACGACCTTCCGCGAGGCGGCCTCCGTCATCGTGAATCCGGAGGCCGGCATCGTCAGCGTCCGCGCCACCGGCCGCCAGCACGAAAAGGTCCAGGAATTCCTCGACCACGTTTCCCTCAGCGCCCACCGGCAGGTGCTGATCGAGGCCACGATCGCGGAGGTCACGCTCAGCGACCGCTACCAGCAGGGCGTCCACTGGCAAAGCCTGCGCAGCCTGCGTCCGGGGCCGCCGAGCGCCGGGGTCTCGGTGGCGGAGAGCCCCGCCGGATTCGACGCTGCCGGCAAGCCGCTCGATCCCTTCGCCGCCACGGGCAACGCCTTCCTGCTCAACTACGTCGCGCCGGGACTCGGCATTTCAGCCACGCTTTCGCTGCTGGAGACCTTTGGCAAGGTGAAGGTGATTTCCAGCCCGAAGCTGTCCGTCGTGAACAACCAGACAGCCGTCCTGAAGGTGGTCGACAACCTCGTCTACTTCACCGTCAAGGCGGATACGACCGCGAACCAGACCACCACCGTGACCACCTACACGACGAACCTGTATTCGGTTCCGGTCGGGCTCGTCATGAACGTCACGCCGCAAATCGCCGCCAACGACACCGTGCTGCTCAACCTGCGTCCCAGCATCTCGCGGCAATACGGCAGCATCGAGGATCCCAACCCCGACCTGCAGCGGCTCAACATCCGGAACCGCATCCCCGTCATCCGCACGCGCGAGATGGAGTCGGTGATCAGGGTCGATAGCGGAAACATCGTGGTGATGGGCGGCTTGATGGAGGACGGCGCCAACCAGACGACGGAGTCAGTGCCGGGATTGTCCTCGCTGCCGCTGGTCGGACGCCTGTTCGAGAACCGCGACGACTCTCGCAGCCGGACGGAGCTGGTCATCTTCCTGCGCCCGCTCGTTCTGAAGGACGCCTCCCTTTCGGGCGACCTCGCCCACTACCGCGCCTTTCTTCCGCGCGCGGCGCCGCTTGCCGCAAACGACGAGGGCCAGGCGCGATGAGTCGGGCGGCGACCGCCAGCCGCACGCCGAGCGCACTGATCCGGTTCGCGTGTTGTCTCTCAGCCGTCATGGCGGGGCTGCCGTCGGCATTGCCGATTTCCCCGGCGCACGCGGAGCCCGAACTGCGCGTCACCCGCACGCCTGCCAGGCTCGACCCGGCGCTGCAGCGCGGCTTCGATGCCCTGACAGCCGGGAACCTGGAGGCGGCCGAGCGCGAATACGCGGGGGCGCTGAAATCCTCGCCGAACTGCCGCGACGCGCTGCACGGCGCCGCCGTGGTCGCCCTGCGCAGGAACGACCGGACGCGAGCCGAAGATTTCTACCGCCGTGCCGCCGCAGCCGATCCGCGCGACGGGTTCGCCATCGCGGGGCTGGCCGCGCTCAACGGCTATCCCGACGCGTCGGCCGAAACCCGCCTCAAGTCGCTGATCGCGGCGCAGCCCGACGAAGCCTCCCTGCATTTCGCTCTCGGCAATCTCTACGCCGCCTCGAGCCGTTGGCGCGACGCGCAGGACGCGTTCTTCAGCGCCTACGCTGCCGCGCCGGAACAGCCGGACTACCTGTTCAACCTGGCCGTCAGCCTCGATCATTTGCGCCAGCCGAAGGCGGCGCGGCGCTTCTACGAAAAGGCGCTGGCCGCAGCAGCCAGACGTCCGGCCGCGTTCGACCTGGCGCTCGCAACGGCGCGGCTGCGGGAGCTGACGCCGTGAGCGCCGTCATGCCGACCGAGGTCCAGGCACCCCCGGCGCGCCGCCTCATCGGCCAGGTGCTGCTGAGCCAGGGCGTCGTCAGCGAAGACCAGTTGCGCATCGCGCTGCTCGAGCAGGCGCGCTCCTATCAACTGCTCGGCCGTCTGCTGGTTGGGCTCGGCTTCATTTCCGAAGCCATCCTGCGCGACGCCCTGAGCGAATGCCTCGGCCAAAAGGCGGTGGACCTCGCCCAAACCGTGGTCGACCCCAAGGCGCTGGCGTTGGTGCCGCGCGAGGTAGCCGAACGCCACCGGATGCTGCCGCTCGACTACCAGCCGACGGACCGGAGGTTCACCGTCGCTCTCGCCGACACGACGGATCTGGTGGCGCTGGACCGGCTGCGCGCCATCGTGCCGACGCAAACCCGGATCGAGGCCTTGCTGGCGGGCGAGGCGGACATCGCGCGCGCCATCGATCGCTGCTACGGCCATGAGCTCTCGATCGACGGCATCCTGCAGGAAATCGAAACCGGAATCCCCGATGGCAGTGCCGCAGGCGCGGCGACCGAGTCCTACAGCCACCCCGTGGTCCGCCTGATCGACGCCCTCATCACAGACGCCGTGAAGCGGGAGGCGTCCGACATGCACTTCGAGCCCGAAGCCCATTTCCTGCGCATCCGCTACCGCGTCGACGGCCTGCTGCGCCAGGTCCGCGCGCTGCACAAGTCCTACTGGTCGGCGATGGCCGTCCGCCTCAAGGTGATCGGGGGCATGAACATCGCGGAAACGCGCGCGCCGCAGGATGGCCGCTTCTCGCTGAGCGTCAGCGGCCGTCCCGTCGACTTCCGCGTCGCGACCCAGCCGACGGTGCACGGCGAGAACGTCGTGCTGCGCATCCTGGATCGCCAGAAAGGCATCGTCCCGCTGGCGCGCCTGGGCTTTCGCGAGCAGCAACTCGACCTGCTCAGGGAGATGGTGGCCCGCCCGGAAGGCATCCTGCTCGTCACCGGCCCCACCGGCAGCGGCAAGACCACGACGCTCTACTCGCTGCTGAACCAGATCAACTCCGAGCGCATCAACATCATGACGCTCGAAGACCCCGTCGAGTACCCGCTGCCGATGCTGCGCCAGACCTCGGTGGCCGAGGCGGCCAAGCTCGATTTTGCCAACGGGGTACGCGCGATGATGCGCCAGGATCCCGACGCCATCCTGGTCGGCGAAATCCGCGACGCCGACACCGCGTCGATGGCCTTCCGCGCCGCGATGACGGGACACCAGGTGTTCTCGACGCTGCACACCAACTCGGCGATCGGCGCGATTCCCCGCCTGGTCGACATCGGCGTTTGTCCCGAGATCATGGCCGGCAACCTGGTCGGCATCGTCGCACAGCGCCTGGTGCGGCGCCTCTGTCCGCACTGCCGCAAGCCACACCCCCCCGAAACGAGGGAGCTCCAGTTGCTCGGCCACGACGCAGCCCGGCCGGCGCCGCTGCTTTACCGCGAGAGCGGCTGCGAGCATTGCGGCTTCAGCGGCTATCGGGGCCGGCTGGCCATCATGGAGATCCTGCGCATCGACGAGCGGATCGACGAGCTGATCGCCCGCCGCGCGACGGCCGGCGAGATTCGCCGCACGGCGGCAAGCCAGGGCTTCCGCAGCTTGGCATCTGAAGGCATGCAACGCGTGCTCGACGGCACGACGTCGCTCGCCGAGCTGGCCCGCGTGGTCGACCTGTCCGGGAGGTCGTGATGCCGCTGTTTCGCTATCGGGCCATGGACTCGGCCGGCACCATCGTCGCGGGACGCATCGACGCCGGGAACCTGGCCGATCTCGAAGCGCGGCTGCTGCGCCTGGGCCTCGACCTGATCGAAGGCCACCCGCTGCCGCGGCACGCGGGCAAACGCATGCCGCGCCGCGAGCTCATCCATTTCTGCTTCCATCTCGAACAACTCGTGCGCGCCGGCGTGCCGCTGACCGACAGCCTGGCGGACCTGCGCGACAGCGCCACGCGGTGGGAGTTGCGAGACACGCTGGCCGCGCTGGTGGAGAACGTGCAGGGCGGCAAGCGCCTTTCAGAGGCGATGGCGGCCTGCCCGCGGGCCTTCGATCCCATCGTCGTCAACCTCGTTCGCGCCGGCGAGGACAGCGGCCGCCTGCCCGAGGTGCTGGCCGATCTCGTCGCCTCGCTGAAGTGGCAGGACGAACTGGCCGCACAAGCGCGGCGGCTCGCCACCTATCCGGCCGTCCTTGCCGCCGTGACGCTCGGCCTGATCCTGTTCATGCTCGTCTATCTGGTTCCACGCTTTGCGGCACTCATGAAGGGCATGGGGCGCACGCTGCCCTGGCATGCGGCGATGCTGGAATCCGCGTCGCATGCACTGACCGACCATTGGGCCCTGGCGCTCGGCGGACCGGCGGCGGTGGCCGCCGCCGCGGTCGTCGCCTTGCGTCGCAACACCCGCGCGCGCGTGCTGTGGGATTCCGCCAAGCTGCGCCTCCCGGTTTTCGGCGGCATCCTGCGCAAGCTGCTGCTGGCGCGCTTCGCGACGGTGTTCGCCCTGCTCTACGGCGCCGGCATCCCCGTGCTCGACGCCATCCGCACGGCCGAGAAGGTGGTCGGCAATGGCGAAATCGCGCGCGGCCTGCGGCGCGCCGCGCGATTCATTGCGGCCGGCGACACCGTCCATGGCGGTTTCGATCGCGTCGGCCTGTTTCCACCGCTAGTGGTCCGCATGCTGCGCGTGGGCGAAGGCACGGGGGAGCTCGACCGGGCGCTCGCCAACGTCAGCTACTTCTTCCATCGCGACGTCCGCGAAGGCGTGGACCGCTTGCAGGCGCTCGCCGAACCCGCCGCGGTCCTCGTCATCGGCGGGATGATGGTCTGGATCGTCGTGTCCGTGCTCGGCCCGGTGTACGACCTGATCGCCGGGCTGGGCGTCTGACGCCGTGAAGCCGACACGCATCCTCGTGCTCGACGCTGCCGGCGTGACTTCCTATGCGTGCAGTCGGCTGGAGGTGCTCGTCGAGGCGCATTTCCCGCCCGGCGCGCAAGCCGCGCTGGCTGCGCATCTCCAGGCGCATCCGGACGAAGCCTGCGCGCTGCTCGCCAACCTCGCCGACGAGAGCTTCGCAGCCGAGGATCTGCCGCACGTTCGCGGGCCGGGCGGCAAGGCGATGGTGGCGCGCAAGCGCGTCCGGCACGCGCACGGCAGCCCCTTTTGCGCCGCCCTGCGCCAGGGACGACGGACGGAGGGGCGCCGCGACGATCGCTACCTCTTCGCCACGCTCGCGCGCGCCGCCATCGAGCCGTGGCTGCAAGCGATCGAACGCAGCGGCGCCCTGTTGAGCGGCATCCACTCGCTGCCGCAACTGGCGGCGCAGCTGGTCGCCGCCAATGACCCTTCCCCGGCCGTGCTGGTGAGCTGCTCGCGCGCGGACCTGCGGCAGACCTTCGTCACGGACGGGCATCTGCGTTTTTCTCGCCTTACGCCGCTGGCCGACGCGACGCCGGAGGAAACGGCTGCCGCGTGCGCCGCCGAAGCCGCCACCATGCTGCGCTATCTCTGGGCGCAGCGCATGACGAAACGCGACGTCCCGCTGGCGGTCCTGATCCTCGCCGATCCGGCGCAACGCTCCGCCTTCGCGCACCATTGCCGCGACGACGCAGGGCTGCGCTTCCAATATCTCGATCTCGCCGCGGAAGCGCGCCGCCGGAGCCTCCGTGCGATGCCGGTCGAGCACGGCGCCGATCCGCTTTTCGCCTGGATGCTGGCGCGCAAGCCGCCCACCGCACAATTCGCTCCGGCTTCCGCACGTCATCGCTGGCAGTTGGCACGAGCCGGCCGCGCCATCGAGCGGGCCGGCCTGGCGGCCTGCGTCGCGGGCCTGCTCTTCGCCGGCGTGCAGGTTTCCCAAGCGTTCTCGCGGCAGGCGTCGGCCGACCAGCTGGCATCCCGCAACGCGCAGAACGAAGCAGCACTGCGCGTCGCGCCTGGTCCCGTCTGGAATCGCGGGCTGCAGGTGCTGATGCAGACGCACGAAGAACTGCTGCGCGCGTCTCCCGGTCCGTTGCCGCTGCTGGTCCGGCTGAGCCGCGCGCTGGACGATGTCGCCGCGATTGAACTCGAACGCCTGGAGTGGCGACTCGCCGGGGAATTCGACGGCGCTCAAGGTCATTTTGCCGTTCTCGACGTCCACGGCTCCTTCGCCGCCGGCGCCGATCCGCGCAGCCAGCAGCGCGCGGCGGAGCAACTCGCTGCCGGCGTCGCAGGCGATTCGATCCGCGTGCTCATGGTCAAGGCTCCGCTCGGCGCCGAATCCCGAGGCACGTTGAGGAGCGCCGACCTGGGTGAACCGCGCAGCTTTCTGCTGCGCATGGGAGAGCGACTGTAATGGCGCTGCCGCGGCCGCCCGCCGCGTTGCGAAGAAGCCTGGCGCGCGGAGCTGCCCTGACGGGGCTCGGGCTCGGCGCGGCCCTTGCAGCCCATCGGATGGCGGACGATGCCGCCGCCGCTCTTGCACGCGAAGAGAACCGCCGCGACGCCCTGACCGCCGCGCAGCCAGCCGCATCCGCCCCCAGCATCGCCGCCTGGGAGGCCACCCATCGCGACCTGACGCGGCGGAATATCATCGGCCCCGAACACCGCGTCGACTGGGCCGAGCAGCTCGCCCGCCTGGAGCGCAAGCATCGGCTGGAAGGCTTGAGCTATGAACTGGAAGCCCAACAGCAGGGTATCGAGGACATCCAGGCCGGCAATGGCCCGTATCGATTCGCGGCGAGCCGGATGGTGCTTCAAGCCCGGGTCCTGCATGAAGGCGACCTGCTCCGCTTTCTCGGCGACCTCGACGGCTCGGTCTCGGCGATCCTGCGGGTCCGCGCCTGCACGCTGGCGCGTGACGCCGAACCGGGCGAGCGCCTCAAGGCCGAATGCAGCATCGACTGGGTCACCGTCCAGGAGGGCGCGTGAAGCCGCTTGCCGTCCTGCTGCTGGCCTGCGCCGCCGGTCCGGCGGGCGCGACGGACGTCGAGGCGCTGGGCCGGCTCTTCTTCACGCCGGAACAGCGGCAGCTGCTCGAACGCCAGCACCGCCAGAGCGCGCAGGCCGAGCGCGGCATCCGCCTCGACGGCATCGCCTGGCGTTCAGGAAGCCGGCCGACGCATTGGATCAACGGGCAGCCCACCGCCGAACTTCCTCGGGAAGCGGCGGCACTGCGAGTCGGCGAGTCGGTCGACCCGGTCACCCGCGAGAAGATCGATGCCCTTCCTCCGGGCAGCGTCGTTCGCCATGGCGAAGACCCGCACTGAGCGCGGCCGTCAGGGCGGCCATGCCCTGCTGGTGGTCGTGCTCGCGGCGACGGCGGCGGGCCTCGCGGGAATGCTGGATCGCTTCGACGCAACCGCGGAACGGGCGCGCCGCACCCGCGAAACCGGCGCCACGCTGCAACTGGCCAAGACGGCCCTGCTCGGGTACGCCGTCGCCTACCGGGACGTTCATCCCACCGAGAACTTCGGCCATCTGCCCTGTCCCGACGCCGCAGGCCAGGGCGTCGAGCAGACGCCTTGCGGCAAGTCCGGCGCGGTCGCCATCGGCTTGCTGCCCTACAAGACACTCGGCCTGCCCGAATTGCGCGACGCGGACGGCAACCTGCTCTGGTACGCGGTGTCGGGCTCGTTCAAGACGAATCCCAAGAGCTTCCCCTTCAACTGGGACACGCAAGGGCAACTCACTGTGCGCTCGGCCGAGGGCTCGGTGCTCGCGGCTCCCGACGACTCCACCGGCGGCGCAGCGGCCGTCGTCATCGCGCCCGGCCCTGCGCTCTCCGGCCAGCGCCGCACCAGCAGTTCGGCGTCCGACGCCGGCAACTATGTCGAGCGCGACAATGCGGCCTTCGTCGACGGCGTGATCAGCGATGGCAACGGCATGCCTGTCGCGAACGACCGTGTCGTGCCGATCGGTTCCAGGGAGATCTTCGACGCGGTCGTCAAGCGCGCCGACTTTGCGTCCTTCATGAGCGAAGGCATCGCCGCGGTCCGCTCGAAGCTCGGCACCCAGCGCAACACCGCCGGGAACGCGCTGCCCGCCAATCCCTTCGGCCGCCAGACCTCGAGCTACAGCTTCTACGAGGGCTGGAAGGACCAATTCCGCTATGTGCGCTGCGCGAAGGCCGGCTGCTATCTCGATGGCGCCGGCGATCGCCACAATGCCGTGCTGCTGTTCGGCGGCCGTGCGCGCAGCGGCGCGCCGCGACCGAGCTCTCAGCGTTCGCCGGCGGATTACTTCGAAGCGGCGCTCGCGTGGATTCAGGGCAGTACGTCCGAACCGTGCGCCGCCGAGGCAGCCCTCTTCGACAATTCCTCGGCCGTCGCGCGCGCAGCCGACATGGTCCTATGTCTGGCGCCGTAGCCTGCCGCAAGACCGCGAGGCGCAGTCCCCAGGGCGGCTTCAACCTGGTCGAACTGGCGGTGGCGCTCGTCGTCATGGGGCTCCTGCTCGGCGGCCTGATGGTGCCATTGACCGCGCAGACCGAGATCAAGGCGCGGCGGGAAACCGACCGGGCGCTTGCCGACATCCGCGAAGCCTTGATCGGCTTTGCGCTGGTGAAGGGCCGGCTGCCCTGCCCGGCGCCGGCTTTGACGCCCAGCGGCAACGCCAGCGCCGGCCTCGAGGCACGCCAGAACGGCGCATGCAGTTGCGCCGGCGGGGGTAACGCGGCAAGCGCCGCCGGTGCTCCCTGCGCGGGAACGACGGCCGTCGGGGTCCTGCCCTGGGCCAGCCTCGCGCTGCCGGAAACAGACGCCTGGGGCCGCCGCTACACCTACGCCGTCAGCACCCTGTACGGCCGCGATCGCGGTCAGGACACCTTCGGTTGCGCCGTCAGCATGAATCCGCAATTCGCCGGCTTCGCCCTGTGCTCGCCGGGCAGCGTCGATCTGCGCACGGCGGCGGCGGGCGGCGCGAGTCTGGTGAGCGGCGGTGTGCCGGCGCTGGTGGTCTCGCACGGGCGCAACGGGGCCGGCGCCTTCACGCCGCAAGGCACGCGCCTCGCGAGCGGCGCGGCAGACGCCGACGAACTCGAGAACGCGGACGGTGACGACACCTTCGTCAGCAGCGCCAGCATCGACGACCAGTTCGCCTGGGTGCCGATCCCCATCCTGATGCAGCGAATGGTGGCGGCCGGGATGCTTCCCTGACGCGCCGCAGGCAGAACGGATATATTTCTGACGGAGGAAATATGGCAACAAGGACACAGACCGGTTTCACGCTCGTCGAGATCGCCATCGTGCTGATCATCATCGGCCTGTTGCTCGGCGGCGTGATGAAGGGGCAGGAACTGATCGACAACGCCAAGGCGAAGAACCTGGCGGCCGATTTCCGCAACGTGCCGCTCTACGTCTACGCCTACCAGGACAAATTCAAGGCGATTCCCGGCGACGACGCCGCTGCCGACGCGCATCTCGGCGCCAAGCTTTGCCCGGCCGGCTGCAAGGCGACGAGCGCCGACCAGGTGCAGGGCAACGGCATCATCGAGGGCGTCTGGAACAGTTCGGCGCGCGGCGACGAGTCGTTCCGCTTCTGGCAGCAGGTGCGACTGGGCGGCCTGGCCGCCGGCCCCACGGACGTCGCCGATCCCGATTACCTGCCGCGCAACGCCGTGGGCGGGCAGATCGGCATCAGCGGCATCGCGCCGATCGCGACGCTGCGCGGAACGCACTTCGTCTGTTCGCGCGGCATTGCGGGAAAGTTCGCCAAGCAGATCGACATCGCCCTCGATGACGGCAACCCGGCGACGGGGGTGATCCAGGCAATGCCGGCCGCAGCGGCAAGCGCGACGGCCGGCGTTCCGGCCGCTGGGGCCAACGGCATCGACAACGACGCGCCCTACACGCTCTGCATGGGCTTCTGACCGCCACGCAACAGCTGCTCCTCGCACTTCGTCAGGGCTTCGCGCATGCCGAGCAGGACGACCACGTCGTCGGCTTCGAGCGCAAGTTCAGGTTCCGCCGCCAGCCCCGGCCGGCTGCGCCGCCGCACGGCCGAGACGCGGGCGCCGAGCGCTTCCAGTTGCAGCTCCGCTAGCGTGCGGCCGACCGCATAGGCGCCCGGGGCGATCGAGACAGCGCGCAGTCGAGGCTGCTGCGCATCGTGCAGGTGGTCGCCGGCGTCGCTGGCGCCGACGAAAAATCCGCGCAGCAACTCGTAGTGCTTCTCGCGCAGTTCGCGCAGGCGCTTGATGACGCGGTGCAACGGCACGCCGAGCAGGGCCAGCGCATGGGTGGCGAGCATCACGCTCGATTCCAGCGCCTCGGGCACCACCTCCGCGGCGCCCGCCGCGAACAGGCGTTCGGCATCGTCCTGCTCGCGCGAGCGGGCCACGATGGGGATGTCGCTGCGGATGCTGCGCAGCCGGTCGAGCGTGCGCAGCGAGGCATCGAGGTCCGCGAAGGTGACGACCACGACGCTGGCACGCTTGAGGCCGGCGGCGAGCAGGATCTCGCTGCGCGTGCAGTCGCCGAACACCACCGGCTCGCCGGCGGCGGCGGCCGCGTGCACCCGCTCGGGATCGTTGTCCAGCGCCACATAGGAAATGCCTTCGCTTTCCAGGAAGCGCGCCAGGTGCTGTCCCGTGCGTCCATAGCCGCAGAGGATGGCGTGCTTCTCGGCGGTTACCGTGCGGGCTGCGATCTGCGTGAGCTGCATCGAGCGCAGCAGCCATTCCGAGGCGACGAAGCGCAGCACGATGCGATCGGAGAATTGCACGATCAGCGGGGCCAGCACCAGCGAGAGCACCAGCGCGGCGAGCACCGGCTGCACCACCTGGCCGCCCAGCACGCCGGCGTTGGATGCTTCCGCCAGCAGCACGAAGCCGAATTCGCCGCCGCCGCACAGCCACAGGCCGGTGCGCAGGGCGGTGCCGGGCGAAGCGCCGAACACCCGCGACAGCAAAGTCGTGACGGCGAGCTTGCCGAACAGGAGCAGTGCCAGCACGAGCAGGACCTGCTGCCAGTTCTGGACCAGCGCATGCAGGTCGAGCATCATGCCGATGGAGATGAAGAACAGGCCCAGCAGCACGTCGCGGAAGGGCTTGATGTCCTCCTCCACCTGGTAGCGGAACTCCGTCTCCGAGATCAGCATGCCGGCGATGAAGGCGCCGAGCGCGAGCGACAGGCCGGCCAGCTCGGTCAGCCAGGCCAGCGCGAGCGTCACCAGCAGCACGTTGAGCATGAAGAGCTCGCCCGACTTGCGCCGCGCCACGACGTAGAACCACGCGCCCATCAGGCGCTGCCCGAGGAACAGAACCAGGCTCAGCACGACGCTCGCCTTGATGCCGGCGACGGCCAGTTCGCGCGCCAGCTCCTTGACGGACTCGGACAGCGCCGGGATGACGATCAGCAACGGCACCACGGCGAGGTCCTGGAACAGCAGCACGCCCATCACCTCGCGGCCGTGCGGCGAATCGAGCTCGATGCGCTCGGCCAGCAGCTTGGAGAGTATCGCCGTCGAGGACATCGCCAGCAGGCCGCCGAGCGCGATGCCGGCGAACCAGGAAAGGCCGAAAGCCACCGCGACGACCGCCGTGGCACCCATGGTGGCGACGATCTGCGCCATGCCGAGCCCGAACACGATGCGCTTCATCGCGAACAGCCGCGGCAGCGAGAATTCGAGTCCGATGGTGAACATCAGGAACACGACGCCGAACTCGGCCAGCTGGCGGGCCCCTTCGTCCGCGGGCAGCAGGCCGAAGGCATGCGGGCCGGTGAGCGCGCCGACCAGCAGATAGCCCAGGATCGGGGGCAGGCTGAGCGCCCGGAACACCGCGACCACGACGACCGATGCGCCAAGCAGCAGCAGGACGAGTTGCAGGGTGTTCATGAAGGGCAGACGTTATAATTCCAGGCAATCATAAACGATAGCCCCATGACTCCAGACTCTTCCCGCGCCATCGCGATGGCGAAGCGCGTCCTGACGATCGAGGCGGAAGCAGTGACGGCGCTGGCGGAGCGGCTCGATGCCGACTTCCGTGCGGCGGTCGAGCTGATCCTTTCCAGCCGCGGCCGCGTCATCGTCAGCGGCATCGGCAAATCGGGCCACATCGCGCGCAAGATCGCCGCCACCATGGCGAGCACGGGAACGCCCGCTTACTTCGTGCACGCGGCAGAGGCGGTGCACGGGGACCTTGGCATGATCACGCACGAAGACGTGGTCATCGCGATCTCGAATTCCGGCGAGAACGACGAGCTGCTCACCATCGTGCCGCTCATCAAGCGGCAGGGCGGACGGCTGATCGCCATCACCGGCAACGCGGCGTCCTCGCTGGCCCAGGAGGCGGACGTCCATCTGGACGCCCGAGTGCGCGAGGAAGCGTGTCCGCTCAATCTCGCGCCGACCGCCAGCACCACCGCGGCCCTTGCCCTCGGCGACGCGTTGGCTGTCGCGCTGCTCGACGCGCGCGGCTTCGGCGCCGAAGATTTCGCGCGCTCGCATCCCGGCGGCGCGCTCGGGCGCAAACTGCTGACCCACGTCTCGGACGTGATGCGCGGCGGCGAACAGGTTCCCTGCGTCACCGAGCAGACGCCCGTGGTCGAAGCGCTGCTGACGGTGAGCCGCGGCGGCCTCGGCATGACGGCCGTGCGCGACGCCGCGGGCCGTCTGAGCGGTATATTCACGGACGGCGACCTGCGCCGTGCCATGGAGAAGCGCGGCGACCTGCGCGGCATTCCGGTGGCCGAGGTGATGACGCCCGGTCCGCGCACCATCGAGCCGCAGCGCCTTGCGGTCGAGGCCGTCGAAATGATGGAGCGCTACCGCATCACTCAGTTGCTCGTGGTGGATACCGGTGGCACGCTGGTCGGCGCGCTCAACATGCACGACCTGTTCAGGGCCAAGGTGGTCTGATGGCGGGCGCGTTGGAAAAGGCGGCCGGCGTCAGGCTGATGGGCTTCGACATCGACGGCGTCATGACGGACGGACGGCTGTATTTCAGCCCGCGCGGCGATGAGATGAAGGCGTTCTTCACGCGCGACGGCCTCGGCATCAAGCTCCTGCAGCGCGCCGGCATCGAGGTGGCGATCATCACGGGACGCGACTCCGAGATCGTGGCGCAGCGTGCGGCCAACCTTGGCATCGAACTCGTGCGCCAGAACGTCGATGACAAGCGCACGGCAATGGCCGAACTTCTGGCGCAGCGTGGCCTCGGTTTTGCCCAGGCCGGCTACATGGGGGACGACGTCGTCGACGTCGCGGTCATGAAGGCCTGCGGATTCTCGGCGACGGTGCCGGACGGCCACGCCGCAGCGCGGCGCTGCGCCGATTACGTGGCGCGCCAGCCGGCCGGCGGCGGCGCCGTACGCGAAGTGTGCGAGATGCTGCTGCAAGCGCAGGGCAAACTCGATACGGTCCTGGCGCGCTACCTGTCATGAAGCACGGCAGCACCGCCCTTTTCCCGATCGCGGTGCTGAGCCTGCTCGCGGCAGGGACGTTCTGGCTCAACCGGGCCACGGAAATCGGGGATGGCCGCGTCGGCAAGCAGCGCCATGATCCCGACTATTTCGTCGACCACTTCACTGTCCGGCGCTTCGACGAGACCGGCAAGCTGCAGCACTTTCTCGTCGGAGAAAAGATGCTACATTACCCCGACGACGACAGCACCGAGGTGCTTGCGCCGCGCCTGACGTATTTCCGCACGCCGCCCGTCCATGTCACGTCGAAGAAGGCGTGGCTCGACAAGGACGGCAAGCACGTGAAGCTCGAAGGCGACGTGCATGTCGTGCGCGAGGGCTTGAACGGAGACCCGCCGACGGACATCGCGACGAGCGTGATTTACGCCGTGCCCGACGACAGCTTCGCGCATACGAACGCGCCGGTCGTCATCACCCAGGGGCTTTCCGTGATGCACGGCACCGGCATGGAAACGAACGACAAGTCGAAGATCTCCATCCTCTATGGCCGCGCGACCGGCACGATCTTCCAGAAGGACCAGAAGGCGAGCGTCTCTCATGGGAAAAACTGATTCGACCTGCGGCGCTCTGCGCGCAACCCTCCTGGCGCTCGCCCTTGCGGCTTCCGCGGCGCATGCGGAAAAGGCCGACAAGGACAAGCCGGTCAACCTCGAGGCTGACCGCATCACGGTCGACGATGCCCAGAAGGTTCATATCCTCGAGGGTAACGTCCAGTTGGTACGCGGCACGCTGGTCATCCGGACGGACAAGCTCGTGGTCACGCAGGACGCCGACGGCTATCAGAAGGGCGTGGCTTACGGCGGCGCCAACGGCTTGGCGCATTTCCGGCAGAAACGCGAAGGCAAGGACGAATACGTCGAAGGCGAAGCGGAACGCCTGGAGCACGACGCCAAGACCGACATCACGCAACTCTTCACCCGCGCCTACGTCAAGAGCGGCCTGGACGAGGTGCGCGGGCAGTACATCCAGTACAACGGGACCACCGAGAACTACGTCGTAACGAGCGGCCCGAACGGTACCGTCGCGGCAGCGAAGGGCAAGCCGGGCCGAGTGCACGTGATCATTCAGCCGCGCAACGGGCCCGAGACGCCGGCACCCCAGGGGGCGTCCGGGCAGCCATCCGGTGCGCCGCTCAAACCCGCGCCCGAAATCGCGCATCCGCGCCGAGAGGAGTAGCCCATGGACTATGAGAACATCCGCGCCGAAGTCCGCGGCAAGGTCGGTCTCGTCACGCTCGACCGGCCCAAGGCGCTGAACGCCCTCAGCGATGCGCTCGTCGACGAGGTGGGCGATGCGCTTGCCCGCTTCGAGGGCGACGCGGCGATCGGCTGCATCGTCATCACCGGCTCCGAGAAGGCCTTTGCCGCCGGCGCCGACATTGCGGCCATGAAGGACTTCTCCCACATGGACGCCTATCTCGGCGACTACATCACCCGGAACTGGGAGAGCGTCGCGCGTTGCCGCAAGCCGGTCATCGCGGCGGTGGCCGGTTTTGCGCTTGGCGGCGGGTGCGAACTGGCGATGATGTGCGACATGATCTACGCCGCCGATACGGCCAAATTCGGGCAACCCGAGGTCAAACTCGGCATCCTGCCGGGCGCCGGCGGCACCCAGCGCCTGCCGCGCGCCGTTGGCAAGGCCAAGGCGATGGATCTTTGCCTGACCGCCCGCTTCATGGACGCTGCCGAAGCCGAACGTTGCGGGCTCGTGGCGCGCGTGATCCCCGCGGACAAGCTGCTCGAGGAAACGCTCGCCGCGGCCGAAGCCATTGCGGGATTCTCGCTGCCCGTCGTCATGATGATCAAGGAAGCCGTCAACCGGGCTTTCGAATCCTCACTCTCGGAAGGCCTGCTCTTCGAGCGGCGCAGCTTCCACGCCGCATTCGGCCTGGCAGACCAGAAGGAAGGCATGACGGCCTTCCTGGAAAAGCGCAAGCCGGACTTCCGCGGCCGCTAGCCCCCACCGCAGCGCACAATAGCAACGAGCCAACGGCCATGCGGGCCGTGATAAGTCTCGCCCTATCTAATTGATATGCCACGTGAAGCATGTGAATCGGGATCGATTTGGTGCGCCGCAACAAAAAACTGTTGACTTCGCCGGCTCCGTCCCTATAATCAAAATCGTGTTGCAGTGCAATATTCGCTTCGGAGCCGTTCTGTCGCTGGCTTGGAAGCGCCCCCGCAGCTAATACCAAGTACGTTCGAACCTAACTCCGGAGACATGCCATGAACTACACGCCCGAACAGTTCGCCGCCGCCAACAAGGCCAACGTCGAGACCGCCCTGACGCTCGCCAACACCGCTTTCGCCAGCGCCGAGCGCATCGCCGCCCTGAATCTCAATACCGCCCGCACGCTCCTCGAAGAAGCCGTGTCCACGGCCAAGACGCTGATGGGCGCCAAGGACGCGCAGGAACTCGTCAGCCTGCAGAGCTCGCTGGCCCAGCCGGCCCTCGACAAGGCGATCGCCTACTCGCGCAGCCTCTACGAAATCGCCTCGCAGACCCAGGAAGAATTCGGCAAGGTCTTCGAAGCGCAGTTCGCCGAGATGAACAAGAACGTCGCCAGCGCGCTGGACAAGGCCGCCAAGAACGCTCCGGCCGGCTCGGACGTCGCGGTTGCCGCCGTCAAGTCCGCCATCGCTGCCGCCAACTCCGCCTACGACACGATCACCAAGGCCGCCAAGCAAGTCGCCGAAATCACGGAGGCCAATGTGGCCGCCGCGACCAGCGCGACCGTGAAGGCCGTCGGCGCGAGCGCTGCGCCCAAGGCGAAGAAGGCCGCCTAAGCGCGAGGCCCTTCGGCCTTTTTGTACCTCCTCCTCCTCCAGCCCCCTACTGGCTGGATTCAGCCCTGGCGCCACAGCGCCGGGGCTTTTTTTTTTGACTGTTTTCGGGGAGCGCTATTGCAGCAGGACGAGATTGTCGCGGTGGATGAGTTCTTCCTCGTCCACATAGCCGAGGAGCCCGGCAATTTCCTGTGTCGCGTGACGCGCAATGCGGCGGGCTTCGGAACTCGAATAGTTGGCGAGGCCTCGGGCGACTTCCTTGCCGTCCGGTGTACGGCAGGCCACCGCGGCGCCGCGCTCGAATTCGCCTTCAACGGAGACGACACCGATGGGCAGCAGGCTGCGACCGTCCTGCAATGCTTTCACCGCGCCCGCATCCAGGACCAGCGTGCCGGCAAGCTGCAGGTGGTCCGCCAGCCACTGCTTGCGGGCCGCGAGCGGCGAATCCGTCGCATAGAGCAGCGTGCCGATCACGTCGCCATGCGCTGCACGCTGCAATGCCTGGGCTTCGCGACCGCCGACGATCAATGTATGGGCGCCGCTGCGCGCGGCGCGCTGCGCAGCACGCACCTTGGTAATCATGCCGCCCTTGCTGATCGCGCTGCCGGCGCCGCCGGCCATCGCTTCGTAGCGCGTGTCCTGCGCCGGCCCCTCCGCAATCAGCGTGGCAGCGGGATCCTGGCGCGGATCCGCGGTATACAGGCCTGCCTGGTCGGTAAGGATGATGAGCGCATCGGCTTCGACCAAGTTGGCGACGAGCGCGCCCAGCGTATCGTTGTCGCCGAACTTGATTTCGTCGGTCACCACCGTGTCGTTTTCATTGATGATCGGCACGACGCCGTACCCAAGCAGGGCATGCAGGGTGTTGCGCGCATTGAGGTAGCGCGCGCGGTCCGACAAGTCTTCGTGCGTGAGCAGGATCTGCGCGGCCTTCAGGCCGTGCTCGATGAATGTGGTTTCGTAGGCCTGCGCCAAGCCCATCTGCCCGACGGCTGCAGCGGCCTGAAGATCGTGCATGGCCTGGGGGCGAGCCGTCCAGCCGAGGCGCTGCATGCCGGCCGCGATGGCGCCCGAGGAGACCAGCAGCACTTCGCGCCCCTCGGCATGGAGGGCCGCAATCTGGCGGGCGCAATCAGCGATGAAGCCGTGGGCGAGGCCGGCACCATTGTTCGTGACGAGTGCGCTGCCGACCTTGACGACCAGCCGTTTACTCTGCGCTATCCGCGTTCTCATTGCGCCGCACGTGCTCCAGATGTTCCATGATGGCGAAGCTTAACTCGCGGCAGCCGGAACCGTCGATGGCCGAAATCGCGAAATGGCGCTCCACCTTGCCGAAGGCCTTGAGGAAGGCGGCGATGCGCTTGTCGCGTTCGTCTTCCGGCAGCAGGTCGACCTTGTTGATCACGAGCCAGCGTGGCTTGGCATGCAGTTCCGCGTCGTACTTCTTGAGTTCCTTCACGATCGCCTTGGCGTCGCGCACCGGATCGACCTCGGGATCGAAGGGCGCGATATCGACCAGATGCAGCAGCAGACGGGTGCGCTGCAGGTGGCGCAGGAACTGGTGGCCGAGCCCCGCGCCTTCGGCCGCACCCTCGATGAGACCGGGAATGTCGGCAACCACGAAGCTGCGGTTGGCGTCGACACGCACCACGCCGAGGTTCGGATGCAAGGTCGTGAAGGGGTAATCGGCCACCTTCGGCTTGGCCGCCGAGACGGCGCGGATGAAGGTGGACTTGCCGGCGTTCGGCAGGCCGAGCAGGCCGACGTCGGCCAGCACCTTGAGCTCGAGCCGCAGTTCGCGCCGCTCCCCCTCCTCGCCCGGCGTGCACTTGCGCGGCGCGCGGTTCGTGCTGGTCTTGAAATGGAGGTTGCCCAGGCCGCCCTGGCCTCCCTTCGCTAACAGAGCGCGCTTGCCGTCGGCATCGAGATCGGCAACGGTCTCGCCGGTTGCAAGATCGGTGAACACGGTACCGACGGGCACGCGCAGGACGAGGTCTTCGCCGCCCTTGCCATAGCAATCGGAACCGCGCCCGTTCTCGCCGCGCTGCGCGCGAAAAACCCGGCTGTAGCGATAGTCGATGAGCGTGTTGAGGTTGCAGTCGGCCACCGCGTGAATGCTGCCGCCGCGGCCGCCGTCGCCCCCGTCGGGCCCGCCGAAGGGGATGAACTTCTCGCGGCGGAACGAAGCGGCACCGTTGCCGCCGTCGCCGGCGATGACCTCAATTTTCGCTTCGTCGAAGAATTTCATGGCTCAGAAATGCGAAAGCCCTATCGCGCTGGATAGGGCTTCCGCTGAACGACCCGACAGCCCGCTTAGGCGGCAGCCGGGACGATGCTAATCGTCTTGCGCTTTTCGGCGCCCTTGACCAGGAACTGGACGGTGCCCGTCACCTTGGCGAACAGCGTGTGGTCCTTGCCCATGCCGACGTTCTCGCCTGCGTGGAACTGGGTGCCGCGCTGACGCACGATGATGCTGCCGGCGTTGATCAGTTCGCCGCCGAAACGCTTGACGCCAAGTCGTTTGGCTTCCGAGTCGCGGCCGTTACGCGAACTGCCGCCTGCCTTTTTGTGTGCCATGGTTCTGGACTCCTGTTAGGCCGTGATCTCACCGATCTGGATCTCGGTGAAATTCTGGCGGTGGCCCTGGTTCTTGCGATAGTGCTTGCGACGACGCATCTTGAAGATGTTGATCTTCGGATGCCGGCCTTGCGCGATTACCTTGGCTGTCACCTTGGCACCTGCGACGATGGGCGCGCCGACTTTCACCGACTCGCCTTCGCCGACCATGAGCACCTGGTCCAGCGTGATCTCCGCGCCCACTTCTGCCGGTATCTGTTCTACCTTGATCTTCTCGCCGGCCGCGACGCGATACTGCTTGCCGCCGGTTTTTATGACCGCATACATTTGTGGACTCCGTGAGTTAAAGGGTGTTACGAGGAACCGCGCATTCTAACCGAGAGTTGGGTATCGGTCAATCAACTCATTGAATTTGCTGCCTGTCATTGACGGCCACCGGAGCGGCGCCTACTATCGCGCCTTTCCCAAACCAAAGTAAGACGTGAGCACCGACGCCCTCTATGCCCTGATCGCCGACGACATGCACGCCGTCGATGCCGTCATCCGCCGGCAATTGCATTCCGACGTCGTGCTCGTCCGGCAGGTCGCGGAATACATCGTCGGCGGCGGCGGCAAGCGCATGCGTCCGGCACTGGTGCTGCTGGCGGCAGGTGCGGTCGGCTACCGCGGGACGCAGCACCATGAACTGGCCGCGGTGGTCGAGTTCATCCATACCGCGACCCTGCTGCACGACGACGTCGTCGACGCCTCCGACCTGCGGCGCGGGCGCGAGACCGCCAATGCAATGTTCGGCAACGCCGCCAGCGTTCTGGTTGGCGATTTCCTCTATTCGCGCGCCTTCCAGATGATGGTTTCGGTCGGCAGCATGCCGATCATGGCCGTGCTCGCCGCGGCAACGAACGTGATCGCGGAAGGCGAAGTCCTGCAACTGATGAACTGCAACAACGCCGACATCGAGATCGACGACTACCTTCAGGTCATCCGCTACAAGACGGCCAAGCTGTTCGAGGCGGCCGGCCAGATCGGCGCCCTCGTCGGCGGGGCGGACAAGGCCATTGAGGCCGGGCTCGCCAATTACGGTATGCACCTGGGCACGGCCTTCCAGCTCATCGACGACGTGCTTGATTACTCCGGCGAAGAAGCCGAAACCGGCAAGCACCTGGGCGACGACCTCGCCGAAGGCAAGCCGACGCTGCCCCTGATCCATGCCATGCAGCACGGCAACCCGGAACAATCAACGTGCGTGCGCCGCGCCATCGAGGAAGGTGGACGCGATCAGTTCGCCGAAGTGCTCGCTGCCGTGCGGGCCACCGGGGCGCTGGAGGCCGCGCGGCGGCAGGCGGAAGCGGAGGCCGAAGCAGCCGTCGCATCGCTTGATGCACTTCCCCCTTCAAACTACAAGGATGCTCTGGTACAATTGTGCGCTTTCGCAGTTGCCCGCCGGTATTGAGGCGGCCAGCAGCGTCGGGGTGTAGCTCAGCCTGGTAGAGTACTGCGTTCGGGACGCAGGAGTCGGAGGTTCGAATCCTCTCACCCCGACCAAATCCAATCTTGGTAGGTCGCCGCCCGATGGGTCGCCATCGGTGCAATTCAGCCGTAGAGACAAGCGCGCCGCGAAAGCGGCCGCCGGCGTCCCCCGATGCCGGCGCCTTTCCGCACCGTTTGCAACGATTCCGGTGCGCGTATGATGCGCGGCGATGGGCAAACTATTCCTTCTGATCGTCTTCGCCGCAGTCGTCTATCTACTGCTCAAGCGCGGCAGCCGCCGTTCTACCGCGTCCACCGCCGCTCAGGCCCAGGCACCGGAACAGATGATCCAGTGCGCGCACTGCCACGTGCATCTTCCGCTCAGCGAGAGCCTGTCGGAAGGGGGCCGCCGCTACTGCTGCGAGGAGCATCGACGCCTTGGCCGCGGATAAGACCGCATCCGGAGCAAAGCCCGGCATGCCGGAACTGCCGGATAGCTACTGGCGTTCGCTCAAGTTCTTTTCCGCCTATCGCCTGATCGTCGCGGGCGTCTTCTTCTTTGCGGCGGCGCTCTACGGCGGCACCCCGAATCTGGAGCACGAAAACGTCCGGCTGCTGAGGATGATCAGCAGCGCCTACCTGCTGACGGGCGTCGGCCTGCTATGGATCGTCCTGCAGCTTCGCCGCGCCTTCAATCTGCAGCTCACCATACAGGTCGTGGTGGACATCGTCGCGCTCACGCTCCTGATGCACGCAAGCGGCGGAGCGAAGAGCGGCATCGGGGTGATGATCTTCGTCGTTCTCGCCGGTGCCGGGCTGGTGGGCCAGGGACGCATGGCGCTCTTCTACGCGGCGCTCGCCACGCTGGCAATCCTCGGCGAGCAGGCCTATCGCTTCCTGCGGTTCGAGGAAGATGCGGGCAGCTTCTTTCCGGCCGGCCTGACCAGCATCGGCTTCTTCGCCATCGCCATCGCCGCTCGCCTGCTGGCGCGGCGCATCGTGGCCAACGAAGCGCTGGCCAGGCAGCGCGGGGTGGAACTCGCGAACCAACTGCAGATCAGCCAGCGCGTGATCCGCGACATGCAGGACGGCGTGCTCGTGGTCGATGCCGACCGGCGCGTGCGGCAGCACAACCCGCAAGCCGAAGCGCTCCTCGAAGCGCGTCCCGGCGAAGGCGCCGACCTGGCCAGCTATTCCGTCGCATTGTCCGAGCGCTTTGCCGGCTGGATTGCCAACCCGGTGGAGACCGAAGCCTATGTCCGGGTCGCGGGAACGCAGCGAACGCTGCGCGTCCGGCTGCTGCCGCCGGGCGAGGGCGAGTTGGCGCTCATCTACCTCGAAGACATGGGCCGCGTGCAGGAGCAGGCGCAGCAGCTCAAGCTCGCGGCGCTCGGGCGGCTTACCGCGAACATGGCGCATGAGATTCGCAACCCGCTCTCGGCCATCAGCCACGCGGCAGAGTTGCTGGCCGAAGAGCAGGAGGCCGACGGGCAGGCCCGGCTGATCAGGATCATCGGTGACAACACACGGCGTCTCAACCGGCTCGTCGCCGAAGTGCTCGAACTGGGCCGACGCGACCGCGCCGAAGTGGAATCGATCCGACTCGCCAGCTATATCGGGCAGTTCATCGACGACTTCGCGGTGAACGACCCGGCGGTGCGCGAGCGCATCACCGTCCAGTCCGAGGGCGATCCCGCAATCCTCTTCGACCGGGCTCACCTGCATCGGGTGCTGTGGAACCTCCTCATCAATGCCCTGCGCCATTGCAGCGGCGGGGCGGCGGCCGTCCGGCTCTCGGTGCGGCGAACGGCGGGTGTCACTGAGATCCATATTGTTGACGACGGTCCCGGAATCGGCGAATCTCTGCGGGGGCAGGTGTTCGAGCCGTTCTTCACCACGCATGGCAGCGGAACGGGCCTCGGACTCTATATCGCGAAGGAGCTTTGTGAGGCCAACGCTGCGCGGCTCGAGCTGCTCGACAATGCGCCGGGCGCCCATTTCGCAATCATCGCCAAGGGACATCAATGAACGCACGCCGGGAAGCTGACGGCGCCTCCCGCGTCCTCGTCGTCGACGACGAGGCCGACATCCGGGAACTGCTCGACATGACGCTCGCCCGCATGGGCCTGGCCGCGGACTGTGCAGCCTCGGTGGGCGAGGCCATGAAGCTGCTCAAGGAGGGCACGCGCTACCGGCTCTGCCTCACCGACATGCGTTTGCCGGACGGCGAGGGGCTTGAACTCGTGCGCCACATCGGCGAATGCCGTCCCGAGCTGCCGGTTGCGGTCATCACCGCTCATGGCAGCATGGAGAACGCGGTCAGCGCACTGAAGGCCGGTGCCTTCGACTATCTCTCGAAGCCGGTTTCGCTCGAACAACTCCGGGCCCTGGTGCAGTCCGCCATCCGCCTGCCGGCCGGCAGCGACGCTCCGACCCGCGACATCGGCCAGCTGCTGCTCGGCGAATCCTCCGCCCTGCAGCTGGTCCGGTCACTCATCGAGCGCGTCGCGCGCAGCCAGGCACCGGTCTACATATCTGGCGAATCGGGCAGCGGCAAGGAACTGGCGGCCCGCCTGATCCACCAACAGGGTGCCCGCGGCGGCAAGCCGTTCGTCGGCGTGAATTGCGGCGCCATCCCGGAAACATTGATGGAAAGCGAGTTCTTCGGCTATCGCAAGGGCGCCTTCACCGGAGCCGACGCGGACAGGGACGGATTCTTCCAGGCCGCCGACGGCGGGACGCTCTTCCTCGACGAGGTGGCCGACTTGCCCTTGCCGATGCAGGTGAAGCTGCTGCGGGCGATCCAGGAGAAGCGAGTACGGAAGGTAGGTTCGACGCAGGAGGACGCGGTCGATGTCCGTATCATCTGCGCCACCCACCAGGACCTGAAGGCGATGGTCGACCAGGGCCGCTTCCGTCAGGACTTGTTCTACCGGCTCAACGTCATCGAGATCCGCATGCCCAGCCTGCGCGAATGCAGCGACGACATTCCGGTGCTGGCGCAGCACATCGTTTCCCGGCTGGCGACCGCTGCCGGCCGGATTGCGCCGCAGATCGAGCCCGCCGCGCTTGCGGCCCTGCGCGAGTATCCGTTCCCCGGCAACGTGCGCGAACTCGAGAACATACTGGAGCGCGCCCTCGCGCTGCTGGCCGGCGACAATATTGATGTCGCTGACCTTCAGCTCGCTCCCCCCGCGGCCTCTATCGAGCTCCCGGCGCCCGGCCAGATCCCGCTCCAGGAATACCTCGATCAGGCCGAGCGCCAGGCCATCCTGGAGGCATTGCACAAGACGCGCTTCAACCGGACGGCGGCGGCACGCCTCCTCGGCGTCACCTTCCGCTCGCTGCGCTACCGGATGGAGCGCCTGGGCCTGAACGAGTGATGGCCGCACCGCAAAGTCCGCTCGATGCGGCGGGCATCCTCGGCGGCATCGACTTCGTGCCGTCGCCCAACTGCGACGAGCGGCCGGCAGATGCCGAAATCAGCCTGGCCGTCGTGCACGCCATCAGCCTGCCGCCCGGGGAGTTCGGCGGCGGCGACGTCGAGCGGCTGTTCACCAATCGGCTCGACCCCGACGCGCATCCGTACTACGCCGGTCTGCAGGGACTGCGCGTCTCGGCGCACTTCTTCGTGCGGCGAGACGGGCGGACCCTGCAATTCGTGCCCTGTTCCAAGCGGGCATGGCATGCAGGCGCGTCGTCGTGGTGCGGACGCGAACGCTGCAACGATTTCTCGATCGGCGTCGAACTCGAAGGCTGCGACGAACGGCCCTTCGAAGAAGCCCAGTACGAGGCCCTCGCCAAGCTCCTCGCGGCGCTGCGCGAGCGCTATCCGCTGCGCGAAATCGCGGGACACTCCGACATCGCGCCGGGCCGCAAGACGGACCCGGGACCGCACTTCGACTGGTCACGCTTGCGCGCTGCGCTGCTTGCAGCGGGTGTCTCGGACGTGGTAATCGCGCAACGATAATCGTCGCGCGTGCCACTGGCATCAAAAAACTCTTGCAACGCCAAAAGTCAACCACTAGAATTAGTCGCGAAATCGAGTTCGCATACTATATCTAGTAGGTCGAAGGATTCAGCGGAGTGACGAAGACAAGCACGATGCACCGCCAGCGACGCAAAGAGGGCCGATTGAAATGACGGCGAGGACGACCGCCTCCTGGCTTCCTCTCATTCCGCCGCATCGCTTGCCGCATTCGTTCCGCGCTTTCCCAGCTTCTCCCCGCCTTCCGCTTCCCCACGGTCTCTCTCGCGAGTCCGTCCGCAGCCCCCGCCCACGCGCGGCGGCAGCCAAACCGAATCCACCCAGCAGCAAAGTCATTGGAAACGAGCTCCGGCGCCCGCTATTGAGCGGCGATATGAACGGAGAATCGTCAGGAATTCATCGCTTTCGATTCTTGAGGGCGACGGATAATCCGTGCTAGCCCAGACGGGTTTTGCAGTAAATGGTGTTTCCTTTCCTGTTATCTTGCTCTAAGGAGGTTCAACATGGCTGAAGAGAAGAAAGCCAAGAAGCCCGCGGCGAAGAAGCCTGCCGCGAAGAAGGCCGCTCCGGCGAAGAAGCCTGCTGCGAAGAAGGCTGCTCCGGCGAAGAAGCCCGCTGCGAAGAAGGTTGCCGCCAAGAAGCCGGCCGCCAAGAAGGTCGCTGCGAAGAAGCCCGCCGCGAAGAAGGTTGCCGCCAAGAAGCCGGCCGCCAAGAAGGCTGCTGCCAAGAAGCCCGCCGCGAAGAAGCCCGTCGCGAAGAAGGCTGCTGCCAAGAAGCCTGCCGCGAAGAAGCCCGCCGCGAAGAAGGCTGCTGCCAAGAAGCCTGCCGCGAAGAAGGCTGCCCCGAAGAAGGCTCCTGCCAAGAAGGTTGCCGCGAAGAAGCCGGCTGCTCCTGCCCCGGCCCCGTCGACCGCCGCTGCTCCCGGGCTCAAGTCGTCCTTGAATCCGGCTGCCGCTTGGCCGTTTCCGACCGGCTCGCGTCCGTCCTGAGCGGCCGCTGCGTGACCCAGGCGGGCAATCTCAGATTGCCCGCTGGTCCGCTTCCCAGGCATGGCGATACCGCTAAGCGGTTCCTCGCCGTGCCTTTTCTATTTTCTACGCCCCCAAGAACCGCCTGATCCGCTCGAGCCCCTCGGCGAGGCGCTCCTGCCGCACGGTGTAGGCGAACCGCATGTGCCGTTCCGGCGCGTTGCTGCCGAAGTCGAGCCCGGGCGTGGCCGCCACCGCGGCGCGGTCTATCAGATCAAGCGCGAAGCGGTAGCTGTCGTCCGCAAGGCCGCCGATGCCCGCATAGACGTAAAACGCGCCCAGCGGTTCGGCTCCCACTTCGAAACCCAGCGCCCGCAGCCCCGGCAGCAGCAGATCGCGCCTGGCCTGGAACTCCGCCCGCCGCGCCTCCAGCAGCCTGATCGTTGCCGGTTCGAAGGCCGCCAGTGCCGCATGCTGTGCCGGCGTCGAGGGAGAAATGTAGAGGTTCTGCGCGAGTTTCTCGACGTCGCGAACGAAGCCTTGCGGCACCACCATCCAGCCCAGTCGCCATCCGGTCATGCCGAAGTACTTGGAGAAGCTGTTGATGACGAAGCAGTCGTCGCCTAGCGCCAATGCGGTCGATGCATCCACCCCGTACGTGAGGCCGTGATAGATCTCGTCGACGATGAGCGCCCCACCGCGCTGGCGGACAACCTCCCGTAGCGCGGCCAGCCTCGGCAGGTCGAGCAGCGTGCCGGTCGGATTGGATGGCGAGGCAACCATGAGGGCGCGGGTCCGGGGCGTCCAATGCGCGGCCGCCTGCTCCGGCGTCGGCTGGTAGTCGCTTGCCGCATCAACGGGAATTGCCCGCGCCCGGCCTTCGCACATGCGAACGAAGTGGCGGTTGCAGGGATAGCCGGGATCCGCGAGCAGAACCTCGTCGCCGGGATCGATCAGCGTACCCAGCGCGAGCAGCAACGCGCCCGACGCCCCGGCCGTCACGACGATGCGTTCAGGGTCGACCGACACGCCGTGGCGCTGTGCATAGAACCGCGCGATCGCCTCACGCAGCGAGGGCAGGCCGAGCGCATTGGTGTAGAAGACTTCGCCGCCGGCGACGAACCGCTGCGCCGCCGCGATGATCGGGGCCGGCGTCGGGAAGTCCGGCTCGCCGACCTCCATATGGACGACATCGCGGCCTTGCGCTTCGAGCGCCTTGGCGCGCGCCATCAAGTCCATCACGTGAAAGGGGCCGATGTCGGCCATGCGCGCGGCGGTATGCATTCGGGGCTCCCAATGAAAACGGCCGCCCGCAGGCGGCCGCACGATTCTAGCTCTCCGTGTCGCTCAATCGACCAACGCCAGTTCAAACAAGGCGCGCTTGAGCGCCAACTGCAGCGGCAGCTTGTCGCCCATCTTGTCGAACCACTCGCGATGCAGGGCCAGTTCCCGTCTCCAGGCATCCGCATCGACCTGCGTCAGCGACTCGAACTCCTTGCGCCCGATCGCCGCGCCCGACCAGTCGATGTCCTGGTAGCGCGGCATCCAGCCCAGCGGCGTCTCACGCGCCGGTACCACATGCCTGACGCGCTCCACGATCCACTTCAGCACCCGCATGTTGTCGCCGAAACCGGGCCAGAGGAATTCGCCCTTGTCGTCCATGCGGAACCAATTCACGCAGAAGATCTTCGGCCTCTGCTCGACCGCATGGCCCATGCGCAGCCAATGATTGAAGTAATCGCCCATGTGATAGCCGCAGAAGGGCAGCATGGCAAACGGATCGCGCCGTACCACGCCCTGCGCGCCGAAGGCGGCGGCGGTCGTCTCGGACCCAAGCGTCGCCGCCATATAGACGCCGAAGTTCCAGTTGAAGGCCTCGTAGACGAGCGGCACCGTGGTGGCGCGCCGGCCGCCGAAGATGAACGCCGAGATGGGCACGCCGCGGGGATCCTCCCAGGCGGCGTCCATCGACGGGCACTGGCGCGCGGGCGCGGTGAAGCGCGAATTGGGATGCGCCGCCTTGCGCCCCGCCCGGCCGTCCGCCGGAGTCCAGTCCTTGCCTTGCCAGTCGATGAGATGATTCGGCGGCTGCTTGGTCAGTCCTTCCCACCAGACATCGCCCTCGTCGGTGAGCGCCACGTTGGTGAAGATCACGTCGTGGCCGAGCGTCGCGAGCGCGTTGCGATTCGTGGCCTCCGAGGTGCCGGGCGCCACGCCGAAGAATCCGGCTTCCGGGTTGATGGCATGGAAGCGCCCGTCCGGCCCCGGCTTGATCCAAGCGATGTCGTCGCCCACGGTCGTCACCTTCCAGCCGCCAAGAGTCGCCGGCGGAATCAGCATGGCGAAATTCGTCTTGCCGCAGGCCGAGGGAAACGCCGCCGCCACGTAGTCCTTCTGCCCCTGAGGCGACTCCACGCCGAGGATCAGCATGTGCTCGGCCAGCCAGCCTTGGTCGCGCGCCATGGCCGAAGCAATGCGCAGCGCAAAGCACTTCTTGCCGAGCAGCGCGTTGCCGCCGTAGCCCGAGCCGTAGGACCAGATCTCGCGCGTTTCCGGGAAATGCACGATGTACTTGACCCTGGGATTGCAGGGCCATGGCGCATCCTGCTGTCCCGGCGCGAGCGGCGCGCCCACGCTGTGAAGGCAGGGCACGAACTCGCCGTCCTCGCCCAGAGCCTCAGCCGCCGCGCGGCCCATGCGCGTCATGATGCGCATGCTGACGACGACATAGGGACTGTCGGTGACCTCGACGCCGATATGAGCCATCGGCGACCCGAGCGGCCCCATGGAAAACGGCACCACGTACATGGTACGGCCGCGCATGCAGCCTTCGAACAGGGCGGTCAAGGTCTCGCGCATCCTGTCCGGATCTTCCCAATTGTTGGTGGGGCCCGCGTCCTCCTGGCGACGCGAACAGATGAAGGTGCGGTCCTCCACGCGCGCGACGTCGGAGGGATCGCTGCGCGCCAGGAACGAATTGGGGCGCAAAGACGGGTTGAGCCGGATCAGGGTTCCCGCCGCCACCATCTCTGCGCAGAGGCGGTCGTACTCTTCCTGCGAGCCGTCGGCCCAGACGATGCGATCGGGCTTGGTCAGATGCGCAACGCGGGCCACCCAGGCGACGAGCTTGGGGCTCCTGATGTAATCGGGCGCAGCAGCGTCCATCCAACCTCCCCGAGCAATCGCCTCAACAACGCATCAACAATTGCTCTGTTGCCACAAGGAAAAATTATAATGCCCTCGTCCGCCCCGCCTGACGGGACATCTCGGAAGCACAGACCATGGACGAAAGAACGCGTTCCGCAGCCCTCGAATACCACCGTCTGCCCAGACCAGGAAAGATCGCGGTAACCCCCACGAAGGCGCTCACCAACCAGTCCGATCTCTCCCTCGCCTACTCGCCCGGCGTCGCGGCCGCCTGCGACGAGATCGTGCGCGACCCGGGCACTGCCTCGCTCTATACCTCGCGAGGCAATCTGGTCGCCGTCGTCACCAACGGCACCGCGGTGCTGGGGCTGGGCAACATCGGCCCGCTGGCAGGCAAGCCCGTCATGGAAGGCAAGGGCGTGCTGTTCAAGAAATTCGCCGGCATCGATGTGTTCGACATCGAAATCAACGAGCTCGACCCGGACAAGCTGGTCGACATCATCGCGTCGCTGGAGCCCACCTTCGGCGGCATCAACCTCGAAGACATCAAGGCGCCCGAATGCTTCTACGTCGAGTCGAAGCTGCGCGAGCGCATGAAGATTCCCGTCTTCCACGACGACCAGCACGGCACCGCCATCATCACCGCCGCGGCAGTACTCAACGGCCTGCGTGTTGCCGGGAAGGACATCGGCACGGTGAAGCTGGTGTGCTCCGGCGCCGGCGCGGCCGCGATCGCCTGCCTCGACCTGCTGGTCAGCGTGGGACTCAATCCGCGCAACGTGCTGGCCGTCGACAGCAAGGGCGTCATCCACACCGGACGCGAAGGGCTGGACGCCTCGAAGGCGCGCTATGCGCAGGACACGACGGCGCGCACCCTGGGCGACGCCATGCCGGGTGCCGACGTCTTCCTCGGCCTGTCGACCAAGGGCGTGCTCAAGCCCGAGATGGTCGCGACGATGGCACCGACGCCGCTGATCCTCGCCATGGCGAATCCCGATCCCGAGATCCTGCCCGAGGACGCCAAGGCCGTTCGGCCCGACGCCATCATCGGCACCGGGCGTTCCGACTATCCGAACCAGGTCAACAACGTCCTCTGCTTCCCCTTCATGTTCCGCGGCGCGCTCGACGTCGGCGCCACCACCATCAACGAGGCGATGAAGATCGCCGCCGTGCGCGCGATCGCCGACCTCGCGCACGCCGAGCAATCCGAAGTGGTGACGGCCGCCTACGGCGAAGAGCTGGCGTTCGGGCCCGAGTACCTGATCCCGAAACCCTTCGATCCGCGCCTGATCCTCAAGGTCGCCCCCGCCGTGGCCCAGGCGGCCATGGATTCCGGCGTCGCGACGCGCCCGATCGGCGACATGGCGGCCTACCGCCAGCAACTGTCCGAGTTCGTCTACCACTCCGGCTTCGCCATGAAGCCGGTGTTCGCAGCGGCCCAGAAGCGGCCGGCGCGCATTGTGTTCGCCGAAGCCGAGGACGAGCGCGTGCTGCGCGCGGTGCAGACGGTGGTCGACGAGAACCTCGCCAAGCCGATCCTGATCGGCCGTCCCGAGGTGGTGGAACGCCAGATCGAGCGCCACGGCCTGCGCATCCGCGCCGGACAGCATTTCGAGCTGGTGAACCCGGACTCCGATCCGCGCTACAAGGAGCTCTGGCAGGACTACTACAACCTGATGTGCCGCAAGGGCATCGGCGTCGAGTACGCCAAGCGCGAACTGCGCCGCCGTACCACGCTGATCGGCGCCATGCTGATCCGCCACAATCACGCCGAGGGTATGATCTGCGGCACCTATGGGCGCCACAAGGTACACCTCAAGTACATCGAGAACATCATCGGCCGGCGCGCCGGCGTCCAGCATTACTACGCCATGAACATGCTGCTGTTGCCCGAGCGCACCGTGTTCATCAGCGACACCTATGTGAACTACGACCCGACCGCCGAGCAGATCGCCGAGATGACCCTGCTCGCGGCCGAGGAGGTCAGGCGCTTCGGCCTGACGCCGAAGGTCGCGTTGCTGTCGCACTCGAGCTTCGGCACCGACGACACGCCGACGGCCGTCAAGATGCGCCGTGCCCTCGAGCTGCTGCGCGACCTCGCGCCCGATCTCGAGGTGGATGGCGAGATGCACGGCGACGCCGCGCTGTCGGACGAGATCCGCAAGCAGGTCTTCCCGCCCTCGCAGCTTTCCGGCCAGGCGAACCTGCTCATCATGCCGACGCTCGACGCCGCCAACATCTCGTTCAACCTGCTGAAGACCGTCGCCGGCGACGGGCTTACGGTGGGTCCGCTGCTGCTCGGCGCGGCCCGGCCGGTGCACATCATGACGCCGACCTCGACGGTGCGGCGCCTGGTGAACGTGACCGCCCTGCTCTCGGTGGAAGTGGCCCAGGCGCTCGCCGCCGCCTGACATGGAGCGGCCCGCCGGCAGGACCGCGCTCATCCTCACCGGCGGCGGCGCCCGCGCCGCCTATCAGGTCGGCGTCCTCAAGGCGGTGCGCGAACTGCTGCCCGACCCGCGCCGCAACCCCTTCCCTGTCCTGTGCGGCACTTCGGCCGGCGCCATCAACGCCGCCGCCATGGCGACCTGGGCCGAAGACTTCGGCGCCGGCGTCCAACAGCTCGAAGCCATCTGGTCGGGTTTTCGCGCCGGCGATGTCTATCGCGCCGACCCGGCCGGCATCGCGGCCGCCGGAGCGCGCTGGCTCGGTACGCTGGCGTTCGGCTGGATTACGCGCCGCAGCCCGCGCTCGCTGCTCGACAACACGCCGCTGCGGCGGCTGCTGGAGCGCACGCTCGATCTCGATCGCATCGAAGGCGCCATCGCCCGCCACGCGCTGCATTCGGTCAGCATCACCTGCTCGGGCTACGAATCGGGCCAGAGCGTGAGCTTCTTCCAGGGCCGCGCAGATCTCGAGCCGTGGCGACGCGCACAGCGCTTCGGCGCCCATGTCCGGCTGACAATCGACCACCTGCTGGCATCCTCGGCGATCCCGTTCGTGTTCCCGGCCGTCAAGCTGCACCGCGAATGGTTCGGCGACGGTTCGATGCGCCAGCTGGCGCCGCTTTCTCCGGCGATCCACCTCGGCGCCGACCGCGTCCTGGTGATCGGCGCCGGCCGCATGGCGGCCGAGGGCGAGCGCGCCCATGCGGAGGGCTACCCGACGCTCGCGCAGATCGCGGGCCACGCCCTGTCGAGCATCTTCCTCGACACCCTGTCGGTCGACCTCGAACGCATGGTCCGGATCAACCGGACGGTCAGCCTGATTCCTGAGCACACACGCCAAGCCCACGGCGTGGTCCTGCGCCCCATCGAACTGCTGCACATCTCGCCCTCGCAGCGGCTGGACCACCTCGCCGCCGAACATGTGCGTGCCCTGCCGCGCTCCGTGCGGGCCCTGTTGCACGGTCTCGGCGCCACGAACCGAACCGGCGGCGCACTGACGAGCTACCTGCTGTTCGAGCGCCCCTACACTGAGGCGCTCATCCGCCTGGGTTATGCCGACACCCTGGCACGCCGCGAGGAAGTCGCCGCCTTCCTGAGCCCCGACCGCTAGTTGACGAAAATTTTAGGTTTCCCCTCCAGCCCCTTAATTCTTCACGACTTCTGCCGTTAACAAATATGTAATAAGTCGGGACCGGTGGTACACTGCCGGCCAGTCGCACGGGAGAGGGACTATGAAGCGGAACTGGATCGCCGCGTTGGCCGCGGTCAGCCTCGCGCTGGGACCTGCGAGTCACCAGGCATTCGCGGGCACGGCCAAGAAAAAGCCGGTCGCAGCAAAGAAGCACAAGGCCACCAAGGTCCGCCACGTCCATCACAGCGCCTCGCTCGAGGACGCCAAGGGCCTGCTGGTCCAATCGACCTCGGCCCTCGTGCAGGACCAGATCACCGGCGCCGCCCTGTACGAAAAGAACCCCGCCAACGTCGTGCCCATCGCCTCGATCAGCAAGCTGATGACGGCCATGGTGGCGCTCGATGCCAAGCCCAGCCTGACCGAAGTCCTCACCATCGGCGAGGAAGACGTGGACGCCCTCAAGGGCACCCACTCGCGCCTGCGCGTCGGCACGCGGCTGACGCGCGAGGAGATGCTGAACCTCGCGCTGATGTCCTCGGAAAACCGCGCCGCCTCGGCGCTGTCGCGCCACTACCCGGGCGGCCGCGAAGCCTTCGTCGCCGCGATGAACCGCAAGGCCCGCGAACTGGGCATGAGCGACACGCAGTTCGCCGATCCGACCGGGCTCACTGCTTCCAACGTCTCGAGCGCGCACGATCTCGCCCGGATGGTGGCCGCCGCCTATGAATATCCGCTGATCCGCGAATTCACGACCACGACGGAACGCCAGGTGGTGGTGGCGGGCCGGCCGCAGATGTTCCGCAACACCAACAGCCTGGTGAAGAACCCGAGCTGGGAAATCGGCCTGTCCAAGACCGGCTACATCAACGAGGCCGGCAAGTGTCTCGTCATGCAGACCTGGATCAACAACAAGCCCACCATCATCGTGCTGCTCGACTCCTGGGGCAAGATGACGCGCATCGGCGACGCCACCCGCATCAAGCGCTGGGTCGAGAGCGCCGAACTCGCGCCGCGCCCGACGGCCGGCTGATCCGGCGCCGGCCGACGGCTACAGCCAGTCGGCCTGGTCGATGTTCCACTTCTCGAACGACTCGTGGGCGACGATCTTGTCGCCCGAGGCCGCCAGCGCCACGATTTCCGGCGGCACGTAACAGCGCTTGTCGGCGTCGAAGAACACCTTCACCACCGGCTGCAGCAGCTGCTCGGGCACCACTTCGCGCACGATGCCCATGCGCCCGCTCTCCATGCGCACCAGCGAACCGGCCGGATAGATGCCGATGCCCTTGATGAAAGCCTGCACCAGTGACGGGCTGAAATGGCATTTGCTCCACTGGAACATGTTGCGCAGCGCCTCGGTCGGCGGCATCCCCTTGTGGTAGACGCGCAACGAGGTGATCGCGTCATAGACGTCCACGATGGCGAGCATCTGCCCGTAGATGCTGATGCCGTCGCCCTTGAGGCCGCGCGGATACCCGGTGCCGTCGAAGCGCTCGTGGTGCTCGGCCGCGGCGGCGAAGGCGATCTCGCTGATGCCCGGCGTCTGCCGCAGCAGCTCGGCGCCGTGGCTGGCATGGCCCTTCATCACCGCGAATTCCTCCTCGGAGAGCTTGCCCGGCTTGTTGAGGATGGCGTCCGGCACCAGCGCCTTGCCCACGTCGTGCAGCAGCCCGCCGATCGCCAGCTCCTTGATCGTCTCGCGCGACATGTCCAGGGTGCGCCCGAACGCGGCCGCCAGGGCCGCCACGGCCACCGAATGCTGGAAGGTGTATTCGTCCCGGCTTTTCACCTGCGCCAGCGGCAGGAGCGCATCGGGCTTGCGGAAGATCGAGTCCAGGATGCCTTCGACGACCGGCTCGCAGCGCTCCACCTGCAGCTGCTTGCCCATGCGCGCATCGGCGAGCAGGTCGGACACCAGCCGATTCGCCTCGCGGTGGAGCTTGCGCGCACGCTGCACTTCGGCAGAGAGATCGGGCACGGCGATGGGATCCGCCGGGGAGGTGAACGAAGCGGCGGGCGCCTCCGGGCTGGTCGCCGTCGGCGCCACGTCAAGACCGCGATCCGTGTCGATCCACACCTCGGGTATCGGCGCCGCGAGGATCTTGCCGAGCATGGCCTCGTCCTCGACGAGGAACTGGTTGCGCAGGAAAGGGTGATCCGTCCAGTCGCAGTTCAGGTCATGCACGTACATGCCTGTCCTGAGCTGCGCCACCGTGATCTTCTTGAGCATGGCGCCGTTCAGGTCAGCGTGTGGGGATGCTCGATCATCTGGTGGTAGATCAGGCTCTGCAGGATCACCGTATCGTTCGCGGCCAGGTCCTGGAACTGCAGGCCGTGATTGAACATCACCCCGCTGTCGCGCTCCTTCTCCTCATCTGGGAAGGCGCTGCGCACGACCGCGCTGATGGTGAGGTAGGCGTCCACCTTGTGCAGGCTCACGCGGAACGACAGCTGCAGCCGGTTGCCCTTCTCTCCCAGGGGCTGGCGCGCCTTCAGCAGCGCGCCATCGGCGCTCAGGTTCACGATGATGCCCGATTGGCGCTCCGCCGCCGCGCTGGCGTCGGGATTCGCCACCGAGGCGATGATCTTGGTGCGCACGCGCGGCGACTTGCGGATCACCGAGCCCTGCACCTTCGCCGGAAACGAGAGATGCAGGTAGTCGTAGGGAATCTTGCAGACGCGTTCCACGGTGCTGCTGAAGCCGAAAGCCTTCTGGCCGGCGAAGATGCGCGCGACGATGCTGTCGTTCTCGCGCAGCGGGACGCGCAGCCCATTTGCCATCGGCGCCGTGACGAGCACGCTGACGTTATCGACCCAGCCGATCAGCTTGACGACGAAGCGCTCCAGGCTCACGGTCGCGGGCGGCTGCAATTGCAGCCGGTCGCCGACGCGCAGCCGCATGTCCTGGAAGGTGAACTGGCTGTCGCTGGCGTCCGCAGCGAGGGCCGCGTCGGTGGCCTCGTCGATCTCGCCGCCGCCTTCCTCTTCCGACGAATCGGCGGCGCCGGAATTCCAGGTCAGCTTGCGCAGGGGATTGGCGGCAAGGAGAGTCTGGAGCTGCTCGTCGTTCTGCAGCACCTCACCCTCGCGCATCAGCACATTGCCGTCCTGATCCTGCAGCATCCAGGGCAGCGGCATGCCGACGGCGAGGTCGGCCGGGGCGACGGATACGAGGCTCATTGCCGGCTCACGCGCTCTCGGCGGCGAAGCTGCCCAGGCAGTACTCGGCGCCCATCGCCACGCAGGAACGGAAATCGTCCCAGGTGTGAATGCCGTCGACGACGATCGTGGGCGCGGGGTCGCGCTCACGCAGGCCGGTCATCGCGCGCGCCAGTCCCTCTTGGGAGTAATCATCCGGTTTGACGAAGATCGCGTCGGCCAGCTCGAGTGCCACGGCGAGCCGCGGCGTCGCCACCACGCTGTCGAAGCCCACCCGGGCGCCGTCGGCCTTCATGTCCCTGACGCACTGCTGCCAGGCCGCGACATCGCCGCCAGGGGACGGCACCTCGACCTCGAAGATCGTGTTCGACGTGACGAAGGGCCGGAATTCTCCGCTCTGCCACTCCTCGGCCTTGAGCGGAATGATCGCCAGCCGCCGCTGGGCGAAGGCGGCGAGGTTGTCATCGCGCAACGCCGCGGCCCGGCCGGCCACCGTCGCCGGCGTACCGGCCTCGAGCGCCACGGCGCGAAAGCGATAGCCGCTGATGCGCGAACGCCCGTCGAGAATCTCTTCGCGCTGGACCAGCACGCCGGGCTTGGGCGCTGCGGTGGGTGTGGGAATGCCCGCCGGCGCTGCCGGACGCGGCATGGCGGCAGCGATGGCGACGCTGCGGCCGAACAGTCTCTCTGCAACCCTCGGGATCATGGCGGGTCTCCGTATTCTTGGGGCGCTGCTCGCTCGGCGATGCGGGGCTTTTTGCTGGGCCTCTCCGCCGTACAACCGTTGGCAGCTTATGGGAATCGTATAACAAAGCGCCGCAATTCCATATACCACGATGGGTATAGGGAGGGGTAGGATTTCCCCTACAGAATCAAGGCCGAATCGCCTACCGGAGTCATGACGCCGGCATTATTGCCCTGCCGATTCAGGCGGGTTTGGCGTATCCGATGGCGGCCGAGATGCGGTCGGCGGCCGCACGCACGGTGGCGGCCCAGTCGGGATTGTGGCGGTCCGCCGGCGCGGAAACGGAGAGGCCGGCCACCAGTTCGCCGGTGTCGTCGCGAACCGGTGCGGCGATGCAGCGCAGCCCCTGCTCGATTTCTTCGTTGTCGAAGGCAACGCCGTGGCGGCGCACGCGCTCCAGTTCCTTCTCGAGCGCCTGCACGGTGGTGATCGAGGTCGGCGTGTAGCGCGGCAGGCCGGTGCGCTTCGCGTATTCCCGAACCTTCTCGATGCCGTCCTCGACCAGGTAGAGCTTGCCCACCGCGGTCACATGGAGCGGCGCGCGGGCGCCGACGAGGTGCACCACGCGCACCGACGAGCGGCCGCTCGAGGTGCGCTCCACGTAGACGATTTCGTCGCCCTGGCGCACGCCGAGGTTCACGCTCTCGCCGAGGGTCTGGTGCAGCTCCTGCATCAGCGGCAGGGCCGAATCACGGATGTTGATGCGCGACTTGACGAGGTTGCCGAGCTCCAGCAGGCGGATGCCGAGCCGATAGGTGCCTGGCTCCGCGCGCTCCACGAATCCGCTGACCGACATGGCACCGAGAATCCGGTGCGCGGTCGAAGGATGCAGCCCCGTCTCCAGCGCAAGCTGCTTGAGACTGACGGGATCGTGGTAATAGGAAAGGACGTCGAGCAGCTTCATCATGCGCTCGATCACCTGGATCGGGCTCTTTGCTTCGACGGTGGTCTTGGAGTTCGGCACAGTAGATTCTTCGGGGCTTGCAGCGGGGTGCTAGTATGCCACATTGCGAAAAACGCCGCCGCCAAGCGGTATTCCAAGTGCATTAACGAAGGCCCCCATGCGCATCGCCCTGTTCGTCACCTGCGTTGTCGACCTGATGCGTCCGCGCATCGGTTTCGCCACCCTCAAGCTGCTCGAAGCCGCCGGCTGCGAGGTGGTGGTTCCCGAGAAACAGACGTGTTGCGGCCAGCCGGCCTACAACAGCGGCGACCGCGAAGCCGCCAAGACGCTGGCGAAGAAGACCATCGCCGAATTCGAACCCTTCGACTATCTCGTCGCCCCGTCGGGCTCCTGCGCCGACCAGATCCACACCGAATACCCGATCCTGCTCGCCGATGACCCCGACTGGCGCGATCGCGCCGTGGCGCTGGCCAGCCGCGTGTTTGAACTCACCGACTTCCTGGTCAACGTCGCGAAGATCGAAAAGCTGCCCGGGGATTTCGCCGGCAGCGTCACCTATCACGATTCCTGTACTGGCCTGCGCAGCCTCGGCATCAAGGACCAGCCGCGCCAGCTGCTCGCGAAACTGCCGGGCGTGGAATTGAAGGAAATGACGGGCGCCGACGAATGCTGCGGCTTCGGCGGCACCTTCGCCGTCAAGTTCGGCGACATCTCGACCGCCATCGCGACCAAGAAGTGCGACAACATCCGCGCGGCCGGCGCCGATGCGGTGGTGGCCGGCGATCTCGGCTGCCTGCTCAACATCGAGGGCAAGCTGCGGCGCATGGGCGACGAGACGACCCGGGTGCTGCATATCGCCGAGATCCTGGCCGGAGACGAGTGATGGAAATCCGCTCGATGCACTTCAAGGCCAACGCCTCCGCCAAGCTGGCGGACGCCGCCCTGCAGCGCAACCTGCGCACGGCCAAGGGCAAGTTCGTCGACACGCGGGCCGCAGCGATCAAGGAACTCGACGACTTCGAAGCCACGCGCCGCGCCGCGCGCGACGTGCGCGACCGCGTGCTGAAGGACCTCGACCTCTGGCTCGAGCGCTTCGAGGCGAAGGCCACCGCCGGCGGCGCCACGGTGCTGTGGGCGAAGGACGGCGCCGAAATCTGCCGGCACGTCGTCGACATCGCGCGCCGGCACGGCGTGAAGAAGGTCACCAAGTCGAAGTCCATGCTGTCCGAGGAGGCCGGCCTCAACCACGCGCTCGCCGCCGCCGGCGTGCAGCCGGTCGAAACCGACCTTGGCGAGTACATCCTGCAGATCAACGACAACGAACCGCCGTCGCACATCATCGCGCCCGTGATGCACAAGAACGTCGGCGAAGTCGCCGACCTCTTCGCCAGGACGCACCACAAGCCGCGCAAGACCGACATACCGCAGCTCACGCGCGAGGCGCGCGAGGTGCTGCGCGGCCACTTCCTGTCGGCCGACATGGGCATCTCGGGCGGCAACTTCCTCGTGGCCGAGACCGGATCGGTTGCGCTTGTCACGAACGAGGGCAACGGCCGCATGGTCACGACGCTGCCCAAGGTGCACGTGGTCATCACCGGCATCGAGAAGGTCCTGCCGACGCTCGAGGATCTCTCGCTGATGATGCGCCTGCTGCCGCGCTCCGCCACCGGCCAGTCCATCTCGAACTACTTCTCGGTGCTCACCGGGCCGCGGCGGCCCGGCGACAGCGACGGACCGGAACACCTCTATTTCGTGCTGGTCGACAACGGCCGCGCCGACGTCGTCGGCAGCGACTATCACGAGATGCTGCGCTGCATCCGCTGCGGCGCCTGCATGAACCATTGCCCCGTCTACCAGTCGATCGGCGGGCACGCCTACGGCTGGGTCTACCCGGGGCCGATGGGCTCGATCCTCACGCCGCTCTACGTCGGCATCGAGAATGCCGTCGAACTGCCCAACGCCGCCACCTTCTGCGGACAGTGCAGCGCCGTCTGCCCCGTGCTGATCCCGCTGCCGGAACTGATGCGCAAGCTGCGCGAGCAGCAGATCGAGAAAAAGCTGCGGCCGTGGACCGAGCGCCTCGCGCTCAGGGCCTGGGCCTGGGTCGCGAATCGGCCGGCGCTTTATGGCCTGGGCACCCGGCTGGCCGCGCGTTATCTCAAGTGGCTGGCGGGCGGCCGCGACCGCATTTCGGTGCTCGCCGCCGCACCCGCATGGACGGCAGGACGCGACTTTCCCGCGCCCGAAGGCAAGACGTTCAGGGAGCGTTACGCCGCCCGCCGCCGGCGCGCCTGAAAACACCGCGTCCCGGTACAATCCCGCCTAGCGAAAATCACTAGACGAAAGTAAGAGTAACGAGGCTGGGGGAGGCCATGCGCAGGGAAGCTCAATACCATCTCAGGCTATACGTCACCGACCACACCTTGCGGTCGCGCCAGGCGCTCGCGCAATTGCAGCGCCTGTGCGACGAGCAACTGCCCGATCGCTACGAGCTCGAGGTCGTCGACGTCCTGACCTGCCCCGAGGAAGCGAAGGCCCACCGTATCCTGGCGACGCCGACGGTCGAGAAGCTGCTGCCGCATCCCATGCGGCGCATCATCGGCGACCTCGCCGACATCGACAAGGTGCTGGCCGGCCTCGAGCTGCATCCGGCGAAGGCGGAGGTGGAGGAATGACGCTGCCCGCCTCGGCCCTGCGCTGGATCGAAGACGCGCCCGACGGCATCGTGGTCGTCGACGGCGACGGCTTCGTGCGCTTCGCCAATCGCGCCAGCGGCATGCTGTTCGGCTGCGCCGACACCGAGCTCACCGGCAGCAACTTCGGCTTCCCGGTCGCCGCCGGCGAATCGACGGAAATCGAGATCCCGCAGGCCGACGGCGGCTGGGGTCTGGCGGAGATGCGGGTGGCGCAATCCGAATGGGCCGGTGCGCCCGCCTATGTCGCCGTGCTGCGCGACATCACGCCCTCGCTGCGCATGCGCCAGGCGCTGCAGAAGGAAGGCGAACTGCTTGCCTCGCTGGTGCACTCGCTGCCGGTCGCGCTGATCGCGCTTTCGCCCGACCGTACGGTGCGCCTGTGGAACCCGGCCGCCGAGCGCATGTTCGGCTGGCGCGCCGAAGAGGTCCTCGGCATGCGCTGCCCGCTGCTCGGCAGCGACCAGTGGCCGGATTTCGAGCGCCTCTCCGGCGAGATCTCCGGCGGCCGCGTCGTCGCCGATTTCGAGACCGTACGCCAGACCAAGGACGGCGAACGCGTCGAGGTCGCCATGCATGCCGCGCCGCTCAATGCGCGCGACGGCAGCCCCGATGGCCTGCTCTTCCTGATGACCGACATCCGCGAACGGCGCCGCGCCGAGCAGCGGCTGCAGCTTTCGGACAAGGTATTCCAGAACACGCAGGAAGGCATCCTCGTGACGGACGGCGTGGGCAACATCATCTCCGTCAATCCCGCCTTCACCGCCGTGACCGGCTACCTGCCGCAGGAGGTGATGGGCAAGAACCCCAGCATCCTGCAATCCGGACGCCACGACGAGAGTTTCTACGACGCCATGTGGAACGAGCTGGTCGTCACCGGTCAGTGGCAGGGCGAGATCTGGAACCGCCGCCGCAACGGCGAGGTTTATCCGGAGTGGCTGCACATCAGCGCGGTGCGCGACGCCAGCGGCTGCATCGTCTATTACGTCGCGGTGTTCTCCGACATCAGCGTCGTCAAGGAAAACGAGGAGCGCCTCCACCACCTCGCGCATTTCGACGCGCTGACCGAACTGCCCAACCGCGTGCTGTTCACCGACCGTCTGCGCCACGCGATGGCGCACGCCAAGCGCAGCGGCACCGGCGTCGGCCTGCTGTTCCTCGACCTCGACCGCTTCAAGCTGATCAACGACACGCTCGGCCACCGCGCCGGCGACCGGTTGCTGCAGCTTGCCGCCGAACGCATCAGCGGCGCCGTGCGCGAGCAGGACACCGTGGCCTGCCTGGGCGGCGACGAATTCACCGTGATCCTGCCTGAAGTCGCCGGCCCGGCCGGCGCGGCCAACGTCGCCGAGAAGATCATCGACAGCATGTCGAGGAGCTTCCATCTCGAGGACAAGGAGTTGGTCATCGGCGCCAGTATCGGCATCGCCGTCTATCCGCTGGCGGGCGAGGACGTCGAGACGCTCGTCAAGCATGCCGACATCGCGATGTACCGCGCCAAGGAAGCCGGCCGCAACAACTACCAGTTCTACCGGCCGGGCCACGAAGGCCAGCCGCGCGATGTCTTCGAGCTCGAGCACGGCTTGCGCCGCGCGCTGGAGCGCGACGAAATGCGCCTCGTCTACCAGCCGCAGATCGAGATCGAAACCGGCCGCATCGTCGCACTCGAGGCGCTGCTGCGCTGGGACCACCCGACGCGCGGCGACATCCCGCCGGCGGATTTCATCCCGGTGGCCGAGGATTCCGGCCTCATCGGCAGCATCGGCGAATGGGTGCTGCGCGAAGCATGCCGCCAGAACGTGGCCTGGCAGAAGCTGGGCCTCGCGCCGGTGCGCGTCGCGGTCAACATGTCCGTGCGCCAACTGCGCAATCCGCGCTTCGCCGAACGCGTCGCCGAAATCCTCGACGAGACCGGCCTGGCCCCGCAGTGGCTCGAAATCGAGCTAACCGAGAGCATGGTGATGCAGTTCGCCAAGGAGGTCATGGACATCCTCTGGCAGCTCAAGTCGCTCGGCATCCGGCTGTCGATCGACGACTTCGGCACGGGCTACTCGTCGCTGAGCTACCTCAAGCGCCTGCCGGTAGATACGCTGAAGATCGACCGCTCCTTCGTCGAAGGCCTCGACACCGACGCCAACGACCAGGCGATTTCGAACGCCATCATCGCGGTGGCGAACAGCCTGAACCTGCGCGTGGTCGCCGAAGGCGTCGAGACCGAAAAGCAACTCTGGTTCCTGCGCAACCACGCCTGCTGCGACGCCCAGGGCTATTTCTTCTGCCGCCCGATCGAAGCCGACGAGGTGGGCCTGATGATCCGGAACCGCGTGCATTGACGCATCGCGTCGTCTTCCTCGAGAGCGATTCCATCCGCGCCCAGGTGCGGCGCCCGGCCTTCGCGCACGAATGGCGCGAGTACCCGAAGACCGCGCCCGACGAGGTGTTCGAGCGGCTGCAGGACGCCACCATCGCCATCACCAACAAGGTCGCGCTGCGCGGCGAACTGCTGGCGCGCCTGCCGCAACTGCAGCTCATCGCGGAAGCCGCCACCGGCACCGACAACATCGACATCGCCTGGTGCCGCAGCCACGGCGTGGCTGTCTGCAACATCCCCGGCTATGCGGCGCGCACCGTGCCCGAGCACGTCATGATGCTGATGCTGGCGCTGCGCCGCCAGCTGCTCGCCTATCGGGCCGACATCGTCGCCGGCAAGTGGCAGGAAGCGCCGATGTTCTGCTTCTTCGACCATCCGATCCGCGACCTGCATGGTTCCACGCTCGGGCTGGTCGGACGGGGCTCGCTCGGGCAGGGCGTGGCGCGGCTGGCGCAGGCCTTCGGCATGCGCGTCCTGTGGAGCGAGCGCAAGGGCGCCACCACGGTGCGCGACGGCCACGTTCCGTTCGAGACCGTCATTGCCGAAGCCGACGTCGTATCGCTGCATTGCCCGCTCAACGACGCTACGCGCGGCCTGGTGGGCGAAGCCGAGTTGCGCGCCATGAAGCGCAGCGCCATCCTCATCAACACCGGGCGCGGCGGCCTGGTGGACGAAACCGCGCTGGTGCGCGCGCTCACGGAGGGCTGGATCGCAGGCGCCGGCTTCGACGTGCTGTCCAAGGAACCCCCGCGCGAAGGCAATCCCCTGCTCGCCCCCGAGGTGCTGGCGCTGCCGAACTTCCTGCTGACGCCCCATGTCGCATGGGCCTCCGGCGACGCCATGCAGGCGCTGGCCGACCAGTTGATCCACAATATCGAGGCTTTCGCAAACGGCGAAGGCGTAAACCGGGTGGCCTGACATGAATTCCCGAGACGACATACTGAATCGCGTGCGCGGCCGCCTCGGCCGCGACGCCGCCAACGCACCGGCCGCGGGTGCCGATATCGACGGCTGGCTGGCGCGCCATCCGGAAGGGCCGCGTCCTGAGGTGGGCGGCGATCTCGTTGCGCTGTTCTGCGAGAAGTCGCTCAGGATGGCCAGCAGCGTCGACACCGTGGCGAGCATGACGGAGGTGCCGGCCGCCGCGGCGCGCTACCTCGCCTCGCTGCAGCTTACGACGACGGGGGTCTGCTGGCCGCAGCTCGCCGGCCTGCCCTGGGAGCAAGCCGGCATCACGATGGCGGCACGCCCCGCCGTCGATGCCGACCTCGTCGGCATCACGGGCAGCTTCTGCGCGATCGCCGAGACCGGCACCCTGGCGCTGCTGTCGGGCGCGGATACGCCGGCCACCGTCAGCCTGCTGCCCGAAACCCATATTGCAGTCGTCAAAGCCTCGCGTGTCGTTGCCGGCATGGAAGACGCCTGGAACCTGATGCGGCAGGAACTGGGCGAATTGCCGCGCGCCGTCAACTTCGTTTCGGGCCCCTCGCGCACCGGCGACATCGAGCAGACCATCGTGCTCGGCGCACACGGCCCCTACCGGGTGCACCTCATCGTCGTCAGCGACGAGTAGGCGCCGCTACAGGGTCACGCGCGGCGACGGCGTAGCGGCCGGCAGCGGGCAGGCCGGCCCCTTGCCGTTGGCCAGCGTCGCGACGACGACGCGCTTGCGCGGCTGCAGGAACAGCGGGAAGAAGTCGCGGTCCGCCCCCAGCATGTGGTTCACGATCAGGTCCTGGGCCAGGAACTGGAACACCGCGCCGATCTCGGCCCGGCCGGCCTTGAAGTCGTCAACCAGGCGCCCGGCGCGCGCCGCCAGCTCGCGATGGACCTCGGCATGGTGTTCGAGACGCGGGTAACCGGCGGCGAGCAGCACCGCCTCCTCGTGCTGGAAGTGCTCGGTCGCCTTGACGAGGAGTTGATCGACCATTTCAGCGAGCTTCCGCTTCGGCTTGCTCGCCATGATGGCGTTGAGCAGATCCGTGGCGAAGGCGAACAGCGCCTGGTGGTCGCGATCGATCGATTCGCAGCCGCACTCGAACACGCGATACCAGTAGAACTGCACCAGCTTGTTGTCCAGCACGTTGTTGAGCACCTGCTGACGCTGGATCTCGTCGTCGACGTAGGGCGTCGCGGTGAAGCTGCCGAGGCCATAGTGGGCGCCCAGGGCGAGGCAAGCGCGGTATTCGCTCCAGCTGCCGATGCCGTCGGCCGCGATGCGGGTGCCCGGGTAGCGCGCATGCAGTTCCTCGACGATGCGGCGCAGCGTCTCGGGCGAGTACTCCGACGGCCTGACGAACACCAGTTCGGCGGATCCCAGCGCATCGCCATGCCCGGACTCGACCAGCGTCCAGTCGAGCGCGAGGGCGGCGCCGCTCGCCCGGATGGCATCGATGGCGAGCTGCCAGGCCGCCGCATCGTCCTCGCGCGCCAGGCCGAGATGGAACACCGTGTTGGGCGAAGCAAACTCGCGGAAGTCCGCCGCATGCCAGTCCTTGACGCTGATCGGCACGATGGCGATGCGCTGATGCACGAAAGCCGCGAGATTGTCCGCACGCAGCGCCTCCCGCTTGGCCGCGGCATCCTGCCTTCCTTCGGGACCGCTCGGCTCCAGCCGAAACCGGTAGCCGACGATGCGCGTGCGGCCGTCGAGGATCTCGTCGCGCAGCACCCGGAAGGCTGCGCTCCCGTCCGACGATGCGGCCGGGGCTCCGGACGCAACGCAGCCGCTGCTTGTGCTCGATGCCATGCGATTCTCCTCGAAGGCGGTGCCGGTCGGCGCCGGAGGGATGGTGGCGATGTCGGACGATGCTGCTCGGGTATCGGGGGGCGGGAAAGCCTGCTGGCGATTCCAATCTAGTTCCGCACCCCGGCCGCGTCAATCAGACCGATGGAATAGGGCCCGAGCGATGCTTGCGACGGCGCGGCGAACCGCCTAGACTTCGCGCCTCCGATGAAGCCCGCCACCGCCCACTTCGCCAGCACCTTCGCCTTCGCCATCCTCGCGGTGGCCATCGCCATCCCGCTCGGCGGCTTCCCGGCGGCTGCGACGGTCGTGTTCCTGGGCGTGCTGGAAGCCTCGCTGTCCTTCGACAACGCCGTGGTCAACGCGACCGTGCTCGCCAACTGGAATGCGGTGTGGCAACGGCGCTTCCTGGTGTGGGGCATGGTGGTCGCCGTGTTCGGCATGCGGCTGGTGTTCCCGCTGCTGATCGTCGGCCTGGCCGGCCGGCTGGGACCGATCGAGGCGGTCCGGCTCGCCTTCGACGACCCGGTGCGCTACGGCGAGATCCTGGCGTCCGCCCATCACCAGATCGGCGCCTTCGGCGGGGCCTTCCTGATGATGGTCTTCTTCAAGTTCTTCGTCGCGCGCCACAAGACGCGCCACTGGTTCGGCCTGGTCGAACGGCAGCTCACGCGGCTGGGCAAGATGGAAGCCATCGAGGGTGCGCTGACGCTGGCCGTGCTGCTCGCGATGGCGCAGCTCGTCGAGACGGCCGAGCGCCACGAGTTCATCGTCGCCGGCGTCTGGGGCGTGATCGTGTTCATCTTCGTCAAGGGCCTTTCCGGCCTGCTCGGCGGCGACGAGCACGAAGGGCCGCAAGCCGCGGTGCGGCAGGGTTTCGCCGGCTTCCTCTACCTCGAGGTGCTCGACGCCAGCTTCTCCTTCGACGGCGTCATCGGCGCCTTCGCCATGACCAACAACCTGCTGATCATCGTGCTGGGCCTCGGCGTCGGCGCGATGTTCGTGCGCAGCTTCACGCTGCTGCTGGTGGAACGCCGCACGCTCGACACCTACCGCTACCTCGAGCACGGCGCTTTCTGGGCGATAGGCGCGCTCGCGATGGTGATGCTGCTCGGCGTCTCGATGCACATCCCCGAGGCGTTCACCGGCCTGATCGGTGCTACCCTGATCGTGCTGTCGCTCGGCAGTTCCATCCGTGCCAACCGCAGGTCCGAATAACCGTGAAGCCGCTTTCCCATCTGTTCGAAGCCAACGCCCGCTGGGCCGAGGAAACCATCGCGGAGGAGCCCGAGTTCTTCTCCGAGCTGGCCGCCATCCAGCGCCCCGAGTATCTCTGGATCGGCTGTTCCGACAGCCGCGTGCCCGCCAACCAGATCACCGGCCTCAAGCCCGGCGAGGTATTCGTCCATCGCAACGTCGCCAACGTGGTCGTGCACACCGACCTCAATTGCCTGTCGGTGGTGCAATACGCGATCGACGTGCTGCAGGTCAAGCACATCATGATCGTCGGCCATTACGGTTGCGGCGGCGTGCGCGCGGCACTCGAGGGCACTTCGCTCGGCCTGATCGACAACTGGCTGCGCCACATCCAGGACGTCGCCGACCGCCACGCCGCTCTGCTCGACGCCCTGCCCGATCGCGAGACGCGCTGGAGCGCGCTGTGCGACCTTAACGTGATCGAGCAGGTGCGCAACCTCGCCCGCACCACCCTGGTCGGCGACGCCTGGCGCCGCGGCCAGGACCTCACGCTGCATGGCTGGGCCTATGGCCTAAAGGACGGCCGCCTGCTCGACCTCGACGTCTCCTCGAGCAGCGCCGAGGAACTCGAGGCCGCCTACCGGCGCGCCATCCCCGAGGTCGCCGAACGCCACGCGCCCGCCAAGTAGAATCAGCCGATGAGCCAAGGCATCCTCCTCTTCGGGCACGGCGCCCGCAACGCCGAATACGTCCAGCCCTTCCTGCGCATCAAGGACGCGATGCTAGCGCGCGATGCGGACGCGAACATCGAGATCGGCTTCCTCGAGCTGCAGCAGCCGACCTTCGAGGAAGCCGTGGACGCGCTGGTGCGCCGCGGCGTCGATGCCATCCGCATCGTTCCGATCTTCTTCGCACCCGGCAAGCACGTGCTCAAGGACCTGCCCGAGCGCGCCGGGCACGTGCTCGACCGCTACCCCGAACTGTCGCTCGAAGTCGCGGACGCGGTCGGCATGATTCCTTCCGTGATCGAGGCCATGGCCGGGTACGCGCTGGGCCGCTAGCCCGCTACTGCACGAGGCCCAGCTTCCGCGACCACCAGGGCGTGATCGCGGGCAGCAGCGTCAGCGTCCAGATCACCACCCAGGCCGTCAGCGGCAGCAGTTGGCCCAAGCCCGGAAACTGGGCGGCGGAGATGACGGCCAGCACTACCGGGATGACACCCGTCTCGCGCACCGCGCTCAGGAAGAGCTTCTCCTTCATGTCGAGGTCCGTTGGCAGCATCGACAGCATGACGGCCACCGGCCGGGCGACGAAGATGAATACGAGCGACACGGCCAGGCCGATGAGCGCCGTATCGCCGAGATCGCCGAGCGACACGAAGGGGCCGACCATCATGAAGATCGTCGGCTTGGCGATGCTCTCGATCTTGATCTCCATGGTGTGCAGCGTCTTCCTGAAGAATTCCTTGCCGTGGTTGTAGTTCGCCAGCAGGCCGGCGAGGAACGCGGCCAGGAAGCCGTTGCCGTGGATGGCTTGCGCCAGCAGGAAGGTGGTCAGCGGAATGGCCAGCACGATGGCGAAGTCGTAGGAGGTCTCGCCAACGTCTCGCGCCAGGTCGCGCGATTTGTAGATCTCGTAGCCGTACATCGCGGCCCAGCCGACCAGCCCGGCGATGGTGCCGAACATGAATTGGGCGCCGAGATGCAGCATGTTTTCCGCGCTGAACAGCCCGACCACCAGGCCGCCGACGGAGTCGACCGAAACGCCGGCCAGGATCATGGCGGCCACGGCCGCGGTGAAGATCGCACCGACCGCATCATTGAGCGCGCTCTCGGCGACTGCGATGTCGGAAAGCCGCTTGTGCGCTGCCTTGAAGACGATGCCCTTGAGGGTCGGGATCAAGGCCGCCGGATCGGTGGAGCCGAGGATCGCCGCCAGCAGGGCCGCCGTCTGGCCGTCCAGCCCGAGCGCCAGCAGGATCGGAAACATGACGAAGAACGTGATCAGGTAGCCCACCAAGGCAATCATCACGGTCGGGAAGGCGATCTTCACGAAATCGCCGCGGTCCACCTCGTCCCCGCCCCCCTTCAGGATGATGGCCGCCAGCGCGGTGCACACCACGACGGCCAGCATCACGGAGGACGCGATCGGGGCCAGCGCGTCGTGCAGCACGATGCCGAGCAGCAGCTGCAGGGTGAAGTTCGGGAAGACGGTTCCCTCGGACAGCTTGCTGGCGGCCCAGCCGAACACCAGGAACAGGCCCAGGCACCAAAGCGAATTGGCGATGGCGGTCTCGGTGCCGTCGAGCGCGGCAAAGCGCTCGAGGATGCTGGGGGCGACGAGATTTAGGAGAAAGGCGAAAAGAAAGAGGCCAGCGATCTTTGCGTAGTTCATGGTAAGAGTCTGTCGGCTCGCGAGCCGAGAAGTGGCGCTGCATACGAGGGGCCGAATGTTAGCCGAATGGGCGATGAAACGCCGGCAAGCGCCGGCGCGATGTGCCATAACGTGACAAAAGTCACGCAAGCCCATCAGCCTGCTTGTCCCGACCAATATATTAGGGTATTCTTATATACATGAAACCCTTGGCATTGCTGGCTTTCGCCCTGATCTCGCTGCCCGCGCTCGGCCAGGAGACGCTCGTCCTCAAGCTTCGCGAGGTGGCGCTGTCCTACCCGGCCGAGAGCGTCGTCGAAGCGGTGCGCCAGGCGACGGTGGCCGCACAGGTGGCCGGCCGGATCGTCGACGTGCGGGTCGACGCCGGGCAGCGCGTCAAGGCGGGCGAAGTGCTGATGCGCATCGACTCGCGCGAGGCGTCCGAGAACGCGGCCGGCGCCCAGGCGCGCCTGGCCCAGGCCGAAGCCGACTACAAGCGCGCGAGGAACCTGTTCGAGCGGAAGTTCATCAGCGGCGCGGCGCTCGACAAGGCCGAAGCGGAGCTCAAGCTGGCGCGCGCCGCGAGCGGCCAGGCCGGCGCGGGGCTTTCCTATGCGACGGTGACGGCCCCGATTTCCGGCATCGTCGCCCAGCGCCAGGTGGAGTTGGGCGAAATGGCGGCGCCGGGCCGCCCGCTCGTGACGGTGTTCGATCCTAAGAGCCTGCGCGTGATCGCGAGCGTGCCGCAGTACAAGCTCGCCGAACTGCGCGGCGCCGCTTCGGCCCGCGTGGAATTCGTCGAGACGGGCAAGTCCCTCGATGCCGTGCGGATCGAGTTCCTGCCCGCGCTCGACGCCCGCAGCCACACCATGACGGCGCGCGTCTACCTGCCCGACGGTGTGGAAGGCGTGGTCCCCGGCATGGCCGCCCGCGTGCATTTCGCCGGCGCGCGCACCACGAAACTCACCGTGCCGGCCAAGGCGGTGGTTCGCCGCGGCGAAATCCACGCCGCCTACGTCATCGACGCCCAGGGCATGCCGCGCTTGCGGCAGGTGCGTCTTGGGGAGCCGGTGGCCGACGGCGAACTTGAGGTGATGGCCGGGCTGGCGCCCGGCGAAAAGCTCAGCCTCGACCCGGTCAAGAGCGGTATCTCGCTCAAGCAGGCCGCCGGAAAATAATGGCTCCCCGCGCCCGCCATCGTTCGCATCCCCGCATGAAAGGGCGCACGCCCTCTTGCGGCGGCCCGGCCAGGGGCTAGGCCGCGATGGGCGTCTCCGGCCGCATTGCGGGCTTCTTCCTGCACAACACGCTGACGCCGCTGATCGCGCTGATCGCGCTGCTGCTCGGCATCTTCGCCACGCTGATGACGCCGCGCGAAGAGGAGCCGCAGATCAACGTCACCATGGCGAACGTCTTCGTGCCCTTCCCGGGCGCGAGCCCCCGGGACGTCGAGAACCTGGTGGCGCGCCCCGCCGAACAGGTGCTCTCGCGCATCTCGGGCATCGAGCACGTGTATTCCGTGTCGCGCCCCGGCATGGCGATCATCACCGTGCAATACCAGGTCGGCGAAGACCCGATCCAGGCGCTGGTGCGTCTCTACGACACCATCAACGCCAACCGCGATTTCCTCTCGCCCAACCTGGGCGTCGGCGAGCCGATCGTCAAGCCCAAGGGCATCGACGACGTCCCGATCGTCACGCTCACCTTCTACGCCGCCGATCCCGACAAGTCGGCCTACGAAATGCAGCAGGTGGCGCGCGCCGCCGAGATCGAGCTGAAGCGCATCCCCGGTACGCGCGACGTCGCCACGGTGGGCGGCCCCGGCCACGTGATCCGCGTGGTGATGGACGCCGACCGCATGAACGCCTACGGCGTCACGGCGCAGGACCTGAAAGCCGCGCTGCAGCTCTCCAACGCCTCGCAGCCCGCAGGCAGCCTGGTCGCCGGCAACCGCGAGGTGCTGGTGCAGACGGGCACCTACATCGAATCGGCCGGCGACGTGAAGCGTCTGGTCGTCGGCGTGCACGCAGGCAAGCCGGTGTTCATGGCGGACGTCGCCCGCATCGAGGACGGCCCCGACCAGCCCAGCCGCTACGTCTGGCACGGCGAGCGCGGGCAGGAATACCCGGCGGTGACGTTGGCGATCTCCAAGAAGCCCGGCGTCAATGCCGCCGACGTCGCCGCGGCCGTCATCGCGCGCGCCGACTCCCTGCGCGGCACGGTGATCCCGGAAGGCGTGGGGTTCACCGTGACGCGCAACTATGGCGCGACGGCGACCGAGAAGGCGCAGAAACTGATCGGCAAGCTCGTCTTCGCCACCTCCTTCGTCGTGCTCCTGGTGCTGTTCGCGCTCGGGCGGCGCGAAGCCGTGATCGTCGGCGCCGCGGTGACGTTGACGCTCGCCGCGACGCTGTTCGCCTCCTGGGCCTGGGGATTCACGCTCAACCGCGTGTCACTGTTCGCGCTGATCTTCTCGATCGGCATCCTGGTCGACGACGCCATCGTCGTGGTGGAGAACATCCACCGCTGGCAGAACCTCCACCCCGGCAAGCCGCTCGCCGAGATCATCCCGCTCGCGGTCGACGAGGTCGGCGGGCCGACGATACTCGCCACCTTCACCGTCATCGCCGCGCTGCTGCCGATGGCCTTCGTCTCGGGCCTGATGGGCCCGTACATGAGCCCGATCCCGATCAACGCCTCGATGGGCATGTTCATCTCGCTGGCGATCGCCTTCGTCGTCACGCCGTGGCTGGCACTCAAGCTCATCCGCGACGGGCATCATGCAGCGGGCGAAGACCGCATGGCGCGTCGGCTCGATGCCGCGGCGCGGCGCATCATCTCCCCCTTCCTCGACGCGCGCACCGGCCGCGCGGCGCGGCGCAAGCTGTGGATCGGCATCGCCGCCGCCATCGTCGTCTCCGTTTCGCTCGGCGTGTTCAGGCTGGTGGTGCTGAAGATGCTGCCCTTCGACAACAAGAGCGAGTTCCAGGTGGTGCTCGACATGCCGGTCGGCACGCCGCTCGAGGAGACGGCGCGCGTGCTGCGCGACATGTCGGCCGAGATCGCGAAGATTCCGGAGGTGCAGGACTACCAGGCCTATGCGGGCACCTCGGCGCCCATCAACTTCAACGGCCTGGTGCGCCAGTACTACCTGCGCACCAACCCCGAGATGGGCGACATCCAGGTCAACCTCGTCGATAAGCATCATCGCGACCGCAAGAGCCACGACATCGCGATCGCCGTGCGCGACCGGCTGATGGCCATCGCGCGCGCCGCCGGCGGCAACGCCAAGGTGGTCGAGGTGCCGCCGGGTCCGCCGGTGCTGTCGCCCATCGTCGCGGAGGTTTACGGCCCCGACTACGCCGGGCAGATCGCGGTGGCCAAGCGCGTGCGCGCTGCCTTCGAGGGCACCGCGGACATTCTCGGCGTGGACGACAGCGTCGATGCCGACGCCGGCAAGCTGCTGCTGCGCGTCTCCCAGACCAAGGCGGCGCAGCTCGGCGTCTCGCAGCAGGACATCGTCGAGACGGTGCGCCTGGGACTCACGGGCGAAGACGTTACGCCGGTCCACGACGGCGAGTCGAAATACGAGATTCCGGTGCGCGTGACGCTGCCGGCCGAACGCCAGGATTCCATCGACCAGTTGCTGAAGCTCAAGGTGCGCGGCCGCGACGGCGGCCTGGTGCCGGTTTCCGAAGTCGTCGAGGCGCGCCGCACGGCGCGCGAGAAAGTCGTTTACCACAAGGACCTGCTGCCGGTGGTCTACGTCGTGGGCGACATGGGCGGCAAACTGGATTCCCCGCTGTACGGCATGTTCGGCATCCGCAGCCAGCTCGCCGGCGCCGAGTTGCCGCAAGGCGGCACCCTCGGGGAATACTTCATCCACCAGCCGAAGGACCCTTACGCCGGCTACGCGCTCAAGTGGGACGGCGAGTGGCAGGTGACCTATGAAACCTTCCGCGACATGGGCGCGGCCTATGCCGTCGGCCTGGTGCTGATCTACCTGCTGATCGTCGCGCAGTTCAGGAGCTACCTGGTGCCGCTGATCATCATGGCGCCGATCCCGCTCACCATCATCGGCGTGATGCCGGGGCACGCCCTGTTCGGCGCCCAGTTCACCGCGACCTCGATGATCGGCATGATCGCCCTGGCCGGCATCATCGTGCGCAACTCGATCCTGCTGGTGGATTTCATCAACGAGCAGGTGGCGAGCGGCGTGGATTTCGCCGAAGCCACCATCCAGGCGGCCGCCATCCGCGCCAAGCCGATCGCGCTGACCGGCCTGGCCGCCATGCTCGGCGCCTTGTTCATCCTCGACGACCCGATCTTCTCGGGGCTGGCGCTGTCGCTGATCTTCGGCATCCTGGTGTCGACGGCGCTGACCCTGGTCGTGATCCCCGTGCTCTACTTCGCGGCCCGTCCGCCGGCCGCGCGCTGAGCCGGGCGGGATGCCCCGGGATTCCGCGGCATCCATCATAATGAGGGGAAAGCAGAACAAAGCCCCCGATGCTTCCCGAACTCTTCCGCCGCTCCGGCTGGATCGCCACGGCTGCCGTCGCCGCCGTCGGCCTTTCGCTGTCCGCGGCCGCCTGGCATTGGGTGGCGAAGAGCGAGGACGCGGAGGCGCTGGCGATCTACGAAAGCGCGGCCGAGCGCTTCGTCTCGCGCGCGCAGGCGCGCATGCGCGCCGAGGTCCAGCTGCTGCACGCCTTCGCCGCGCTCGGGCTGCTGCAGCGCGCCGACAAGCCGCTGCTCGAGGCCTACGTCGACGAGCTCGACGTGCCGCTGCAGTACCCGGGCATCCGCACGCTGGGCTACGTCGAGGAATGGCACGACGGCGACGCTGAACGCGCGGCAGCGGCCTATGTGCAGATCGCGGGCGCCGGGGAGCCGGTGACCGCCAACGCCAATCCCGCCGCGAAGCCCGGATT
>JBLNBJ010000211.1:0-5171 GCA_050259835.1 Ignavibacteria bacterium | reverse complement strand
CGCTGATCGACGGCCTCATCCTCTGGTTCGCGCTCGGCTTCTGGCTGATGCGCAACGCGCGCCGCGTGCAGGCGCTCGGCAGCGCGGTCGAGGCATTCGCCGCGCAGCGGCGCCCCAACGCCGCGTTGATCGAGCGCCTCGACGCCGCCTGCGACGAGCAGAAGGACGAGATCAGCGAAGTCGCGCAGGCCATCGAGGAAATGGCCGAGCGCACGCTGCGCCACGACCATGCCCGCCTCGCCGAGGCCGCCCAGCAGAAGCTGTGGGCGATGGTCTATGCCAGCAGCAACGAGGCGATCGTCATTACCGACAGCGACAACCGCATCCTCACGGTCAACGAGGCATTCACCCGGCTGACCGGCTACCCGGCGGCCGAAGTGCTCGGCCAGAACCCGCGCATGCTGAGCTCGGGGCGCGAATCGCGCGAGTTCTACGCCGTGATGTGGCAGGCGCTCGAGCGGCACGACAGCTGGGCCGGCGAGGTCGAGGACCGCCGCAAGGACGGCTCGGTCTATCCAAAGTGGCTCAGCATCAGCGTGGTGCGCGACGCGGAAGGCAAGCCGATCAACTACATCGGCCTGTTCACCGACATCACCGAACGCAAGCAGAACGAGGAGCGCCTGGCCCACATGGCCAACCACGACGCACTCACCGGCCTGCCGAACCGCCACCTGCTGCTCGACCGCCTGCGCAACGCCATCGCGCTGTCCCAGCGCAGCGACGAGGTGATCGGCCTGCTGTTCCTCGACATCGACAATTTCAAGTGGATCAACGACTCGCTCGGCCACGCCAGCGGCGACAGGCTGCTGATGGCGGTGGCGGAACGCCTGACGGGCATGGTGCGGGCCTCGGACACGGTAGCGCGCCTCGGCGGCGACGAGTTCGTCGTGCTGCTCACGCAGACCGGCAGCGACCTGGAGATCGCGCAGATCGCCGAGAAGGTGATCGCCTGCGTGGCGCGCCCGCTCGACCTGTTCGGCCACGAGTTCCACGTCACCACCTCGATGGGCATCAGCAGCTATCCGAACGACGCCCAGGACGCCGAAAGCCTGCTAAAGCATGCCGACACCGCCATGTACGCGGCGAAGAACGCGGGCAAGAACCAGTACCGCTACTTCGACCCGGCCATGAACCGCGCCGCGCTGGAGCGCGTGGAACTCGAGCAGGAACTGCGGCAGGCGATCAAGCGCAACGAATTCGAACTGCATTACCAGCCCAAGTACTGCGCCTCGCGCGATTCGATCTGCGGCGCGGAAGCGCTCATCCGCTGGCACCATCCGAAGCTCGGGCTGGTCTCCCCGGCGCGCTTCATCCCGCTGGCCGAGGAAACCTCGCTGATCATCGACATCGGCGAATGGGCGATCCGCAGCGCCTGCGAGCAGGTCGTCGCGTGGCAGCGCGCCGGCTTCAATCCGCGTCGCATCGCGGTCAACCTCTCGGCGATCCAGCTCGAGTCGGATTCGTTCGTCCCGGCCGTCGAGCGCATCCTCAAGGAGACCGGCGCCCCGGTCGACTCGCTCGAGTTCGAACTGACGGAAAGCATGGTGCTGCGCCATCCAGAACGCTCGGTGGCCACGCTGGAGCGGCTGCGGCGGCTGGGCATCCGCCTGGCGCTCGACGACTTCGGCACCGGCTATTCGAGCCTTTCGTACCTGAAGCGGCTGCCGGTCGACGTTCTCAAGGTCGACCGCAGCTTCATCGAAGGCGTGCCGACCAGCGCCGACGATTGCCAGATCGTGCAGATGATCATCGCGCTGGCGAAATCGGTGCACCTCGAGGTGGTCGCCGAAGGCATCGAGACCCCGGCGCAACGCGATTTCCTGATCGAGCTTGGCTGCGACTTCCTGCAGGGCTACCTGATCGCCAAGCCGATGCCCGCGCAGCAGCTCACCGAGTTGCTGACCCCCGCCTGCGAGCATTGCCGGCTGCTGAAGCCCTGCGGCGCGCAACGGCGCCGCGCCGCGGTCGAGGCGTAAGGCGGCCGATCAGACTTCGAGTTCGGCGCGGTCGCGGAAGTATTCGAGCGCCTCGGGGTTCGCCAACGCCTCGAGGTTCTTCACCGGCTCGCCGTGCACGACGTTGCGCACGGCCAATTCGACGATCTTGCCGCTCTTGGTGCGCGGGATGTCCTGCACCTGCACGATCTTCGCGGGCACGTGGCGCGGCGTGGTGTTCTCGCGGATCGTGTCCTTGATGCGCTTGATCAGCGCATCGTCGAGCGCCGCGCCGTCGCGCAGCTTGACGAACAGCACGACGCGCACGTCGCCGCTGTTGCCCGGCGGCCAGTTCTGGCCGATCACCAGGGCCTCGACGACCTCCTCCAGCTTCTCCACCTGGCGGTAGATCTCGGCCGTGCCGATGCGCACGCCGCCGGGATTGAGGGTAGCGTCCGAGCGCCCATAGATGACGAAGCCGCCGTGCGCCGTGCGCTCGGCGAAATCGCCGTGGCACCAGATGCCGGGAAAGCGCTCGAAATAGGCGGCGCGGTAGCGGCGGCCGTCGGGATCGTTCCAGAAGCCGAGCGGCATCACCGGGAAAGGCTTGGTGCAGACCAGTTCGCCCTTCTGCCCGACGATCGGGAAGCCATGCTCGTCGACGACGTCGGTGGCCATGCCGAGTCCGGCGCACTGGATCTCGCCGCGGAACACCGGCCCGATCGGGTTGCCGCCGACGAAGCAGGAGATGATGTCGGTGCCGCCGGAGATCGAGGCGAGCTGGAGGTCGCGCTTGATGTCGGCGTAGACGTAGTCGAAGCCTTCCGGCACCAGCGGGCTGCCCGTCGACATCATCGTGCGCAGCGCCGCCAGCCGGTGCGTCTCGCGCGGCTTGAGGGCGATCTTGGCGCAGGCGTCGATGAACTTGGCCGAAGTGCCGAAGTGCGTCATGCCCTCGGCGTCGGCATAGTCGAAAAGGATCGCGCCGCGACCGACGAAGGGACTGCCGTCGTAGAGCAGCAGCGTCGCCTCGGCGGCCAGCCCCGAGACCAGCCAGTTCCACATCATCCAGCCGCAGGTGGTGAAGTAGAACAGGCGATCGCCCGGCTTCACGTCGGCCTGCAGCTTGTGCTCCTTGAGGTGCTGCAGCAGCGCGCCGCCGGCGCAATGCACGATGCATTTCGGCACCCCGGTGGTGCCCGACGAATACATGATGTAGAGCGGATGCTCGAACGGCAGTTGCGCAAATTCGATTTCCGTGGCGCCGCGCTGCGGCTCGACATAGGCGCCCAGCGCAACGGCGTTCGGAATGCCCGAGAGGTCGGCCTTCTCACCCGCGACATAGGGCGCCACGACGACGCGCTTGACGGACGGCAGGCGCGCCGCGATCTCGGCGGTCTTGCCGAGGCAATCGATGGCCTTGCCGTTGTACCAATAGCCGTCGGCAACGAACAACAGCGCCGGCTCGACCTGGCCGAAGCGGTCGAGCACGCCCTGCACGCCGAAATCCGGCGAGGCCGAGGTGAAGGTGGCGCCGATCGAAGCGGCGGCGAGCATGACGACCAGCGTGGCCGGCATGTTGGGCATGTAGGCCGCGACGCGGTCGCCGGCCTGGATGCCGTCGGCGCGCATGGCGGCCGCCAGTTGCGCGACGCCCTGGTATAGCTCGGCATGCGAAACCCGCCCGCGCACCTTGTCCTCGCCCCAGAACACCAGCGCGTCGCCGTCGTCGCGGCGGCGCAGCAGGTTCTCGGCGAAGTTGAGGCGCGCCTCGGGGAACCATCTGGCGCCCGGCATCCTGTCGCCATCGACGACCACGCGGCCGCCCATGGCGCCGCGCACGCCGCCGAACTCCCACACCGAGACCCAGAACTCCTCCGGATGCTCGATCGACCAGCGGTGCAGCGAGTCGTAATCGGGGCAGCGGCGCTGCCAGCGCGCCGCCGCGTGTTCCGTGAAGGAGGTCAGCAGCGAACCGGCGACGCGCGCCGCGGAAGGCTGCCAGATCGGGTGCTCGGATAGGCTCATGGCGGCTCCTCTGTTCAATCGACCATCGTCTTCAGAATCCAGTCGGGCCAGGGCGCGGACTTGCCGGTCGCCTGGTTGATCCAGACCACCTTGGCCGCGCCCTCGGCGTAGACCGTGTCCTCGCCCCGCTTGCGCAGTTCGTAGTGCGTCTGCAGGCTGCTGCGGCCCGGCTTGTCGAAGAACATGCGCACTTCGACGTCGCCCGGATAAGTGAGCGGCAGCAGGAAGGTGCAACTCGCATTGACGATCACCACGCCCTCGTCGTGCACGGCACCGAGATCGAAGCCGAGCGCATCGAGCCATTCGACGCGCGCCTGCTCCATGTAGCGGAAGTAGACGGTGTTATTGACGTGGCCCAGGGCGTCCATGTCGCCCCAGCGGATCGGCTGCACCGAGGTCAGCACCAGCTTGCGGGAATTTTCCATACGGTACCGTTTGGAAGAGATCGGGCGAATTATAATGTGCCGATACTCAATCGGATATCCAGGGGAGTGCCATGGAACGCGAAGCGATGGAGTTCGACGTCGTCGTCGTCGGCGGCGGCCCGGCAGGCCTGGCGGCCGCCATCCGGCTCAAGCAACTCGACGCCAACCTGTCCGTCTGCCTGATCGACAAGGGCGCGGAGATCGGCGCCCATATCCTCTCGGGCGCGGTGATGGACCCGCGCGCGCTGAGCGAACTGATCCCCGACTGGCAGGCCCAGGACGCGCCGCTCGACACGCCGGTGACCGAGGACCGCTTCCTGATGCTCACGGAAAGCGGCAGCTTCGGCTTCCCCGGCTTCCTGCTGCCCCAGTGCTTCGTCAACCATGGCAACTACGTGGTCAGCCTGGGGCTGGTCTGCCGCTGGCTGGGCGCCCAGGCCGAGGCGCTCGGCGTGGAGATCTACCCGGGCTTCGCCGCCGCCGAGGTGCTCTATGACGAGCAAAGCCGCGTCGCCGGCGTGGTGACGGGGGACATGGGCGTCGGTCGCGACGGCCAGCCGACGGACGCCTATCAACCCGGCATGGAACTGCGCGCGAAGTACACGCTTTTCGCCGAAGGCTGCCGCGGGCACCTCGGCAAGGAACTGGAGCAGCGCTACGACCTGCGCCGCGGCGCCGACCCGCAGGTCTACGGCATCGGCATCAAGGAACTGTGGGAAGTGCCGGCCGAGAAGCACCGGAAAGGCCTCGTCATGCACACCGCCGGCTGGCCGCTCGACCCCGC
>JBLNBJ010000210.1:0-3467 GCA_050259835.1 Ignavibacteria bacterium | reverse complement strand
GGCGTCGAGCCGAGGGTGGCGGGTGGTCGTCGACGCGTAGGTAAAGGAGGAGGCGGACGATTCTCGCATTTGTCCGCCGGGGGACACGGAGCGCAGCAGGGCACCCTGTCGGCCCGAGCGCGCGAGGTGGCTCGCGGTTCAAGGCAGCGCGCCGTCGGCCGAGCGCTCGAAGCAGCACGCAGCCGCCCTCGGCCCCTAATTCAGCAACGCCCCCTTCCCCACCCGCTCCAGGAACGCGCGCGACTCCTCGTGCCCGTGGCCGCCCGCCATGCGCAGCCACTTCATCGCCAGCTTGAGGTTCTTCGCCACGCCGCTGCCGCGGTAGTACGCGCACCCGAGCTCGTGCTGGGCGTTCACTTCACCCATCAGCGCCGCCCGGCGCAGCCAGCGCACCGCCGTCCTCGCATCGCGCCGCACGCCGTGGCCGTGCAGCAGGCAGAAGCCGACGTTGTACATCGCATAGGCGTCCTCGTGCTGCGCCAGCGCCTGCTCGTACCAGCGGAAAGCCTCGCGCGCGTTGGCCGCCACGCCGTGGCCGAAGTAATACATGTCGCCGAGCGCCAGCTTGGCGTCGAACAGCGACGCCGCCTTGCGGTACCAGAGCAGGGCTTCGCCAAAGTCGACCGCCGTCCCCGCGCCGTGCCGGAAGCATTCGCCGAGCATGAAGGCGGCGCGGCGATGGCCGAGTTCCGCCGCCTTGCGGTAGCAGACGAGCGCCGGCGCCACGGCTTCGGCGTCGTCGCGCTGCGCGAACAGCCGTTCGCCTTCGGAAAACCAGTAGCGCTCCAGTTCTCCCAACGCCGAGGGCCAGCCGGCTTCGGCGGCCGCGCGCAACAGTTCCTCGCCGCGGCGCACGTCCGCGCGCACGCCGATGCCGCGCAGGTGGCAGCGGCCCAGCTCGGCCATGCCGTGCGCGTCGCCTGCGGTGGCGGCGGCGCGGTAATGGCCGAGCGCCGCGATCGCGTCCGCAGCGACGCCCTCGCCGTGCTCGTAGCATTCGCCGAGCCAGACGTGCGCCTGGGGGTCGCCGCCCTCGGCCGCGCGGCGGTACCACGACACCGCGAGGCCGGGGTTCTGCGCAACGCCTTCGCCCCAGCGATAGCAGTGCCCGAGCTTGATCTGCGCGCGCGCATGGCCCTGGCGTGCGGCCGAGCGCCACCAGCGCAGCGCCTCCGCCATGTCCTGCCCAGCGGCGCGCTGGCCGATGGCGCAGGCGACGCCGAGTTCGAACTCCGCCTCGCGGTTGCCGCGCTCTGCGGCGCGCTCGTACCAGCCCAGCCCCGCTTCCGGGTCGCGCGTGACGCCGAAGCCGAAGGTGTAGCACTGCCCGAGCAGGAACATCGCGCCAGCGATCTGCTTGCGCGCCGCGGCGCGGAACCATGTGACCGCCTCGGCCTGGTCGGCCGGCGCCCCGACGCCCGCGTACAGGCACATGCCGAGGCAGAACATGGCGGCCCCTTGGTCGGCTTCCGCCGCCGTGCGCCAGTGCGCGACTGCCGCAGCAGCGTCCTGGGCCACGCCGCGGCCGAAGAAGTGGCAGCGCGCCAGCAGGTCGGCGGCCGGCGCATAGCCTTGCGCCGCCGCCCGCCCGAGGAAGCGGGCGGCGGCCTCGAAATCGCGCGCCCCCCGCTGCCCCGTGTAGTAGAGCCGGCCGAGCCAAAACTGCGCCGGCGGCGATTGGCGCTCGGCCGCCTTGGAGAGCAGCGTCACCGCCCGCGCGACGTCCACGTTCACGCCGTGGCCGCGCAGCAGGCACAGCGCGAGCCAGGTCATGCCGCGCGTGTCCTCGCGCTCCGCCGCGCGCTCGAACAGCCGCGTGGCCTCGCCGTAGTCCTTGGGCAGACCGTAGCCCTGGTAGAGCAGCCAGCCGAGCACCGCCTCGCCGGCGGGGCAGGATTTCTCGGCGCTCTTCGACGCCCAGTTCACCGCCTGCGCATACGACTTGACGACGCCGTCGCCGGCGGCGATGCGCCAGGCGAGTTCCGCCTGCGCGTTCGGGTTGCCGCCCTCGGCCATGCGCCGGAGTTCGGCAGGCGACACCGCGCGCCAGAACTCGTCGGCGTGGCCGATCAGTTCCAGCCCCTGCGCGGCGCCGCGTTCGATCAGGCTGCTTTCCAGGACCTCCCGGAAAAAGCCCATCAGGACGGGAATGCGCAGCGGCACCAATTCGTTGGCCATAGCCTCGGGAGCCTAATGGAAACCATCGGTAGGCCTTATCCACAAAAACTGTGGAAAAGTCTGTGAATCTCTCGCCTCCCCATGCACTAAGTCGGCCTCCGGAAAGGCATTTTCTGCCGCTGCTGCAAAATTGCGCAATTTTATTGCCATAAAAATCATGTACTTAAAATGGTGCCCCTGCGGGAAGGCCGGTCTTGCGGGCTTCGTTCCCGGAAAGGCCCGCGCTGTGGATCATGTAGAATCTCCCCGCCCGTAAACCCAGTCTCAGAGCGTGTTTTGGCCCCTCCCCTCCTCACGGTTTCGGAACTCAACCGGCTGGCGCGCAACGCCATCGAACAGAGGCTGCCGCTGCTCTGGGTGACGGGCGAGGTCTCCAACCTCACGCGCGCCCCCTCGGGCCACGTCTACTTCTCGCTCAAGGACAGCAGCGCCCAGGTGCGCTGCGTGATGTTCCGCAATCGCGCGCAGCTCCTGCCCTGGCGTCTCGAGAACGGGCAGCAGGTCGAGGCCCAGGTGCTCGCCTCGCTCTACGAGCCGCGCGGCGATTTCCAGCTCAACGTCGAGACGATGCGCCGGGCGGGACTCGGCAAGCTTTACGAGGCCTTCGTGCAACTGCGCGAAAAGCTCTCGGCGGAAGGACTCTTCGATCCCTCATGCAAGCGCGCACTCCCGCGCTTCCCGCGCTGCATCGGGGTCGTCACGTCGCCGAAGGCCGCCGCGCTGCACGACGTGCTGGTCGCGCTCGAGCGCCGCGCGCGCCATGTTCCCGTTGTCCTCTATCCGACCCTCGTGCAAGGCGAAGGCGCCCCGGCCCAGATCGCGGCCGCGATCGTCGCCGCCGGCGCGCGCGCCGAGTGCGACCTGCTGCTGCTGGTTCGCGGCGGCGGCAGCCTGGAGGATCTCTGGGCCTTCAACGACGAGGCGTTGGCGCGCGCGATCCGCGCCTGCCCCGTTCCGGTCGTTGCCGGCATCGGCCACGAAACCGACGTCAGCATCGCGGACATGGCCGCCGACCTGCGCGCCGCCACGCCGACGGCCGCCGCCGAACTGGCGAGCGCGGGCTGGCACGCCGCCGCCGAGGAGATCGCCGCGCTCTCGTCGGCATTGCGCCAGTCGATGCGCCAGCGGCTGCAGCGGCGCATGCAGGCTGTCGACCTCCTCGCGCACCGGCTCGTCCACCCCGCGCAGCGCGTGGCGCACACGCGCGAACGGCTTTCCCTGCTCGCAGCCCGGCTTTCCGCCGCAGCCCGCCAGACGCTGCATCGCCGCGCGACGGCGATCGCCGCGGC
>JBLNBJ010000209.1:0-5253 GCA_050259835.1 Ignavibacteria bacterium | reverse complement strand
CATGCTGCCGGAGGACATCGTGGAGCGCTTCACGCTCGCCGAAGGCCGCAGCGTGCCGGCCGTCTCGCTCTACCTCGACGTCGCCGCCGACCTGCGCATCCTCGGCCGCGAAACCGTGCTGGAATACGTGCCGGTGGCCGCCAACCTGCGCCACCACGACGTCGAGCCGCTGTTCAACGAAACGACGCTCGCGGAGGGCCTGCCGGAGTTTCCGTTCAGCGCCGAGCTCAAGCGCCTGTGGGAACTCGCCACCGTGCTCGAAGCCGCGCGCGGCGCCACCGGTCAGCAGAACCGCAAGGATTACGGCTACCACGTCGATTGGGAGGTCGAAACCGACCAGGGCCGCGGCCGCATCTCCATCAACGAGCGTCCGCGCGGCAGCCCGCTCGATACCCTGGTCGCCGAACTGATGATCGTGGCCAATTCCACCTGGGGCGCGCAGCTGCGCGACGCCAAGGTGGCCGGGCTTTACCGCGTGCAGACGGCCGGCAAGGTGCGCATGAGCACCGTCGCCGCCGGCCACGAGGGCCTGGGCGTCGACTGCTACGCCTGGTCGTCCTCGCCGCTGCGCCGCTACTGCGACCTCGTCAACCAGTGGCAGTTGATCGCCTGCCTGCGCGGCGAAACTGCGCCCTTCACCGCGAAGTCCGCCGAGTTCCTCGGCGCGCTGCGCGACTTCGAGCTCACCTACGCCGCCTACGCCGAATTCCAGCGCGGCATGGAACGTTACTGGTGCCTGCGCTGGCTGGCGCAGGAGAACGAAACGCAGCCGGCCGCCGCCGTCCTCAAGGAAAGCCTGGTGCGGCTCGAGCGCATTCCGCTGGTGCTGCGCGTGCCCTCGTTGCCGGCGCTCGATCGCGGTGCGCGCGTGAAGCTCGCCGTCGAGCAGATCGACCTCATGGAGGCCGAAGCGCGCGCCCGATACGTCGAATTGCTGGGCGCCGACGGGTCTGATGCGGCTTTGGGGGACGAGGAGGCCGCGGAGTAGAATTCCGCGCCATGCCACGACCGTTCCGCTGGCCGGCGCCGCTGGCCGACATGCCCCCGCCGCAGCGCAACCTCACAGTCGCGCTCGGCATCTCGCTGCTGCTGCACGCGGTCGTGCTGTCCATCCAGTTCAAGCTGCCGCAGGCGCTCGGCCGCGCCACCGAGCAGGCGCTCGACGTCATCCTGGTCAACGCCAAAAGCGCCACGCGCCCGAAGGACGCCCAGGCACGCGCGCAAGCCAACCTCGACGGCGGCGGCGACGTCGAGGAAAACCGCCGCCGCACCACGCCGCTGCCGGCATCGAAGGATTCGCGCGACGGCGACGCCGTGCTCGAAGCGCGCCAGCGGGTGAGCGCGCTCGAAGCCGAGCAGCGCCGCGCGATGACCCAGATGAAGAGCAGCAAGGCCCTGCCGAACGCCGAGCGCCGCGAGCCGGCACCGAAGGCACCCGCGGTGTCGGGCTTCGATCTGGCGAGCAACGCGATGGCCATGGTGCGGCTGGAAGGCGAGATCGGCCGCAACGTCGAGGATTACAACAAGCGGCCGCGCGTCGCCCGCCTCGGGACCCGCACGTCGGAATACCGCTTCGCGCAATACATCGAGGACTGGCGCCAGAAGGTCGAGCGCATCGGCAATCTCAACTATCCGGAAGCCGCGAAGGGCCGCCTCTACGGCAATTTGACGCTGTCCGTCACCATCCGCGCCGACGGCAGCATCAAGGACATCTTCGTCGATCGTCCCTCGGGCATCAGGGTGCTCGACGATGCCGCACGCAACATTGTGCGGCTCGCCGGCGGCATTCCCTTCCCGCCCAACATCGCGCGCGACACCGACGAGATCGAGATCACGCGCACCTGGTCGTTCACCTCGGCCGACCGACTCAGCAGCAAGTAACGCCATGACCGACCGCTACGCCGTTTTTGGCTACGGACGCTGCGCTTAACATTCGCTGCGCTCATGTTAGCCTTCGCCGAAAACGGCCCTCCCCCACACCCATAGCGCGACCGCCCCTGCGCCAATCACTGACCGATGACTGACCGCTACGCCGTTTTTGGCAACCCCATCGCCCAGAGCAAGTCGCCGCGCATCCACGCGCTGTTCGCGCGCCAGACCCGGCAGGACATGAGCTACGAGGCGCTGCTGGCACCCCTCGACGGCTTCGCCCCCGCGGCAAAGGCGTTTGCCGCAGCCGGCGGCCGCGGCGCCAACGTCACGGTGCCCTTCAAGGAAGAGGCCTTCCGCCTCGCCACGCGGCTCACCGAGCGCGCCGCCGCGGCCGGCGCCGTGAACACCCTGAGCTTCGAGGGCAACGAGATCGTCGGCGACAACACCGACGGTGCCGGACTGGTGCGCGATCTCAAGGCCAACATCGGCTTCGACATCGCCGGCCGCCGCGTGCTGCTGCTCGGTGCCGGCGGCGCCGCGCGCGGCGTAGTGCTGCCGCTGCTGCAGGAAAGTCCGTCCGAGTTGTTCATCGCGAACCGCACGCCGGAAAAGGCAGCGCGGCTGGCGGCCGAGTTCGCGGCGCGCGCTTCGGGCGGTGTACTTCCCGAGGGCGGCGGCTTCGAGGAAATCGCCGGACGGCAGTTCGACCTGGTCATCAACGCCACTTCGGCGGGGCTGCAGTCGGCCACCTTGCCCCTCGCGGCGGCCCTGTTCGCCCGCCGCAGCCTAGCCTATGAAATGGTCTACGGTCACGAAACCCCCTTCATGAACCAGGCGCTCGACGCCGGCGTCCGTGCCACCGACGGCCTCGGCATGCTGGTCGAGCAGGCCGCCGAAGCCTTCATGGTCTGGCGCGGCGTGCGTCCCGAGACCGGGCCGATCCTGTTCGATCTGCGCCACGGCTGATGCGCAAGACGCTGGCGCACCGGCTGAAGGTCGGCCTGCTCGCCTTCCTGCTGCTCGTGCTGGCCTGGCAGGCCTGGTACGTCGCCTGGGTGGTGTGGTGGAAGCACTTCGACCCGGGCACCACGCATTTCATGGCGCTGCGACTGGACGAGTTGCGCGCCAAGAACCCGCAGGCCGAACTCAAGCACCAATGGGTCGCCTACGAGCGGCTTTCGGTGCACCTCAAGCGGGCCGTGATCGCCGCGGAGGACGACAAGTTCGTCGACCATGAGGGCTTCGACTGGGAAGGCATGCAGAAGGCCATCGAGAAGAACCAGAAGAAGGGCAAGGTGGTCGCCGGCGGCTCCACCATTTCGCAGCAGTTGGCGAAGAACCTGTTCCTGTCGGCGTCAAAGACGCCGTGGCGCAAGGCACAGGAAGCGGTCATCACCGTCTGGCTCGAGATGTTCTGGGACAAGCGCCGCATCCTCGAGGTCTATCTGAACAGCGTCGAGTGGGGCGAGGGCGTCTTCGGCGCCGAAGCGGCCGCGCGGCGCTATTACGGCGTGCCGGCGTCGGCGCTCAGCGCCGAGCAGGCGGCGCGCCTGGCCGTCATGCTGCCGGCGCCGCGCAAGTTCGAGAAGAACCCCTATTCGCCGTTCATGAACGGACGCACCGCCGTAATCCTGGCGCGCATGCAGTATTCCGAGGTGCCCTAGCGCGCCTCGTCGGATAGAATCGCGGGGTTCCCAGCGCCGAGGCAGAGATGAGCGCCGCCCCCACCCCAGAATTCGACCGGCTGACGCAGCACCTCAACGAGGTGCAGAACCTGCTGTCGCGCCATCGCCTGGTGGAGAGCCTCGTGAACCGGCAGGAGATGCCGAAGCACGAGATGGTCGATAGCCTCGTGCACAAGCAGAACCTGAGCGAGCTGCGCCGGCTGCTGGCCGGGCTGGATCCCGTCGACGTGGCGCGCATCCTCGAGGCGCTGGCGCCCGACGACCGGCTGCTGGCCTGGGAGCAGGTCGGCGAAGACCGCATCGACCAGATCCTGCTGCTGGTGCTCGACGACGTGCGCGAAGAGCTCGTTACCGCGGGACGCCACGAGAGCGAGAAGATCTCGCTCAATGCCTTCGAGTTGCACAACGGCCGCCTGCGCCAGATGCAGGTTTCCTGCCGCGCCGACCTGGCCAACATCAAGCCGATCTGGGTCGACCTGGTGGCGCCCTCGGCCGAGATGCGCTTCTGGGTCGGCGCACACTTCGGCCTGGAGTTGCCCGATCCCGACAGCCTGACCGACCTCGAGGCCAGCGCGCGCTTCTACGTCGAGGAGAACGGCGAGATCCACCTGCATTCGGACTTCCTGCTGGACACCAAGGACAAGGCGCGCAACGTCGCGGTGGCCTTCATCCTGCATAAGGACATCCTGTTCTCGGTGCGCCAGGAGGAACTGCCGGTGTTCCGCCTGCAGCGCCTGCGCGCGCGCACCCAGCCCGGCTACGTGACCGAAGGCAAGGACGTGCTGCTCGACCTCTACGCCGCCGACGTCGAATACTCGGCCGACGCGCTCGAGGACATTTATGCGGACCTCGAAGCCGTCGGCAAGAAGGTGCTGAACCCGCGCATCACCGACGAGGAAGCCGCGCAGATCCTGTCCGAAATCGCCGGCGGCGAAGACCTGAACGGACGCATCCGCCGCAACGTGCTCGACACGCGGCGCGCGCTTTCCTTCCTCATGCGCGGCAAGTTCCTCTCGGGCGACCAGCAGGACGACGCGCGCCAGATCCTGCGCGACATCGAATCGCTCGACGGCCACACCGGCTTCCTGTTCGGCAAGATCAACTTCCTGATGGACGCAACGGTCGGCTTCATCAACATCAACCAGAACCAGCGCGTGTCGAAGCTGACGGCGATCTCCATCGTGTTCATGCCGATCAACATCCTGGCCGGCATCGGCGGCATGTCGGAGTTCTCGATGATGACGAAGGACTTCGACGTCTCGTGGCCGGTGGCCTACGCGGGCTTCATCGTCGGCTGCGGACTGATCGGCTGGGGCACTTACCACCTGCTCAGGTATTACGAGGCGCGGCAGGCCAAGCGCGCGCTCGAGGCGAAGCCGAAGGCGGCGTAGCGGGCTGGGTGTTCGAGACGCTTTGGGCGCTCGGGCCGACGGGGTGCCCTGGTGCGCGCCGGGGCCCCCCGCCGCCACGAACGAAAAATCGTCGGCCTCCTCCTTTACCTACGCGCAGCAGGGCACCCCATCGGCCCGGCGAGCAACCGCACGAGGGACGAAGCGCCAATGCACCCGGAGTGTCGAGCCGAGGGTGGCGGGTGGTCGTCGACGCGTAGGTAAAGGAGGAGGCGGACGCCTTTTCGATCTTGTCCGCCGGGGGACACGAAGCGGCGACGACCACCCGTCGCCCTCGGCGGGCCGAA
>JBLNBJ010000208.1:0-3524 GCA_050259835.1 Ignavibacteria bacterium | reverse complement strand
GGGCGCAGTTGTCCGGCGGCGACACGGCAGCGCTGCTCGAGTACCGCGATCGCGCGCCCGATGCCGTGCGCGCCCATCCGAGCGACGAGCACCTGCTGCCGTTGTTCGTGGCGCTTGGCGCGGCCGGGGAGGGGGCGCGTGCCGAACGCGTCCATGCCGGCGTCGACGACTATGTGATCGCCATGGACGCCTTCGCTTTCCATGCGCGCGAGGAGAACGCCCGATGAACGACCGCTATACGGCCACCGCGATCGCCCTGCATTGGCTGATGGCCGTGCTGCTGGCGGCCCTGTTCGCCCTCGGACTCTACATGCACGACCTGCCGCTCTCGCCGTGGAAGCTCAAGCTCTATTCGTGGCACAAGTGGGCGGGCGTCACGGCCTTCCTGCTGGTCCTCGTGCGCGCCGGCTGGCGCGCCGCGCATCGCCCGCCGGCGCTGCCGCACGCGATGCCGCCGCTGTTCAAGGCTGCGGCGCATGCGGGCCACGCGGCGCTTTACCTGCTGATGCTCGCCATTCCGCTGACCGGCTGGCTGATGAGCTCCGCCAAGGGCGTCCCGACCGTCTACTTCGGCGTGCTGCCGCTGCCGGATCTCCTCGCCAAGGACAAGGCGCTGGGCGAGACGCTCGCCAACGTGCACGCCTGGCTCAACTACCTGCTCGCCGCCGTCGTCACCGGCCACGCGGCGGCGGCCCTCAAGCACCACGTCGTCGACCGGGACGGCGTGTTGCTCCGCATGCTGCCAAGGAGAACGCCATGAACAAGACCGTCCTGCTCGCCCTCGCCGCCGCGGCGCCACTCGCCGCGCACGCCGCCGACTTCAATGCCGTCCAGCCCGACAAGAGCGCGCTGAGCTTCGTCTACAAGCAGATGGGCGTGCCCGTCGACGGCCGCTTCAAGCGCTTCGCCGCGCGCATCGACTTCGACCCGGCCAGGCCCGCCGCGGCCAAGGCCGCAATCGACGTCGACCTCGCCAGCGTGGACACCGGCATGGCCGAGGCCGACGAGGAAGTGACCGGCAAGAACTGGTTCGACGTCAAGAAATATCCGCAGGCGAAATTCGTATCGACGGCCGTGAAGCCGCTCGGCGGCAACCGCTTTGAAGCGAGCGGCAAGATGACCATCCGCGGGCAGACGCGCGATGTCACCGCGCCGTTCACGTTTGCCGCGCAGGGCAACGCCGGCACGTTCGAAGGCAGCTTCACGCTCAAGCGCGCCGACTATGGCATCGGCCAGGGCGAATGGGCGGACTTCGGCACCGTCGCCAACGAGATCCAGATCAAGTTCCGCATCCTGGCGACCGCCGGGAAATGAAGCACCCACCAAAGGAGAGAACCATGAAACGTCTTGCCCTGCTCGCTGCCATCGTGGCCGCCCCGGCTTTCGCCGATTCCGAGACCTACGCCATCGACAACTCGCATACCTTCCCGCGCTTCTCCTACAGCCATCTCGGCTATTCGACGCAACTGTCGCGCTTCAACAAGACGAGCGGCAAGGTGGTGTGGGACAGGACGGCGCGCACCGGCGCGGTCGACGTCGTGATCGACATGAAGTCCGTGGATACCGGCTCCGAGTTGTTCAACAAGCACATCCAGGGCGAGGACTACCTGGACACCGCGCGCTATCCGACCGCGAGCTTCAAGTCGACGGCGGTCCGTTTCGACGGCGACAAGCCGGCGGCCATCGACGGCAACCTCACCATCAAGGGCGTGACGAAGCCGGTGACGCTCACCGTGACGTCGTTCCAGGCCATGCCGCACCCGATGCTCAAGCGCGACGCCATCGGCGCCAACGCCACCACGACCATCAAGCGCAGCGAGTTCAATGCCGGCAAGAACGCGCCCTACGTCGGCGACGAGGTGACCATCAGCCTCGCGCTCGAAGCCATCAAGGAATAGCCGCCGTCACGGGGAACGCCGTTTCGTTCCCCCGGCCGCGCCGTCGCTCCGGCGGCGCGGCCTTCCGCTAGAATCCGCGCCGGACTGCGCGGCTCGCGGCCGGGTCGCCCGAAGTCCTTCCCGACTCTCTTTCTAACGGTGACCTTTCCATGAGCATCGTCTGGACCCGCCCTGAAGCCGGCGCTACCTACGAGGATATCCTCTACGAGCTTTCGTCGGAAGGCATCGCGAAGATTTCCATCAACCGTCCGGCACGCCGCAACGCCTTCCGTCCCGAAACCATCGGCGAGCTGATGGACGCCTTCGGCCGCGCGCATCGCGATCCGAACGTCGGCGCCATCATATTCACCGGCGTCGGCAACGAGGCGTTCTGCTCCGGCGGCGACCAGAAGGTGCGTGGCGACGACGGCGGCTATCACGACGAGAAGAGCCACACGCCGCATCTCAACGTGCTCGACCTGCAGATGCAGATCCGCCGGCTGCCCAAGCCGGTGGTCGCCATGGTGGCCGGCTATGCGATCGGCGGCGGCCACGTGCTGCATCTCGTCTGCGATCTCACCATCGCTGCCGACAATGCGCGCTTCGGCCAGACCGGGCCGCGCGTCGGCAGCTTCGACGCGGGCCTCGGCGCGGGCCTGATGGCGCGCACCATCGGTCTCAAGCGGGCCAAGGAAATCTGGCTGCTCTGCCGCCAGTACGACGCGCAGACGGCGTTGTCGTGGGGCCTCGTCAATGCCGTCGTGCCGCTCGAGCGGCTCGAGGAAGAGACCGTCGCCTGGTGCCGCCAGATGACGGCGCTGTCGCCGACGGCGCTGCGCATGATCAAGGCCGGCTTCAACGCCGACACCGACGGACTGGCCGGCATCCAAGAACTCGCAGGGCAGGCGACCGGCCTTTTCTACATGACGGCCGAGGGACAGGAAGGCCGCAACGCCTGGCTCGAGAAGCGCCCGCCGAACTTCGGCAAGTACCGCCGCCGTCCCTGAGGCCGGCATGCGCGTCGCCGCCGTTCGCGTCCTGCCGTATCGCCTGCCGCTCAAGCGGCCGTGGGTGGCGGCATCGGCCACGCTGACCGAGCGGCAGGGCGCGCTGCTGCAGGTGACGACGGCGGACGGGCTGTCGGGATGGGGAGACTGCGCGCCGCTGCCGAGTTCCGGCGCGGCAGGACACGCGAAGGTTCTCGACGCGCTCGCGCAATTGGCCAGGCGTGGCGCCGGCGAGGTCGGCGATTGGGAAGCCGCAGGCGCGACCGCGCCGCCCGAGGTTCGCTGGGCCGTGCAGACGGCGCTGCTCGACATCGAGGCGCAACAGCGGGGAATTCCGCTCGCGCGCCTGCTCGGGGCGGTCGGCGATGAAGGCTTATCCGTCGGCGTCAACGCTGCGCTTGGTCCGCTCGATGCCCGCTGCGCGGCACGCGCCGCCGAAGCCCTCGCGCGGGGCTTCGACGTCGGCAAGATCAAGGTCGGCATCCAGTCGGTCGATCACGAGGCCGCGCAACTGCATGCGCTCGTCGAAGCGACCGGAGGCCGTCTGCGCTTGCGCCTCGACGCCAACCGCGCCTGGCCCGAGGCGGAGGCGCGGCGCTTCCTCTCCGCCGTCGCTGCGCTGCCGATCGAAGCGATCGAG